>JAKPSH010000074.1 GCA_029555385.1 Pseudomonadota bacterium
TGCTCGTTTTCATCGTAAACATTAAACGTGCCTCCGCTTCCGGTTCGCAGCGAGACTTCGTTCATCTTCTTGGTGAAAAAAGCTGTAACCGGTGCGGCAAGCCCGACACCAAGCATATTCGGCGCGGGCAGGACAGAGACCGAGGGCAGGCCGTCTGCGTTTTTCCGTTCCGGCGGAAAATTTCCGACCAAGCAGCCGATTGCCCCGACAAGAACCTGCAATGTGATGTTTTGGTCGGCGATACCGAGGCAAGAGCTGATGCTGCCGCTCTTATCCGGGATTATCGTGAACGACTCGCGCACCGTCTGTGCGGGATAGATGTGGCCAAAAGGCCGTTTTTCTGGACTCTCGACATTTGTGCACTGCGGCGCACTCCCTGCATCGACTGTGCAGCTTACAAGCCTTCCTGCGGCGCCCACATCCAGCTCCAGGCTGGCATAAAGCGCGGGAGTCTGGCCGGTATTCGTGACATCGACGAGCAGTTCGTAAGGAGTGTCTTTCTCGACAATATCCGGGTGAATAACCTGCACAAGAAACGTCGGTGGCCCTTTGACCTCGACACTTGTTTGCGCGCTGCCGTTAAAAGCGATCTCTGCTCCCTCCGGTATTCCCGGACCGGCGACTTTGCCGCCGAAATTGACCTTAATACCACGGATACCAAGTTCGTCTCCGCGGACGATGAACTCCTTTTCCTTTTGTCCTGGAACCGTGCCGTTTCCCGGCAGAATGCTGCCCAAAGAGGCAATGCCGTCAGCTGGCAGCACCTTGGATAAGCCGCCGTTTGGAAACTCGAGATTCGCTGTTACATCAGCAAGCGTGAAAATCCCGGAAAGGTTCATCATCAAGAGCTTTACGCTGAAGAACTCCTTTAAGCTTTTTATCCGGCCTTCGATAATGATCACCCCCGGAATCGGCGGTGGGGCCGGCTGGCCGGGGACAACGGCTTCAATAAACTCTTGGAAAACGATAATTTCAATCGGCGGCGGCGGCGGCTTCCCTCCGCTTCCGCCGTCGCCCGTGGGCATTTGATATGTCTCCCAGCCGGTCGGCTCGGGTTCATTTTTCGGCACGGCGATGGGCACACTCACGGGAACAGTTTGGCTGCCGATGGTAAGCACAATATCGAACTGCGATACGTTGTAGTTTGCCGGATTATCGAGGTCGATTACGCCTTCCCGAACAAGCTGCTCAATCCGTTCAACGGAAAGCGGCTCGGCTTTGACTTCCGCGGCGACCAGGGAGTCAAATGAAATCTGGGTAATCAACAGCTCACGAGACGCTTCATTGCCATACTCGTCGCTTGCGCTCACAGTGATTTTGTTCACCGCATTCTTAGCCAACGGCAGGTTCAGCCCGAACACCCCGCCCGACCCGGCAAGAGTCTGATTGGCTTTGCCCGCCGGACCGTCAATCTGCACCGCGACATCGGCCCATGCCACATTACCGGCAAACAGGCAGAGTAAAAACAGGATCAGTCTGAGTTTAATAAACACAGTTCGCTCCCTCAGCTATTGCACAACAAAACTCGCCTCTCCTGCCGGAAGTCCGGCAAAGGAGTAGTAGCCGCTTGCGTCAGTCACCGCATTTCTTCCGCTTGCTGTTTCAGTCACGACAACATCGCTTGCTCCTTTCCCCGTAGCGGAGTCAACCACCTGGCCCACGGCGCCGCCGGAGTCAACGGCAGAACCGGGCGGAACCGTTACCTCAACCGGTTCGGACTGGGCGGCATAGCCGCTGACATTGCTTGCCCGGGCGCTAATCCGGCTCTTGCCTGAGCCAAGTGTGAAATTCTGTGCGAAGCGCTGTCCGACAACGGGAATGGTATAGGTCGTACCATTAATCTCGATCATCACTTCGGTTACCGACTTGTCGCTGACCCACCCGGCAATCAGCTGTTCCGCCTCACTCGTTTCTTGGCCGTCTGCTGGAGAAGTAAGAACGATTGTCGGCGGCACAAGCGGCTGCGTCGCTACCTCAGAGCGAAACGTATAGATCGGCTGCAACGCTACAGTCTTATTTGTCCGGATGCGCTGCTTGATTTCTTTCTTCTCCGGCTTTTCCGCCGGCGGATCCTCCCCTTCTACTCCGGCGCAAACGCCGTAGGGCGGCTTGTAGTGCGAGTAGGGACCGGACTGATAGAACACCGGAGTGACGCTGCCGTTTCCCGCAAAAACAAGCGCCTTAAAGGTATGGCAGCTCCTTTCCAGGTTGAAAGTATAAATTTGTGTTTTTCCGCCGGACTTCACGGTGAGCGCGACGCTGTTGTCGTAAACTGAGGGATCGGTCAAATTGAGCAGAGTCAAGTACCCCCGGTCGTCAGTCTTGCGGATAAACTGTCCCAGTCCGGTCTGGACGGTGACTTCCGCGCCCCGTAGTGGAAGTGCATCTTCGCCGCGCAGATATACGGTAAAGCCGAAAAGCATGCTCTTTACGCGATTTCCATCGGTATAGACCAGCGATCGTCCGCCGCAGCCGATGTCGACATCACCGGGATGATCCAGTCCTTCAAGAAGCGTGATTGCGCGGTGTTCTGTTTCGTAGGGATTAATCATTAGCAGTCTGCCGTTTGTATTATCCGATACGTAAATCACATGGCTCCACGGACAAACGGCAAGGCCTCCCGGAACGTAGGGCAGCGGGTCTTCGGGCAGAAATAAGCCAAGCGAACTCTCTGTTTCCGTAATCTTTGTGACATTATCCGGAGTCACCGCGTCAGTCGCGGTTTCGACCACGGTTTCAGTGCGCACAGTGCCGTAGATTGTCGTGGTCACGGGGAACCCATTCTCGTTGTCGCCAAGAGAATTTGTTGCACCGTGCTGGCCGCCGCCGATTTCGCTGAGCCAGTCCTGCGTATCGCTGAATGACATGAATAAGCTCTTGCTCTTGGAGAGTTCGGCAAGCATCGACTGGGTGAAGATCCCCCCGCCGTTGTCGCCGTCTCGTGTTGATTGACCGGACAGTGCCGAGGCAAATGCGGCAGTGTCCTTGGCGGTCAGACGGTCAACAAAGGCGCCGGAGAAGCCGCTTTCGACAAACACGTATTTGCCGGCAGCCGTCAGCTCGTCAAGCGCCGTGCTGAGCATCTCCGAGGTATAGACACCCCCGCCGTTCAACTGCCAGGTCCCCGGAGCATAGAGCGCTCCTTGCTCCGGCGTCATTGCCAAACCGGAGAACCAGATAATTATACGGTCATCGCCGTCGCTTTTCGTCTTCAAGGCCGCAATCGCGCTGGTGATTGCCCCCGCAGAAAGAGTAAAACTGTCTCCGGGACGATCAACAAGCTGGGTAATTTGCGCCGAGGGAATCGCAAAAAATAGATGGTAGAGGTCATGAACCCGCCGAGCGTCAAGCGCCGCTGATTCAATGGTCAGCGCTCTCAGGATTTCTCCCGCTTCTGCGCCGTACTGCACCGGGTTGAAATACACGGCAAGCGGCAAAGCACCGTACTCGGCGTCCGCAATGATCACGACCCAAGTCCGCACGGCGCCGTCGCCGCTTCCCGGCACTGCCGGCGGAATGACCGGCGGCGTGGTATCCGGAGGAAGCGCAAATTGCCCGCCAGTAAGAGTCGGACGCTCTAGAGCGTAGTCTGGTGCGCGGTAGTCAAAAAGCCACCGTCCGTTGATGTTGCTTACGCTCGCGTAAGAAGAATCAGCGCCGCCCAGAATCAGGCCCTCCAGCTTGGCGAGCGCCTTCTGATAGTACTCCCGGAGATTAGCGCCGAACTCTGTGTGCAGCTCCTGCTGCTCGCCTGCCGTGCTGCCGGGAATGCCTGTGTAGTCAAGAACAATCCCCGCCAGGCTTGCATCGGCGGGGCTGAAGGCAGCAAGCTTCGGCACCGAACCGCCAGTAACGCGCACATAGAGCGTGCTACTTGCGCGTTCTCCCGGACGAAGCGTGGTCCAAAGCGGACGCTGTCCCAGGCCAAGAATAACCGCGCTGCTTCCTAAGTTGGCTCCCTGCGGTGCAGTTCCCAGGTAGGCTGCCCCCGGCACGCTGAGCGCCAGAAGTGGAATCTCCAAATCCGCGAAGCCTTCATTGGCGTACTGCACGATCAAGACTGCCGTCTCGTTCGGCGAAAGACCGCCGGGACTTTCCAGGTGCAGCACCAGCTTACCGCTGAGACCAGCTTCAACATCAAAAGCATCGGTTAGTTCCGCCGATTCTCCCCCGCGCACCGCGCGAAGTTTGGCCTTGCCGTCTGCCGCAGCGCTTAAGTTGAAAGCAGCAATTGCTTGTTTCGTAGAAAGGACCTGGAGCTTGCTTGCTGCACGAACGGCGCCCTCCGAGTCAACGACGCTAAAAGATGTCGCGGCGTCAAATCCAGAGCCGTCAATCAGCAGCGATACCGAACTTGCTTTCCCAGCACGCCGCAGCGAAACCGTGTCCACCGCAAGCAGCTCTGCTGCCGCAGCTGAACGCGGCAACATGGCTGCCGCAGCACTGAGCAGCGCGAGGACAAACGTCCCGCGCATAAGTAATCTGGGCCCGAGCACATTGACCACAGGCGGTGCTGACGCCGGAGTGAATGTAAAGCTCCTCTCGAAATCCTCTCTGCTCATCTGTGTTTTCTCCTCAACACTACTGAAGCTTAAAGCGTCCGACACTTGCCAAAGGCAACTTCTTGGTCGGCAGCTGGAGCGCGCTTACCCCCCGGCCATCAAGCATGTAAATCACCCCCTGCTTCGCCTGGGCTGTCTGCACCTCAAGGTCGATCAGCGTGCCTCGCCCGTCATCGGGAATGCGAACGACGAACTGCCCGGTGCGCCGGTTGGGATCGTACGTTGCGTTCACCGGCACGCGCCGCACATCCCGGCCCAGACGTTCAAACGCATACAATCCGCCGTCCGGCGCCATCGCTAGGGGGCCCACCGATACCGGATTGGCAAACATGAGAATCTGACTGAAATAATTCATTGTGCCCCTGAACTCGCGCTGTCCTTTCGCATTCCAACTAAAAATGCGGCCGCCGAACTGCGCATCAGACGCTGAATTATCAGCGTAAAGCACCGGTCCTGAGGAAATCGCCAGGCCTTGAGCACCGGGAGATGGAAAGTTTGTGTTGGCAAAGAAAAGCTGCTCATCGAGTTGGCCGAATTTCTTAGTGATTTTGCTGATCCGTGCCGCCGGCGGCTCATTGACGTAGACCTCGTCGGTCTTCGGATCAACAGCAATGGAATTGATCGCCTCAAGTTGCGGCAGAGGGTCGGCGATATAAACCACCGGCAGCGAGTATTCGCTGGTGTAGATAACGCTCTGCTGGCTCAGCCAGTAAGTAAGATAGGCCCCACGCGTATCCCCCTCGGCGCTGGGGGCTGTGCCCGCGCCCCACCAAGGAGCGATAACCGACCGGGAAAGACCAGCCTTGGTTGCAGTATTCTCATTATACCGCCCCCAAGTTCCCGTCATGGCATAGTAGGCCGAGCCTGAAACGGGAGGACTGCGATCAATTACATGCGTGGGATCGATAACCATTCCCGCCTTCTTCTCCTTGGGCGTAAGCTCCCGAATCACTGTCATGTCCACGATTAGCGGCTTGGCTGTCGGACTATCGAAGCGCATTAAGGTCAACACATTCGAAGCGGGATCAACCGGATCGTAAGTAAAGACCAGCCCCGCAGTAGTGCGCTTGAAACTGATAATCTTCGGCGCCTCAGGCACGCGGAGTGAAGTCTGGAGCGCCATCATCATCGCCGTCATATCGGTGCCGTAGCGTCCGGCGATATGCGAGCCGAAATTCGCCCCGGCAAGCCCGCCGGCCGGGAGAAGCGCAAAGAGCGCCGCGGTTTCGGCAAGGACTTGTGTTCCCTGCTTGATCATTGCGGTGGCATATGAGTCGTTAAAACCACCGCGCCAGAACCGGGTATATCTCCCGGGAGGCCGTATCTGGGCATAGGCGTTAGAAAGAAACAGCTCGGAAAGCTGGGCCAGCATTCGCCGTCTGGTACTGTTTTGTCCTGCGGCGCTTGCCTGCAGGTTATCCATCCGCCACTGCATATCGATCAACAGACTGCTTGCAAGAATATACATCTGCAGGGCGTTGAGCCGAGTGGTCCGGTCGATCACTGGTGGTTGCGGCGTGACGGTAGTCCCCGGATTAAATACCACCAGGGCCAGGGCATTTTCCGGGTTCAGCGGATCCGCCCAAGCAGCATTAACCTGCTGCTGGATGATCGCAAGAAGTTCGTCGAGAGTAAGGGGCCGTCCGAGGATTCCGCCCCACTCGTAGCCGTGAGCCGCAGAGAAGAGCAAATCGACAAGAGCAAAGCTTTCATCCTTAAGCAGGCGATCGGCAAGCACATCGACTCCTTTCAGAGTGACGCTGATCAGACTTTCACCGTTGACCGAGGGATTAAGCTGATTGCCGTATTCATCCACCACACCACCTTCATCACCGCCGGTAAGAATCAGTGTGTCGATAATAAGCTGGCGGAGTCCCTCTTTGCTGAGCGTACTGATTGAGCGGGCCGCACCGCGGCCGAGAACACTGACAAGCGAAGCTGCCGCCGGTGCCGTTGGGTCAAACACTGTCGCCGATGAACCGATAGTCCCTGTGTCGGTAGTCTCCCCGAGCTGCGCGTCAATCTCCAGCGTAAAAAACTGGTGATCCGGCGCGTTGACGAGCAGGGTCTGCCTCCCAGCCGGTACATCAAAAAGGGTGAATCTCCCGTCTGCTCCGGAAACAACTTGGATGCCTGTGCCCTGAATGCCGACCATGGCTCCCGGCAAAGCTGCTCCGGTCTCCGGATCGCGCAGGAGGCCGGTGATTATGGCCCGTCCGCGCACAACCCTAAAAGCCACCAGAGATACAGCGGTCTCGTTGCCGGTCTGCACGGAGATCGCCCGGATTCCGGGCGCCGCCGAAGAATCGATAGTAATTGCCGCTTTGAGCTGGCCGCTGCTTAACACAGAAACCGCGTTTACAGTGATACCCGCACCGAAGTTCACCTGGCTCTGACCCTGGGCAAAGTGCGCAGGAAACAGTGCATCAGTGCTCTTGAGTTCAACTTCAAGCGATGCCCCCTGTTCCGCTTGGGCCGGACTTACAGTATTTATCAGCGCGGAGACCGGCTGCTGTACCGGCGGCAGTCCCCCTCCCCCGTTTACTGCGCCGCTGATGCGCGCCGTGGTGAGCAAAGTCGGGTTTTGCACCTGATCAACTTCAAGAATTAGTTCGGTGGGCTGCCCGCCTTGGCCGGGCTGCACATCCAGCACGGTGATATCTACAGTTACCGGCGCACTGGACAGCAGGCCGTCCGTTGCCGAAAACGATACTTGATACTGCCCCTGCTGCCCGTATTCGGGAGCGAAAGTCATCGTGTTTGTCGCTGCAATAAAAACCGCGTTCTCCGGAAGTCCGGCGGCCGCAACATCGACAGCGTCGCCATCTTCATCAGTCGTCTGCAACTGAAAGACCAGAAGTCCGCCTTCGTTCACGGTTTGTGCGGCGGGAACTTCAAGCTGGGGGGCGTGGTTTACGCCGGCTACGGTAATCTCTGCGCTCTGCTGGGCCAGTGCGCCTTCCGGGTCGCGGGCGGTGAATGAGACGAGATACTTCCCGCGTTGTCCCGCCGCGGGTGAAAACGCGTAGGTACCGGACGGTGCCGTGCCGGGAATTACGCTGAAGGCGGCATTGGCGAGCTTCGGGCCGGAGCTGATGCTTACGGGATCTCCGTTTGGATCCGAGGCTGAAACAGCGAGAAGCACAGTACCGCCTTGCGCAACCTCGGCGGTCAATGGCTCAACATTGATTACCGGCGGCAGATTGGCTTCTATTTGTCCGAGCCGTCCGTACGGCGTCACTGAATATTGGAACCGCACACCGGCCTGGCGCTGGAACACCCCTTGGAATGTCACACTTTGACCGGGCTCGAAAGTTTCCCCTGCGGCAGTGCTCAAGTCGAAGTAGTAGCGTTGATACGGTTCCGTGCCGGGTCCGCCCAGCGCGCCGGGCATTACTACCCCCGGCGCCGTCATTGTAATTACTGCATGAAGCGGCGTGAGCACGGGAATTTCCGAGGTGTTGGTCAGGCGAATCGTTGCGGTGCTCGTCAGCACGCGGGTTACCCGGTCCAGAGTCGAAGTCTCGCCTTCGGTGCTTGCCTGTATGTAAGAACTTAAATCAACAAGTGTGATTGGCTCTGCTCCCGGCGGGTCGTTTTCGTCATCCGGTTCATCCTCCGGCGGAGTCTGTTCATCCTCCGGATTCTGTGTGCCGTCATCGCCTTTACCATTCAAGTAAACACCAGGAATGTTCATGATGTAGCCGATCTGTCCGTCGGCACGGGGATAAACCCGGATTAGTTCCGTGCGCACGCCCTTTCCGTCAGTTTGAAACGATCCCAGTCCAAGCCCGACGGCATTGGGTCCGGCCTGTTCGTGCAGTGGCAGGTCGAGACTGCCTGGAGCTGATATCTGATAAGCGCCAAACGTCTGCCGGGCGGCCGCCCCGCCGCTCCAGCCGGTGGAGAACCAAAACGGCGTTTTCCCGGCATTTAATACTTTGTTCCAGTTTGCGGCCCCGAGAAAAGTATTAACGAAAGCC
>JAKPSH010000094.1 GCA_029555385.1 Pseudomonadota bacterium
TCTGCGTCAGCGGCTTGCGGCGCTGTTTGCCAAAGAGCATTTCCTCTTTCCTCGAACGTGAATTTACCAGCGCACCATTAGGCGAAATTGCATCTTCATCGCTTGAGAATGAGTGCTCGTTTATCAACTCATCAATCATTGCCGCTCTGGAACGAGCGCTGCCGGCAGGAGCTTTAACATCTCCCGCTATTTTTTCAGCCGTCGCAGAGTTATCTAAACCAGCCTCGGCAAAAGATTTGACGATGCGCGCTTTTTTCCCCGCGGCTGCATCCCGGACGGCATCGTTCTGTTCTTCGACGATACCCGCCATTTGAATCAGTGCTGCCGACTTCTTTTCCGCTGGCTTTTTTGCTGCCTTTATTTGCTCTACATCCTGCTTTATATTGATTTCAGCAGCATGTTTTCCCTGTTCCCCGCTTATTGAATCAGAACCTACTGCCGGCGGTTTCTCCTGCGGCACAACCGCACGGCTGACCACCTGCGTTCCTCGGTTTACATTCTTCAGTCGGCGGACGGCCACAATAAGCTTGTCCGCACCCTTGCCCAACGCC
Source organism: Pseudomonadota bacterium (assembly GCA_029555385.1). Classification (GTDB taxonomy): domain Bacteria; phylum Bdellovibrionota_C; class UBA2361; order SZUA-149; family SZUA-149; genus JAKPSH01. Next base: position 552 of record JAKPSH010000094.1, read on the forward strand.
GCATCTGCGCCAGCCAGGAGAATGTCTAGTTTTGCCGCAACCTTCCCCGCAACGATCTTCAGCTTTTCTTGCAGTACTTGCGCACGGTTTGCGCGCGCAACTGGTTTCTCCTGCGCACTCTGCTGCACTGTCAATACTGGTTCTGGCACGATGGTTTGTTCGGGGTCTTGCTCCCCAAATTCGACTGCTGCGGTTTTCGAAGCAGATGCTTCTTTCTCTTCGGTATCCCACTCTCCTTCGGCAAGCATATCCGCATCACGCCTCTCCGCCATAGCGGGAAGCTCGGTGATCTCCGTATTCGCGGCAAGGTCTGCCTGCTCTAGCTGCACAATGTTATCAGTTTCTGTTTGTGCCTCTTTTTGACTGAACCCCTCCCGCTGGAGCAGCGCATCGACTTTACGTGTTTCCTCCAGAGCAAGGAAATCTACAGATACATCCGGCGGCGACGGCACGCGCTCAGCCGTCTGCCAATCCGCCTCTTCTCCGGCACGGCTGTCAGTTTCCTCGGCAGGCAAGTCCCCGCCCTTAAATTCTTCGGATTGCGGAGCCTCACTTACATCAAAATGAACCGGCTGCACACCGGGAAAAGAAAATGTTTCTGCCGGAAAATCCCCGTACCGCACTAATTCGCGTAAATCTTCCTCATTTATCTCAGCAGCATCAGCCGCAGGAGATGGAGATGTCTGCGGCAGCGGGGCAGGAGCCTCCTCGCTTTGCGGCAACGTTTGCACCAGTTTCGGCTCTTCGTCGGCAAAATCTTCTAGAGCATCTTCTACGGCAGTCTCTGATATATCTTGTGACGCATCTGCATCCTGCACGGCTGCGGCCACTGCCGTTTCCGGCTTCGGCGCAGCAACTTCCGGGAAACTTATATCCACAAACAATGTGGACAACCGGGGATCGTTAGTTACCTGATAGGCGGGCTTTTTTCCGCCAGCAACATCAATGACAACACGGGTTTTGTTTGGATGCTTGCCTAAGCGCAAGGTGCTGAAAAACTTGTGCTTCAGATCTATTTTGGTCTCCCGATCCAGATCGAAGCCGGCAATATCAAGTACTAAACGAGATGGACTCTCTACCGCAAAAACATCAGCCGCAAGCTTCGCGCCGTCTTCCAGCGCTTTTGCCTTCGGCGTGACCGCGATTGTGAAAAATCTCTCTCCACCAAGAAAATATATTTTGAGCTTGTTTGTTTCGAGACGCGCAAGGGTTTCTTGGCCATCCGCACGCGGAGCCGCAAAGAACAAAGTCCCCAAGAGGAACAGTGCGTAAGCTGCAGTTTTCATTCGCGAACAGAACATCGGGCGAGAATCCCTCACCAAAACCTTAAACCCATAAGCCCAGAATGTGAATGAGCGTATAGTCTCTCTTAACCAAACACTATTCGCAATTTACTGAAATCATGCGTCTTTTGCCATTTAATGGCTTGATTTGCTTGCGTTTATTACAGCTATTTTCGCGGCGCAAGAATTTCAATCTGGTAAAGAAATTCCGGCTTTTCTGTGGAAGCGTCTGAGCTTTCCCGCCAAAGGAAGAACGTCATCTTCGCATGGCGCTCTGCAATATTTCTCAGCTCCAGAGCAAAATCGGGATAAACACTTATTACGTACAAGTTGTTGCGGATCGTGTGGGCAAAATTGGTAAGTTCAATCGGTGAAGTAACCTGGTCCTCTTTGGCGTGCGAATGCTGGGACCAGTCCATAAAACCATTGTAGTAAAATTTGCCGGCTGGCCGCACATTCTCGGACAGACTGGGGATGAGCTGAGCATAGCCAAAACCCATCGCCCGGGCATTCACGGTGGGAAGATAACCCAAGTCCATGACTAAACTAAAAGCAGAACGTGTTGTTGATGCCGCATACGCCTGACCCAAGTGACAAGATACCTTTAAACCAAATACCTCCTGTCCGCCTATTTCCCCTTTCATCTTGAAGAACCGCACCGATTCGTCTTCGTGAACCAGAAAACTAATCGGCATCACGGGAAACATAAAAGCTTCCGGGACCGAAAATCCCGGTTTGCCGGAAAACGATGAAAACACCTTCTTGAAATCAAGTGCGAAGGCAGCTGCCGGGAAAAGTCCCTTTAAATCCTGGATATTCTTCTCATAGTAGCGAGCCAGCGCCGAATAACTTGTAATTTGCGTGCGAAATCTTTGCTCGTTGTTCACGATGCCGTGAAGCTTCGCCGTAATCTCTTCGTAAACCAAGTCTTTCAACTCCGGCCCGTGGAGCATTGCCGCTAGTTGGCTGGCTGCAGCATTCCCGTATACAGCCTGACCATGCGCAGACCCCTGGCTCTTCTGACGCATCGGGCTCTGCGCGGCGGCACCACCGGCAAAGACGACGACAAAGATAATAAGACTAATTAGTCTCGCCAGCTTTGTGCTCATGGCCTGCCCCCTGCTTGCTCTTCTCTTCCCGCAATTCTCTTACCCGCTTCATTGCTTTTTTTGCCGCAGGACACTCATACATGTCGAAAACCGGAAAATTCAGCTTCATATCCCGCCCCTGGATATTAACCGGCATCGAACGGAGCGTATTGTTGAACCGCTCCACCTGCGCCGTAATCTCCGAAGCCAGCGCACGGGACGCTGACGATCCCAAAAAAGTGCGCAGTTTGTCATAGTTCGTTTTTGGCGTCGTGCTGTCGATAACCGAAAGCACTTCACCGCTGATTAGCAGATAATTGAAAAAATACACGCGATCTGCTGCTTCGACCGTCTCACCGGACACCGGCAGATCCCGCTGCTTTTGATAACGCTCCCGCTGCTTAATTTTGTCATAAGCCGACTGCACCGTATTCAAGTCTTCAACCAATTTGTTCTTACTGAAACAGCGGTTTTCGTTTTGCGAATCACTGCAAAGAAACAAGCCCAGGTGCAAGGTATCCAAGCCTTCTGGAATAAGAAAACTCACGATGTATCCGCTTTTTAAGTTTGCGGTGGTCACTTCGTTGACAATTGGTTGAAAGTTGGCGTCATTGGGAATGAGCGATTCCAGCGTCAGAATCAGCCGCGGCGAGGGACTATGTGCAAGGTCGGCGGCAATAATGTCCACGTCTCCCATTTGACAGCGGCGCTCCGCTGTCGTTTGGAAGTGCAGTATCGTCCCCCGCGACCCAGCCTTCAATGCCTTCTTGCGTAGGCCGATTTGCTGCTCTTCCGCCGAATAGGCAACGGCCAGTGAAGGATCCAGTGCCGGTGACGGAGTGGGCTTAGGGGCCAGAACGGGATTGGTTGAAGCTGGGCCGGACAACGCAGCGCCGGACGGCAACGCCGCCGCAGGCTCCCTTGTTGCTGCTGGCGCCGCAGGGGCGGCTGTTTGCTTTTGCGCAGAACCTGCGCGCACCGGAGCCTTATTTGGCCGCATAAGAGCCCAAACCAAGCCGACAAATAAGATAACGACCAAACCACCGAGCACCGAAACTAAGATCAAATCCCGCTGTTTCATGAGATGCGGCCTGTTTTGTTAATATCTGCGTAAATATCCTTGCCTTAGGTTATACATTTTAGCGCACTGCGGTAAAAATAACCATTAAGATATAAGAGGTTTCACCTTGAAAACCGGTCCCGCAGCTTCTAAGATTGGGATTATGCATGATTACATCTATCCGCGTTCCATAACCGGGGGACACGGCGACTACGGAGGAGAAGAGGATGCAGCTCCACACGAAGAGTATTGCTGTGCGGCCTAATCGCAGCGAACACGGCGCAACTATGGTTGAGTTCGCAATCGGCGGTGCTACATTTCTTTTCCTGCTCATAGCCGGCATCGAAGTCGGCCGTTATCTTTTTACCGTTCAGCGCGTTCAGCATGTGCTTAACGAACTTTCGCGTGCAACGGTTATGGGCCGGCTGCCGGAGCATGATCAATGTCTGGCAGCGCAGCCGATAACCTCGCAGTGCCGCGCACGGTCGGCAGCGGAGTTTATCCGGGCGCATTTTCGCGCGCTTGGTCTAAGCATCGAAGATGCAACACAGTTCGGCATGTGCGTGAATGTCGCGGCCGACGTAAATGCCTGCAAAGCACAAATTGCCGCTGGCGCCGCAGAACAGTCCTGTTACCTGAAACAAAATCCCAACTGTTCGGGCTTGCACGCCGGGGACGCGTCCAACGCCAATCAACTTGTTTACTTACAGATTCGGCAGCCAATTCGCTTGATTTTTGACGCGATCACCGTTCCGATCAAGGCTGGCGTTATCGTCAAGAATGAACCTTTCTATGAAGAAGGCTGAGTATATCCGGTTGCGCTGACGCTCGAATCTCCCCTTAACCCAATAGCCTTGTCTTGACTTTGATAGCAATGACACGGAAGAAGTTCTTCAAGCTTTCAGCAAGCTGTTCAGGATCTTCGGGTTCAACAGTCAGCGATAATCCTGTACTCTGTCCAGCCTTCGCCATTACATCGAAATAATCAAAGCCGACAAAATGAGGGTCTCCCGTATGGTTTTCATACGGAATATGCGCGCCGCATGGGTCGAATGCCATTCTGCGCAAAAAGATATCCTTTCTGCGGAAGCGGTCTGATGTATCTTGATACGCGTCAATAATTCCTGTCGTCTCATTAGCGCTCGTTGGCGCCGCGTGCCCAATGGCGATCACATAAATCGTTCCTCCGCTCTTTCGAATCGTGTCCGCTGCGGCATTCGCACAATCGTAAAAAAGCTCACGATAGCGAAGCCCTTCTGCCAGCTTGGTCCACCAAGCATCTGAATCATCCACCGGAGCACCTTCCCATTTCGCTGAGTCGGCACCGAGAAAAGCGGTAGCGTTATCGTCCGTGCGATTGGACCAATTCTGATATGTATTAAAAGATACGTCCTTCAAACATGCTCTAAGCCTGTTTACTACCGCGTAACTCGCACCGCCTTCCTCAAGTTCAATAATCTCACGGCAGGAGATATTCGAGCAGGGAACAAAGGATGAAAAAAGGTATTCATACCAGGAAGACTCGAGATAATCAGCCATTTCTCCGTTTCGTGAACGGCTCTCTGTGGGGCCCGAACGATCCATGGCCAGCTCATAAAAAGTTCCCGGGTGGAACTTCCCGGGAGCATTAGGCGGCTTGGCCGTGTCGTGAATACGCGAAACCATGGTCTTTTTGATCCGGCGGTAGTCCGGATTGGGAACCGTTGCGCCGCCCTCTCCGGGGAGAACCGGAGGCTCATCCGGCGACATAATGCAGTCCACACGATCATCCCAAATAAAATAATCTGGTCCGCCCGGCAGCGGCTGCCGGGCGTTGGCAAAGGAGAAACGGCCCGCAGTTGGCGCACCGTCGCTTACCAGCACATAAACCGCGTTAGCGGCGAGGCCATTTTGCTGCATATCAACCTGTGCGTGGTAGAGAGCATCACAAATGTTTGTCTGCCCCGCCGGCTGAAGACTACGAAGTTTGGTCATGATGCCGCTGCTCGCCCATCCACGCGCAGCCTGCGCCATAGTCACGTCAACTTTTGCCGCCGTATTAAAAGAAACAAGCCCTATGCGATCGCGTTCGGAATCAAACTGCTTGATAAACTCCTCAACCGCATCCTTCATCAACGTCAGCTTCGTCGGCTCAGAACAAGGTGCGCCTGAAGCGCTTGCCTCCCCGCAGCCGCATTCATCAAGCTGGTCAACATTCTGCGGCGGACAATAGGTAGAAGCGGAAGTATCAAGAATTATGTGCACATTCGCCGTGCGCACTTTTGCTTTGGCCGCAGCCGAAACAAGGAAGCTTTTCATACCGCCGGGAATTATGCTGAAGAGCAGGGTTCCGGCAGGAAGACGGTTCAGGGCAACGGACACCTCCTTCCACTTTTTTATGCCTGACTGTTTTTCTTCCGTCTGCACCACCATCGAAGCAACCAGCGAATTCAAAACTTGCGGATCCGAGACAACAGCATTTTCCGATAAATTAACTCGCGCAGCGTTTTGAGCGGCAGCTGTTGCCCGCGCTTCAACACTTCCTGCGTATCCGGCAATGTTGCCCTCGGCGATGACCCGGGCAGCAGCCAACGCCGCCGAGTCAAGACTCGTCTGAACTAGCAGCCTCGTCTTAAATGCATGACCGCTGTCTACGGCAAGCGCAAGCACCGCCAAGAGTCCGAACAAACAGCCGGCAAAAGTCATCAGCATCATGCCGCGCTCGTTCTTAGGCAGCGAACAAGCACGCAGCAAGCGAATTTCGCAGTCAGTGCACGACAACATAGTAATATCTCCCGCCGAACGGATCGAAACTAACGTCCAAAGTAGGAACCAACCTGTAAGTTGAAAGACTGTATCTGCCAATGACTTCGGTAACGATAGCGTAGCGGTTCGTTTGGACAAAATTTAGCAAATTAGGATCGTTATTAATGCGCTCTTCGCTGTATCTGACGAACGAATCATCAATTTCCGGTGCGGGATGCGGCTCCTCACCGGGGATAGGTTCCTCGGTTTCTTCCTGGCTGGTCAGGTCCTCTACGGCGTACCCAACACGAACTACAGCACCAGCCGGTGCCGTACCCGAGGTTCCGACACTGCGAAACTGAAAAGCCGACAAGGCAATCCGTAAATCGCCGACAAAGGGAGCGTCCAAAGCAATCGCAGCGTTTCGCAGGCCTTTGGCATTCTCCGCGACCTGGTCCAGGCAAGCTTGGGTAAATACATCTTCAGTACAGCTATTGCGGACTGACTGATCTGAACTCTGGCCGGCAAAACTTTTCTCACCGTAGCACTGCCGGTACGCATCACGGGCGATTTCCCGCGCCGTCGTAGCTACGAGCTGGTGCATCCGAAGCACTTTGCTGAATTCATAGCTGGCAAACAGGAAAAATATCAGCAGCGGCAGAATCATGGCAAATTCTACCAGCACTGAACCTTTCATCTGACCTTGTGACGCTGAAACGATGGCTGACGCTCGCGCACCCATTCTTTAAGCTCCCGCATTTCCCCGGTATTGCCGCAAATAATTATAACAAATTCACTGATCTTAATGATAATTAAAGCTTACCTCATGACGCACTCTGCACGCAGCACATCTTGGCTCCTTAACAAGCTCCCAGAGCAACGCACCCAGTCCGGCAAGTCCTCGAACGGCTTTAGGTTTACCGTGCCTTCATGCACTTTATTGCAGACTCTCGTTACATTTGTGAAGCAAAGGACCATAACCAAGGTGATTATACTATGAGATGCTTTTGAGCATTTATTGTTTTCCCTATTTACGGGGATGAGGAGGAGGGAAGTGATTATGAAAAGTTTACGTAACATTATAGTTTCTTTGGCCGGCCTGGCGGTGCTCTCGTATTGCGGCCTTGGGCAGCCGGCTTATGCTTGTGACGACGAGGAGCCGAATCCGCCCCCTTGCGGCGAAGATCCGGACAATCCAGAACATCCAAATACTCCGGTAACTTGCGAGGCTTACACCGTGACTTATCAGCATGGAACCGGGAACACGCTCTATAATTGCGTCGACACTTACGAACCGACGCAGACGACTATCAACTGGGACGAGGAATGCGGCTTTCATCTAACCACCCACGATTGCGAGTGCATTGGCCGCTGGTGGGGATGCTTCGACCCAAACACTGAGATTTTGATGGGCGACCAGGTTACCACCAAGAAGCTGTTTGAAGTTAAAAACGGCGACTACTTGTGGAATCCCTTGAGCGGCGCTCCGGCTCGCGTGGCAAAACGCGTTGCCGGCGGTGAGGACATTCCCCTTGTGGAAATCCGCTATAATGACAAGGCGATACGCGTCACGCAGGATCATCCGATGGTGGTGCTTGGCGAAGCGCCGAATATCTCGCTGCTGGACACCTTGGCTCGTGAAACCGGCTATGCGGTTAAGCAAGCAAAGGACATCTCCGAGAACGATTCGCTTCTGGGCAACGACGGCGTTTACCACAAGGTAACTTCCGTCAAACTGCTTCCGGTAAAAACCGGTCAGACCGTAATCAATGTCGAACTTGAATCACTCTCGGGAAGCATTCAGGAACATGCAGTTGTCGCAAACGGCATCGTAACCGGCGACCTGCTGTCACAGAATGCACTCAAGCAGGCGAAGTCATTCTAAAAAACTTCGCATAACAGGTAAAAGGCTCGCGAAGGAACCTCCTCCCGCGAGCCTTTTATCTTTTTCTCATACCCTCCGCTTACATTCGCATATCGTCGCCGAAACAACGCAAATACGGCCTTAATTCCCGACCGCAAGTTAGACTTTATTAGTAAAAAGTTGTAAAAACCTCATGAGGGTTTGGCCAAATCCTGACATCACTCAGCAGCTTCTGCATGAGGTTGCATTACAAACGGAAGCAAAAAATCAGTACGGTGAAGTTATGAATAGAGGTCTCTTCCAGAAAGTGTGTCTCGCCATCTTGGCGCTTGCATTAGTATGCCTCAGCCGGGTCGCCCCCGCCTGGAGCTGTGACGATGAATGTCCCGGCGGAAATTGCAATCCGTGCGGAGAGGATCCGGAAAACCCAGAGTGTCCGGATACTGATATTGATTGCGAGCCTTATACAACAACGTACCAGCACGGCGAAGGCAATGCGCTCTATAACTGCGTTGATACTTACGAACCCTGCACACCGACAGTACAGGAAGGAGAGCAGTGCTGCTACAAACTTGCCTCCCATGAATGCGATTACTGCGGCCGGTGGTGGGGCTGTTTCGATCCCAACACGGAAATTTTAATGGGCGACAAGACGACAAAACGCGTTCCGGCGATTAAAGACGGAGACTTCGTCTGGAATCCCCTGGCCGCGCAAGCGATGCGCGTCACAAAGCGTGTCGCTGGTCCAGAAGAAATTCCGATGATTGAAATCCGCTACAACGGTAAAACGATTCGCGTTACACAAGATCACCCAATGGTCGTTAAAAACACGGCCGTTGCTGCATCGATGAACGTGAATGCTGCTGCGGATACCGGCTACGGCATTAAGCAAGCCCGGGATCTCTCTAAAGACGATCTGCTGCTTGGCCCGGACGGACTGTATCACCAAATCGAGTTCGCCGCCGAGGCTCCGCTAAAGGCTCACCAGACCGTTATTAATTTTGAGCTTGCCGCGCCATCAGGAAGCATTCAAGACCATGCTGTCGTCGCAAACGGCATTGTCACGGGCGACCTCGCGGTTCAGGTCAATTTGAAGAAGGAACAGTCCTTCTAATTTACGCTTTCACCTCCAGATAGCAGGGGGCATGCGGTATAAAATACCGCATGCCCCTTTATTTTTGCACGCATGGTCACTCCGGAGGCTGAGGCTGAGGCTGAGGCTGAGGCTGAGGCTGAGGCTGAGAATAAGGCCAAGGCGAAGATATGGGCAAAGGCTTTTTTATTCGGACAGCAGCTTTGATCCTTCAGCCACCGCCTTGGTCTTCGTCTCCGCCTTATTATTCGCCTCAGCCTCCGTCCGCCTAACCATCGTTATTACGATCGCGTCCAGCGTAAATTGTCTTTAGGAATAGCCTCGACAACTCTATGCAGAAAAGATCCTCCCAAATATACAATTAGCAGCAAGTTCACGCAGGTGGGAGCGGGCGTGCCTGGGCACTTTTCCCGTGACATCTCTTCAGCAGCAAATTAAACTTAACCCTCTCAGTAACTAACTTCGGTGATGCGCGAATGCTGATTGACGCTTTAGAACTGGAAGATAATGCGATTGTCGATGCCGATCTGTGCATCATGGGCGCTGGAGCTGCTGGAATTTCCATTGCTCGTGAATTCCACGGCACAAAGCTCAACGTCTGCCTGCTGGAAGGGGGCGGGTTTGTTTACGATGAGTTTTCACGCAAACTCTACGACGGAGTCTCCCGCGGGACATATCTCGTAGATTGGATGCATTACGTAGACGGAACACGTATCAGGTGCTTCGGCGGAAGCACTGGACATTGGGTCGGCTGGTCCCGTCCGCTGGACGATCTTGATTTTGAGGTACGTCCCTGGATAGCGCACAGCGGCTGGCCCTTCAAATCAAACCGGCTCAAGCCGTACTACAAACGCGCCGCGCCTCTGCTGGAGGTAAAGCCGTTTGGCTACGACCCGGCATCGGTTGTTCCTGGATTTGCCGGACACACATTTCTGGATAACTCGCCGGAATTTTCTACTGACTTCTTTCACCTCAGCCCCCCCACCCGCTTCGGCGACCGTTACCGGAAAGACATTGTCAGCAGCTCTAACATCCGGCTTTTCCTTAATGCCAATATTACCAACATCGACTGCACCGGCGAGGCTAAAAGCGCAACACAGCTCGAAGTAAAAACAAAAAAACAAACTACTTTTACGGTCCGGGCGAAATACTTTGTTCTCGCGCTCGGCGGCATTGAAAACGCCCGTATGCTGCTGCTTTCCGACAAAGTTCAACAAAATGGATTGGGCAATGACCATGACCTTGTCGGGCGATTTTTCACAGATCATCCGCACGTGAATTTCGGCTCCGTGCTGTTTTTCGATCACGACCCGGCGCTTCGTTTTTTTGATCCTTTTACGCCGGAAGGTTTTAACCACCACATTTTTGCCGTCCTTCGTCCCGCTGAGGAATTACAGTATAAACACCGCTTGCCAAACATCAGTATGCAGTTGATCAAGCAGCAAGAGCCAAGCGCTGCGGCAGAAAACGCAATTCGCGGACATCACGCCCTGCAGCACTTCCTCAACAAGCGCTCATTAAACCAGCCGCATTCTGTATACGATGTCCGCATTCGTTCGGAAGCGATTCCTAACCCGCATAGCCGTGTGACCCTGATTCCCGAACTCGATGCGCTGGGAAATAGAAAAGTCAAACTAGACTGGCAGCTTCTGGCCGAAGATAACTTGGCTATCCGTGACTCTGCAAAACTGCTTGCTCAGGAACTGGGGCGGGTGAGCAAGGGCCGCGTGCAAATGGTTCTTAACGATGAGGTTCCTTGGCCTAATCCCTGGTTCGGCGGACATCATATTGGGACGACCCGGATGCACGATGATCCAAAGCAAGGAGTGGTGGACAAAAATTGCCGTCTCCACAGTCTTGAAAACTTTTATATCGCCGGCAGCTCGGTTTTCCCCACCCCTGGGTGCAGCAATCCAACATTGACTGTTGTGGCAATGGCGCTTCGTCTGGCAGATCATTTAAAAGAGGTGATGACGGTATAATGGACAGCAGACAGCTTTCACGCCGGAGCTTTATCTATACTGCCGCGGCACTCGGAGCCGCTGCCGGGCTTGATCTTTCCGGACTCCTGGAGACATGTGCGGCAGAAACAGAAACTCAAGCCCTGTTCAAGCTCAACCCCCTGCACGAGGCGGAGTATTGCCGTGAAGCCGGCATAGAGTATTTGCGCTCAAATGAAAAAGAAAACACGGCAGCAGTCCTGGAAGTCCTCGTGCTTGCTGACCTTAATACCCTGCCCAAAGAACAAGTTCTGGAGAAACTTACCGCAAAAATCGAAGCCGACTATGCCGCAGGAAATGTTGTTCTGCTTAAATCCTGGTACTTATCACGCACCGAAGCGCGTCTCTGTGCCTTAGCCGCTTTACGCAAGCCAACTTAGCTGATTCAGCTCCGGGGAGAATGAGGACGCAGCGTAGACAAAACAAACTGGGCCTCGGGGATTTTCTTTCTGAGCGCAAGCCCAAGATAAGTTCCCCCGTAGGCTGAAAGAACAACTAGAGCCAGCATAAGCCGCGGCAGGAAAACCGCAATCCATTGGACAGCTAGAGCCGCCACCAGCGCCGCCAGGGCGCATTGCCAAAGGGAAGCAAGAAACGCCGGCTCACATTCGACGCGACCGATAATTCTGCTCAGCCCCCGGCGCAGCAAAGAGTATTCTATCCATGCGCCGAGCGCCGAAGCCCCAGTTAATCCGGCGATACCCCACTTTGCATCAATACCGAGAAAGCCCGGCAAATACTGCGCCGCGAAATATCCGGCTGTTCCAGCAAACGCAACGCGCAGTACCGCGCAACGAACCGGGATCTTTGTATTATGCAGCGCGAAGAATCCAGAAGCATAAAGGCGGCCAAGCGTCGCGGCATAAAGCCCGGGCGCGAGTCCGGCAAGTGCCGCCCAGACATATAATGTATCTTGCGCAGAAAAGCGGCCTGATTGGTATACAGCACCGATGATCTGCTGGCCCAGTCCAATAAAAACGACAATAGCCGGCAAAATAAAAAACGATATCTTGCGCAGCCCGGCGGCGAGATTCTTGCGCATCATGTCTTTTGCTCCCTCGCCAAGAACTGCGGCACTAGACAATTCGGGCAGCTCTGCTGCAGAAACCGCAATGCCGAACAGTCCCACCGGGAGCAAATAAATTGTTTGCGCATACATTAGCGAAGCCAGCGCTCCGCTCGGCAAAAGACTCGCAATAATGCTGTCGACATATGCGCTGATCTGTACGACGCCGCGTCCGATGACCACCGGAAAGAAGTTTCTTACAACAAGCCGCAGGGACTGCAAGCAGCGATCAACCTTAAGCACCAATTTTTCGACGAGTTTGATGGTTGTGGGAAGCTGCACCAAGAGTTGAAGCAGGCTGCCAAGAACCGAGCTCCAAGCAAGGATTAGCGCCAAGTCATATTCCCGGCAGCGTCCGCCGTAAATCAGCAAAGCCGCAATTAGCGAGGCATTCCAGATAACCGGCGCGGCATACGACATAAAAAAGCGCCGGTGGCTGTTGAGCACTCCAAGGCACCACGCGGAAAAAACAAGCAGCCCGGCTCCGGGAAACAAAATTCGCACCAGGTCAATTACAGCAAGGCGTTTCGCGCCTTCAAATCCCGGAGTAATAATATCTACGAGCAATGGAGCCGACAAAACTCCAACCAGCACCAACACACTCACCGCCAGCCCGAGCAGAACGGCAACCCCCCCGGCCAACTTACAGGCTTCTTCAGTCTCACCGCGCGCACGAAGACCGGCATAAACAGGAATAAATGACGCGGAAAGCGCTCCTTCACCAAAAAGATTCTGCAGAAAATTTGGAATACGCAGCGCGGCCTTGAATACGTCCGCCGCATCCGAATTACCGAAAAAATGAGCAAAGGCAATTTCGCGAATGAGTCCAGAGATGCGGCTGAGCAGGATGCCTGCCCCCACCAGGACAGCCCCGCTTCTCTTTCTTCCGGCCGTTTGCACTATTTCTTGCGCCATTCAGCTCGAGCCAACCCTAGTCCGCCACCTTCACTTAACTTTCTCGCATATCTTCCCCGCCCGGCAAGCTGGTTCTTCCTGCGTAAACGGCCTAAGCAAGGGACGGTATGGCGCAAGGCCGTCTTCTGGCATGCCGCCGAAGCGCATACGCTGCATTTGAATCTTCGCTTTTTCCATAATCAGTTCGGGGTCGGCGTAATCTAAAGCACCGTAAGAAGGCTGAAGGTCCGCAAGCGGCACATAAACTTGATCCACGGCACCCGCGGGTTTGACATCTTCAGACTCATTTTTCTCTCCAGCAGATGCCGGCCTTTCGTTTACTGCATCGCGCCGCGACCAATCCACCACCGCAAACGCTTTTTCTTGACCGATTACGCAGACGTACTCGCCGTAAGCAAGGCGGCCTGCTTGCTTGCTTGAACTATCCGGTTTTTCATAAACAACAGCTCCCTGGCGCTTGGCACGGAAACGCACGCATTTGTCCGTGGTTTCCTGCGCACCCGATGAGTTATCTTCTTTTTTCTGCAAATGACTTTCGCGCGGCGTTTCTTGTGACAAAACATTCAGCGGAACTAGAAACAGGACGAAAAACTCCGCAAGCAGTGTTCGAAAACGTATCTGCTTAATTGTCCTGCTGTAACATTCCACGTCAGACCGTAGGTGCAATGCAAAACTCTTGGTATTCGCCTTGGTATGCTTCATGCCGCACCTGAACATCTGTTACAAGCGCCTGCGGCGGGCCATCATAAAGGTAATCAATAAGCTGTTCCAGTTGTGCGTTTTCCCCCTCCGCGAGCACCTCCACTTTTCCATCACGGCGATTTCTCACCCACCCAGTCAGCCCGAGCTTTTCCGCCTCGATACGCGTGCAGTCACGAAAGCAGACCCCCTGCACCCTGCCGCAGACAATGATACGCGCCCGCTTTGGTTCCATAGATCTCCGTCTCGAGCTTTTCTCGTGGCTGCTGGAGACTAGCACAGCTTTAGCCGCAAGAAAATCAAGGACAAAATCGCGGCTAATTCACGATTTCGTCGTAATCACGCGTCTGAATACGAATTGGGCGATCCAAGTTCCAATAGCCCCGGTGCATCATCTGCATCAATGCATCAACTCGTCCGGTAGACTCAGCCCAGACTCCAGCGCTTTCAGCATTGTCCGGCATTGACAATACGGCACGCCTAATGCGCAAGAATGTGTAAATGAATTTAGCCTCACCCACCACGCCTTGGGCGGGTGAACCGCTAAAAATGCGTTCAGTTCTGGCAATGATTGCTTCCAGACTGTCCGGATCGCTGCCACCGCCGTGTTGGATTATCGTGTCATAGATAACAGCCTTAGCCAAGGCCGAACGCAGTCCCAGTTCGCGGGCAATCCGCATCGCCGGATAGTAATACAAATCGTCTTGCAGTTGATCCTGCAGCGCAATAAACAACGAATCTCTTACGGCAGACTGATATGCAGCAACAAACCCCTCAAGACCACTGACGCTGCCCGAACCTCGATTCGCCAGTTTGCGAAGCCGCGGCAAATAACGCCCTAACGGATTCTCTGGCCTTTGCTTGGTATATTCTTCCACAAGCAACAGCGCGTCTCCTGTCGCTGTGGTAAAACCTGCTCGTCCGAACGTATATCCGCGTCCATCCCCAAGCGCTTCGATATAGCCGTATTGCACCTGAGTGATACCGTTTTCAAAAAGGCTGATTAAGCGTTCGGCTCGCGCCTTTTGTTCTATCGTCAAGTCAGCCCGGACGGGGGCTGCCTCACAAAAAACGATGGCGAGCACTGCTAGTCGAAAACAAACCGCGTAGGACCTGCACATGACTAAAACCTCTTATTACCATTTTACCACTTCACCTGACGGAGCGTGAAAAAGACCTTTATGAGCTCTCACTTTTCCTTGCTCAGCGGCTGGTGGTATTCTTGTTTCTGGGATAAGCCTGTGGCAGATTCCAAATTAAGAACCACAACGGTGCCAAATGGCCGGACAAAACAGTAATTCGCAGATGCCTGAAGACTTAATCAGTGCTATTGCGGCGTTAAAGCGCCAAAAAAACGCGGTGATTATGGCGCATTTTTACCAAGAACCCGCAATTCAGGATATTGCTGACTATATCGGCGACAGCCTGGGTCTGGCACAAAACGGTGAAAAATCTGCGGCGGACATCATTGTTTTGGCCGGAGTGCTTTTCATGGGGGAAACGGCGAAGATTCTTAACCCGGAGAAGAAAGTCCTTGTACCCGACCTCGCAGCCGGCTGCTCGTTGGCCGATAACTGCCCGGCCGCTGATTTCGCTGAATTTGTCAAAAAGTATCCGCATCACACTAAAGTAACCTATGTTAACTGTAGCGCAGAAGTTAAGGCGCTAAGCGATATATTGTGCACATCCTCGAATGCGTTGAAGATTATTCAATCGCTTCCGGAAAACCAGCAGGTACTCTTTGCCCCCGATCAGCACTTGGGGCGGTATCTGATTAAAAAGTCCGGGCGGCAAATGGTGCTCTGGCCCGGCGCGTGCGAAGTTCACGAAACATTCGATGCGAAGAAAATTGTCCAACTTAAGGTACGCTTCCCAGGATCTGTTGTCTGCGCTCACCCTGAGTGCCCCGAACCCGTGCTCGATTTGGCAGACTATATCGGCTCAACGAACGGCATGCTGCAGTTTGTTCAACAGTCACCGGCAAAAGAATTCATCGTGGTCACCGAGTCCGGCATTTTGCACCAAATGAAAAAAGCATGTCCGGACAAAATATTTCATGCCGCGCCGAATAACGAGGAAGCCTGCGGTTGTGCAAATTGCCCGCACATGAAGAAGAATACACTGGAAAAGATTTATTTGTGCCTCAGAGACGAACGCCCGGAGATTACGATACCGGAGGCCGTTCGCCGGCAGGCTTTAGTTCCGCTTCGGCGTATGCTCGCACTAAGCTAAGGCGTCATGGCCCCCAAACTACCTGTTTATCTAGATAACAATGCGACGACCCCGCTGGATCCCCGGGTGATATCGGTAATGCGGCTTGTGCTGGAAACGGAATTCGGAAATCCGGCAAGCACTACCCATTCATTGGGGTGGTCTGCGGAAGAACTTGTGCGCGTTGCCCGCGAAAATGTCGCCGCACTGATTAATGCCGCACCCGAAGAAATTGTTTTTACAAGCGGGGCTACCGAAGCGAACAACTTGGCCTTAAAAGGATTTGCTGAATGCTGCACGTCCTGCGCACCGGAGAATATCCGCTTTATTGCGGCGGCAACAGAACACAAGTCCGTTTTAGACCCGCTCCATACCTTGGCCAGCCGCGGATACCCGGTCAAAATTCTTCCGGTCAGCAAGGACGGTTTTATTGATCCTGGTGTATTCTCCCGCGCCTTGGAGACCGGTCCGGCCTTTGTCTCCCTGATGCTCGCCAATAATGAAATTGGCACCGTCCAAGACATCCAAACGCTGATTGCAAACAACCGGAAGCGGATTGTCTATTTCCACTGCGATGCCACGCAAGCGGCAGGAAAGATTCCGGTAGACGTCACTGAGCTTGGTGCAGATTTGTTATCGTTTTCTGCTCATAAACTTCACGGCCCTAAGGGAGCCGGTGCGCTCTATATCCGCCGGAGAAATCCACTGCTGCGGCTTCATGCGCAGCTTGAGGGCGGCGGGCATGAATATGGTTTTCGATCCGGCACGCTGAACGTACCGGGTATTGTCGGTTTTGGCGAAGCATGCCGCATTGCCAAAACAGAACTTGACCAGACACGACAGCATTTGAATCTTCTCAGCCAAATGCTTCTGACGCAGATCCAGGATAAGATTCCCGGCGTTAAGCTGAACGGTTCGCCATTTCAGCGCTTGCCGGGAAACCTAAGTTTGGCGATTGATGGTATCGACAACAGCCGGTTAATCGGATTGATTAGCACCAAACTGGCGATGTCCATCAGCTCGGCATGCCAGTCCGCAAGCCCCACGCCGTCGCACGTGCTTAAGGCTCTCGGACTCAGCGAGGCTGAGCAGCGAAGCACCATTCGCATTGGCATTGGACGGTTTAATACTGAGGAGGAAATTTATTATGCTGCGGAAATCTTAACCGGTGCGGTGAATAAAATACGAACGGAAAGAGCCAGCATAAATGTGGTCAGTGATAGGTGAACGCATTTCCCTTGCCGCGATGATATCTTGAAATACTGCGCCATTCAGCTTCAATGGCCGCCTGGCGTTCCATACAATAGGGGGTCTTCCTGTTTTTTGGGTTCTGGCAGTTTAAACCGGCATCTCGCGGCGCATTTCCCGGAGCTTCAAACTGCATGATTACTGCCCAAGGTTCAGTGACGATTCGGCCGTCCGTGAACCAGATAAGGTAGGCAACAACAGCAACAAACAAGGCGGTTAAAGCAAACGCATTTCTCTCCAGTATGGACCGTTTTGGAGTAGGCAGCGTGAAGGTCCCAGCGGGCGAAATTGCGGCAACAGCAGCATTTCTCACTCGCGGCACCATAATCAACCTATCGAAATATCTAATAAATAGCAGTTAACTCAACTTCTCACGACCAATCGTTCTTTGTCGGTTTCCTTTCTCTTACATCGGCAAGTTACTGGAATTTCTATAGCATTTTTCACAACTTGCGCGGCAGCGAGTTGAGATATTACGAGCGCACATGACGAACTTTTTCTGGTTCGGGAGCTGATTAATGGTTAGGGTGGCGTCGTGGATGACTTGAAAAAGCAAATCGTTGAAATGCGCCAGGTTTATGAGATGTTTCTTGCTGAGGGGCAGGAGCACCTCAATATTTTCGCGCAAGTTATCTCCGGACGTCCTTCGGACAGCGACGAGACAATCAGCAACGCAGATCTGGCAGTTCTGCAGAGCCGACTGCACCTGATTAAAGGAGGTTCTGGTTTTCTAAAACTGATGCAGATACACGCGCTCTGTGCTGAAGCATGCGTGCGTTTCAAACAAGCTAGTCCCGCCGATCGGGAGAATTTGCCGTATTTACAATACGTCAGCTCTGAGCTGCAAAAGGAGTTCAGTATTCTCGCCGAACTGCTTAAAAACAGCTAAAAGGGTTCGAAAGACAGCCAATATCCCGGAGTCTCCTCTTGGCCATCCAAGACCTCAGCAATCATCTGCACTAAGGCCTCCTTGCGGAAAGGCTTCTTCAGCACGCGCACGGCGCCGAGCTCCTTGGCCACGGGCAGCCATGCGATATTGCCGCCCGATCCGCCAGAAATCGCAATCACTTTAAGCCGCGCGTGTTCACGCCTGAGATCTTGCAGCAGCTCGAGTCCGTTTTTCTCTGGCATCACCAAGTCTGTAATAATTAAGTCCGCTGGGTTTTTTCGTAAGAGGTGCAGCGCCTCAGTCCCATTGACCGCGCGCAGAATTTCATAACCTTCGCCAACCAACATCCGCTCCAGCATGAGCACGAATTCTTCATCATCATCGACAAGAAGGATTCTGCCCGGCGCAAGCCGATGCGCTTCAGTCTGATGCTCCCCGTTTATCCTCATACGCAACCCATTTAGCTGTGGATCGTATTACCACCGTCATCTACATCCGTATACAGATCGGCTATGTGCGATAAGCTAACACATCGGCGACGCACGTCCGTATGATCTCACGCAGGTAAAACGGCAGAACGTCACCTGGCTATCTTGAATAAAGATTCTGACTTTAATCAGCTCATGCTATTGAACAACCTTAAAAGCGGGGCAGGAGACCGCTATAAGCAGGGTTCTGTTACACCTGTTGGACAGATGCGATAATCATTCATCTAAGCGACGCAACCCGAAGGCTAATGCAGCGAGCAACTGCAGAACCCCCCGCAAGGAGGATTCAGCCTTCTATTCGGTCTTGCACCAGCCGAGGTTTACCGAGCCGCCTTGGTTGCCCAAGACGCTGGTGGGCTCTTACCCCACCGTTTCACCCTTACCCCCCACTACTTGCTGGAAGCTCTCGTAACAGCGCTATGTAAGCTTTCAGCAAGTAGTGGGGGGCGGTTTGCTTTCTGTGGCACTTTCTCTGGGTCACCCCAGGCTGCCGTTAACAGCCGGCTTGCTCTACAGTGCCCCGACTTTCCTCCATCCCCCACTACTTGCTGCAAGTTTACGCAGCGGCAGCGCAAAAGCTTTCAGCAAGCAGTGGGGGACAGCGATTATCCGACAGTCTCCTGCCCCAGGAAGTTCTACCGGCACATGACGCGAAAGTAAATTCCTTGTATACGCAATACCTTACCGCCGAACATGGTCTTCGGGACAAGATCTCCAAATGTCTACTGTTTTCGTCCAGCCGCCTGCTAAAGATGAATATCAAGCTTAGCGAAGAAACAACCGATTCTTTATGAGAGACAGAGAGTTAGAAGGAAGAGACCCGGATAATGCTTGTTTCTGCGAACAATCGCATTAGCGGGTTTTTGTATTGCTCACACTAAATAGGGTCTTGCATGTCAGTCACCGGCTGCCAAAATCGCACACGCTGTTCGGTGCTGATTGTATGCGCAAAGAGCATGATCAACGGTCAGCTCAAGCATGCACTTAAGACCCTCGGTTTTGCACAGCTAAGTGCAGCCCCATCACACGTTGCAGCAATTCAGCGAATCAAGAACCGTCCCTTCACTCACATTATTTTTGATGCGAAGGGAACAGATATGCCTGCGCTTGATTTTGTTAAGCAGGCTCTGGAACTTGAGGAAAAGGCAATTCTCATTGCAATTTCGGAACATCCGAGGATTGATGATGTATTCAGCCTGCTTCGCGCAGGCGCGCGCCATTTCATTGTCCCGCCTTTTGCGGTTGATACGATTGAAAATATTTTCTGCCGGGCATCTGACAAACCAGCACTGAGCGAAGCAGTGCTTAATGCTCCGGATCGAAATGGGGCTTTTACGGCTGTCATTTTGAATAACTTGTACCGCCTCTCTGTTTCGATGCGTCAATCCCGTGAGTTTACTTCCGCGGCAAGAGATGTGATGGGCTATAAGAGCCAACTTCACGAATCAGTAGAACTCGCCTACCTTTTTTGCGAGGGTGACCAGGAGATGCTGCGGGAGAAGGTTATCGAAGGCTGCATCAACCGGGCAAAAGAAGCAGCAACCCGGCTGGGACGGCTGCGTAAGAAATTAGGGCGCAAAAGAAGCGGCGACTCCAACGTTATTATCGAAGACGAAGAAGACGAAGAAGACGAAAACGCCGTCGCATAGTTAGCCGCAAGCCAAGAGTTTCAAATACATAACCCCACCTCTTTGATCTCTCGTTATTTTTGATATAGAATAAAACTAGAAACGCCCTGGAAGCTTAAAGCATGAGCATAATTTCGCCAGCATTAAAGAAGCTGCTTAACGAAGGCCGGGTTTGGACAGCAAGCCGCAGCGGAACTTGCGGCGGAGATCACCGTGAAAATCACTGTGGAAATCACCGTGGAGCCGTTTTTGAGCGTAAGGCGAATTCCGATCGTATGCTTTGCGCATCATTCGACATCCCAGAGATTGACGATTCTCTTCCCCAGCGTGGTCTCCCTTTCGGCAGCACTCACGAATTCTTATTGGATGACGGACTTTCAAGCCGGACGCCCTATCACTGGCATCCGCCGCTGCTGGTTCTTGGCGCCATCTTAGCTCATTCTCTAGCGGCAAACGGACGTTCTTCATTGAGCAGCGAGAAAGAATTGATTGCTTGGGTTGGAAGAAATTGCTGGCCTGCGCCGTATTTATTCGAGCAGACCATGAAAAACAACGGCCCATCCGCACCGTCTAATGTTCTGCTGGACAGATTGAAGTTCTTGTTTCTCGATCCGCCAGCCAAGGCTAAACGTCTCTGGAGCACGATTCAAATTCTTAGCTCTCCCGCAACTTACGCCGTAATCGCCGATGGAAGCGCTTTCAGCATGACCGCAAGCCGGAAGCTGCAGCTTGCGGCAAGAAGAGGAAACTCTCTTGGATTAATTCTTCGTCCGCCCTGGGAGAGTGGTTTGCTCAGCGCAGCCAGCACAAAATGGAAAATCAGCCCGCAGGCCCCGCTAATAAACAACAGCCAATCACAGCTTCCCCGCTTCCCGCAATGGGAAGTTGAACTGCTGCGCGCTAAAGGAGGAGTCAGCGCAAAAACGTGGCTGATCGAATGGTATAAGGAAGATAAACATGGCAAGAATTGTCTCCGTCTTTCTCCCCCCTCCGGAAGCCAGCAGTAAAAGCCGCAGCATGAAAACTCCCGGACAATGCGCGCAGAACACACCGCCAGGACTGTCCCTGCTGCAAACAGCAGCTCTGTTTTCACCTTCTGCTGCCTGGGATCAAACTCCTGCCGGGGCATTCGAATCCGGGACAATGAGCTTGTATCGCGGAATAAATATGGATTTAACGGGGAGTGAAAGACTCTTCGGCGGCATAAAACAAATCATTAAGTCTATTGTTCAAACTCTCAACAAACAAGGGCTTTACTGCCGCATCGCTGCTGCACCTGCTCTTGGCGCCGCTTGGGCGCTTTCCCGCTTCGGCGGGCAAACAACAACAATTATCGAAGCGCATAATCTGGAAAATGCTCTTGCCCCTTTGCCGGTGGCGGCACTTCGCCTGCCGCCGCCCCTTGCTGAATCACTGATCGAGCTTAATATCACCCAAATTGGACATTTGCTGCGCATACCGCGCAGCGCGATTTTGTCGCGCTTCGACGGTCTGCTCTTACAGCAGCTCGATCTTGCGCTCGGCCGCCGGCAGGAGATTATCGTTCCGCGGAAATTCCCTCCTCCGCTCAAAGCCAAAATAACATTTGACGGCGCAGCGATTGAATTTACGTCTTTAATCTGCGCAGCGCAGGCGCTGCTTAAAAAAGTGCTTGACCAACTTGCCGCTCACGAAGAGTTGTCGCGCCTGGTCTTAGAAATAAAAACTCTGAACGCAGCTCCTGTTTTTAAAAGCATCGAGCTAAGCGTGCCGGGTAAAGATGAGAAGCATCTTTGGCGACTGCTGCGCTGCAAGTTGGAGAATATTCAAATCGGCTTCGGCATCGAATATATGACCTTAAGTATCACACACCGCCAAACTCGCTTTGCCGCACAGCTTCACGACCCCAGTATTCCGGTGCAGCAGGGCAAACAATCTTCTTCTGCCGCTCCGGCAAATAGAGAGTTCGGCACGCTGCTGGACGTACTGTCCGGGCAGCTTGCCGCAGAAGAAATCTGCTCTCTGGCGTGTTTTCCTAGCCACCTTCCGGAAAAATCGTTCGCTTACCTGCCGCTCAAGCATCCTCGCGCTCCCACCAGCCGCATGACCAACGCTGCACATCAGCTTACGGAAGCCGAAAGACCTTCGCTTCTTTTTTTCAGACCTCATCCAGTTCAAGCAATGGCCGCCATGCCGGATAACCCGCCGTTTTGGCTGAAATGGAAAAACAATACTTACCGCATCGTCGCCGGCACGGGACCTGAGCGCATCGCCCCTGAATGGTGGGGGAAAGATGATTCGCTCTGCGCCGCGAGAGATTATTTTAAAGTTCAGCTTTCAACCGGAACCTGGATGTGGATATTTCGCGAAGTGGAAACCTCAAACTGGTTTATCCATGGAATATGGACATAACAACCTTCCTCCCTCCGGTGCTTGATCATGCCCGAAAAGCCGGCACAGAGAATTAAACCGTTGTTTCGTGCGGCAGCACCGCAGCGGAATGCAGCAGCAGCCTATGCCGAACTGCAAGTAACGAGCAATTATTCTTTTTTGCGTGGAGCAAGCCATCCAGAGGAGCTTGTATATCGCGCCGCTGAGCTTGGTTTGCGCGCCGTGGCAATCACGGATCGCCACTCGCTTGCCGGGATTGTTAAAGCGCATGCTGCCGCAAAGGAAGCGGGCATTCCCTTGGTGATCGGCACAGCAATAACTCTGCACCAAACCTTGCCGCAATCTTCTTCTACTTGGCGAAGCTGCACCGATGCAACTGAAGCTCAGCCGAGCGCTGCTCCGGAATCTTTGATGCCGTTTGAAGTCCTTTTATATCCGGCTGGGAAAACCGCTTACGGCAGACTCTGCCGCTTGCTCTCCCAGGGCAAGCTTCGCTCCCCCAAGGGCCGCTGCCTCCTCACATTGGAAGACCTGGCGCATTATCAGCAGGGACTTTTCGCCTCAGTTGTCATCCGTAATTTGCGCCATCCCCGGCTGCTTGCCGGCCTCGAATCCCTTAAATCCATTTTCGACTGCGACCGGCTTTCTCTGATTGTCAGTCATACGTATGGCCCGGACAACAATCAGCACTTAGATTCGCTGCTGCATCTTGGGCGCCTTTTTGATATTCCCATCGCTGCCGCGAACGACGTGCACTATCACATCCCTGAAAGGCGCAAGCTCCAGGATGTGTTAACCTGCATCCGGCGTACATGCACATTGCGGGAGGCAGGATTTTATCTATTTCAGAACGCAGAGCGCTGTCTTAAACCGCCGCAGGAAATGCTCCGCCTCTTTTCATCCTTGCCCCAGGCAACAAGACGCACCTGCGAAATTGCCGATGCTGCTCTTTCCTTTTCACTAGATCAGCTCATCTACCAATATCCAAACGAGATCTGCCCGGCAGATAAAACACCGATTCAGTACTTAACGGAACTGGTTTGGCGCGGCACCGCAGAACGCTATCCTCAAGGAATTCCTCCCGCAGTCACCGGGCAGATCCGTCACGAACTGGCGCTGATTGAAGAACTGCATTACGAAAAATATTTTCTTACCGTCTACGATATCGTGCTCTTTGCGCGGACAAACAGCATACTCTGTCAGGGACGCGGCGCCGCCGCCAACTCCGCAGTCTGCTACGCGCTCGGCATCACCGCCGTTGACCCGGATCGCATCAATTTGCTTTTCGAGCGGTTTATCAGCCGGGAGCGGAATGAACCACCGGATATCGACATTGATTTCGAACACGAACGGCGGGAGGAAGTCATCCAATACATTTATCGCAAATATGGACGGCACCGGGCGGCACTGACCGCGTCGTTGATCACATACCGTACCCGCAGTGCGGTGCGTGATGTGGGAAAAGTTTTTGAGCTTTCCCCCGGCACTATCCAGGCGCTGATTAAGCTGTTAACCCGCAGCGAAAGCAGCACCATTACCGCTCAACAAATCCGGCAGCGCGGACTTGACCCTCAAGACCCGGTAATCCGACACACAATAGACTTGGCCCAGGAAATCCTTGGTTTTCCGCGACATCTTTCGCAGCACGTGGGCGGCTTCATGATCAGCGAACAGCCGTTGAGTGAAATTGTACCCATCGAAAACGCTGCGATGCCAGAGAGAACGGTCATCGAATGGGATAAAGACGATATCGAACAGATGGGCATGCTGAAGATCGACGTCCTCGGGTTGGGCATGCTGACAGCAATCAAAAAAGCTTTGGCCATGATTAATGAGCACCGCTCAGGAAAGCCGCCTCTCGAACTGCACAACATTCCCGCTGAAGACAGCAAAGTTTACGATATGATCTGCCGGGCAGACACCCTCGGCGTTTTTCAAATAGAATCGCGGGCGCAAATGAGCATGCTGCCGCGCCTCAAACCGCGCTGCTATTACGATTTAGTTATTGAAGTGGCAATTGTCCGTCCCGGGCCAATCCGGGGCGGCATGGTGCATCCGTTTTTACGCCGGCGATGCGGAGAAGAATCCGTATCTTATCCGAGCAAAGCCGTTGAGAAAATTCTGGCTCCAACGCTTGGTGTGCCGATTTTCCAGGAGCAAGTCATGGAGCTTGCGGTTGCCGCTGCCGGGTTCACTCCCGGAGAAGCAGACAACTTGCGGCGTGCCATGGCCGGCTGGAAGAGTAAAACCAACCTGCTTGCCCGGTTCAAAGAGCGGCTCCTCGAAGGCATGCGCCAAAACGGATACTCCCCCCTCTTTGCCGGACAGATCTTCGAGCAGATCAAAGGTTTCGGCGAGTACGGCTTCCCTCAGTCGCATGCTGCTTCTTTTGCCCTGCTGGTCTACGTCTCCGCCTGGCTTAAACTGCATTATCCCGCCGCTTTTGCCGCAGCACTAATCAATAGTCAGCCGATGGGGTTTTATTCCCCGGCACAAATTATTGAGGATGCAAAAAGACATGGCGTCGAGGTCCTGCCGCCTGATGTCAACTTCAGTGCTGTTGCATGTTCCTTGGAAGATAATCCAATACGACGAACCCGTGCACTGCGGCTTGGACTTTGTCTGGTCAAAGGGCTTGAGTTGCAGCAGGCACAGTGCATCACCGCTGCTGTGCACAAGCATGGCCGGTTTACCTCAGCAGCAAAACTATTTCGTGAGAGCGGCGCCAGCGCACAGGCGATGAAAACGCTGGCCCGAGCCGATGCTTTTTCCTCTTTTGGCTTAAGCAGGCAAGCCGCGCTTTGGGCGGTGCGCAAGCTGCGGGACGACCCGCTGCCTCTCTTTGATTATTGCCGGGAAAAAGATACTCCTGCAGTTTTACCGCCGCTTAGCGCAAAATTAGAAGTGATTAAGGACTACGAAATGCTCGGCCTTTCCCTGAAGGCCCATCCCCTTTCTTTCCTCCGGACCAGCTTGAACGAACACAAAGCGGCTACAGCGCTTGAACTCCGGGAAGATTCGCGTCTAAAAAATGGCATGCGCACTGCGGTTTGCGGCATGGCGCTCGTCCGGCAGCGTCCGCAAACAGCAGGCGGTGTGGTTTTCATGACCCTGGAAGACGAAACGGGAATGGCCAACCTGATTATCCGTCCCGCAGTTTTTCAAAAATACCGCGACATAATCTGCGACAGCATTATTCTCCTTGCTTACGGCAGGCTGCAGCGCATTGACGGCGTTGCTCATTTACTCGCTGAAGAATTTATCGACATCACAGGCCGCTTGACGGAAGAACTCAGGACAGCTCCCCGGAATTTTCATTAATCAAGCATGTTGCTAAAAACTTTTTCAGCACCCAGCCAGTCTAACAATAAGCGAATAAACCTGCCGCAGCCGGAACTCTGCCTAAAAGTTGAATGGCGCATATTGTTGGCATCACTCGGGTGAACGCTGAAGTCGCGCATGGGCGGTGCGGAGAATGACGCTGCCGAGCGCTGAAGGCGCGCCGCCGCCTGCCTGCAGAACTCGGCTTGCAGGAACCGGAGATGCTTCACTGCGCAAAACAGCACGGCAATCCGATTTCCTGCTATGTATTGACCACTTGTCAAGCTCGGAACGGGTTGAATTTTAAGTTTTCATTATCCTCCTTACAATCATTTTCTGCGGACGAGAAAAAAGCATTTGGGACGAAGAGATTTTGCTGTG
>JAKPSH010000127.1 GCA_029555385.1 Pseudomonadota bacterium
AGGATGCCTTCGAACTTGATGCTCAGCTTCACGGAACGCAAATCATCAACTATGCCGCGCCGCAAACAGTAGCTCCGCAGGGCGCTGGTGCACCGGCCGTTGCTCCGTCATCCGGTCCGACCATGAATTATGGAACCGGGCAATCCGGCACGTCAACGCCTTGGGTTTACAAGGAATCGAGGTAAGCGGATATGATACGCAGAGTAACGATCGCTGCTGTAATGGTTATCACGCTTGCAGCTTGCAGCTCGAGCAGCGAGCCGGTGGTAAAGATCGAGCCGTATAAAGTGGCTTACCGCCAAAGCCCGCCGGAGCCGGTATACAGCCGTGTTATGTGGGCGCATCCGCCCCGTCCGATTATGCCGAAAAGCACGGAAGATGCGCCATACTTGCTGCCGCAGATTTCCTTTCAACTGCCGGATACGACAGTTGGTGAAGCTGTCGAAGCGTTGGCACAGACAATGGGCTACCGCTGGGACTATCCCAGCAATGTCGGAAAACGAAAAATCCATCTGCGGCTCGACGGCACCATTGAAGAAGTGCTTAAGGAAATCGGCCGCCAAGGCGGAGTTCAAACAATGCTGGACCATGAACAGCGTTTGGTCAGGGTTATGGGAGAAGGTGTGCTGCCAAGTTTGCCGGGGGGCAAGTAGCGATACGACTTCGCACCGGGCGGCGCGGTTATTGTATGGGTTGAGGGTAGTGTTGCACCATGAGTATCAGCAGGTTAACAAGAGAGCGGCTGTATCAGGATGAAAAACTGTTCAACAGCCTGCTGCCGTACGTAAAATGGGACTACGATCACTTGGTATTCCTCCACGGGGATGCCTCGATTTGGTCCATTTGGTAGCTTAACCCGATTCTTTTGACTTCGATCTCCGATGCTGCAGCGTTTCAAACTTGCTCCGGGGTGCAGGAACTTGTCGATTCGCTTGATGAGCGGATTTCAGTGCAGTTCAACTGGATTACAACTTTTGACATTCAAGATATTCTGGACCGCTGCTTGCACGATTATCCGCTGACTGGCGTCGCCGGATGGATGGCACGGCGCTGGGTGCGGCTGATTAAGAACATGTCCAAATCGCAGCAGTATGAGCGCCGCTGCAAGC
The DNA here is from genome assembly GCA_029555385.1 of Pseudomonadota bacterium. Taxonomy (GTDB): domain Bacteria; phylum Bdellovibrionota_C; class UBA2361; order SZUA-149; family SZUA-149; genus JAKPSH01. The sequence continues at coordinate 1,110 of JAKPSH010000127.1, forward strand.
GCCTGAAACTCGTTGTTTCATTCCGTTACGATCCCCCATGGCCGGAAAAGAATCCATTTGATGACATGTTGGATACCTTCCGCATTATGGTTCATGGCGCGCGCGATCCGCAGGCACCATGCGCCCGGACCGAAGAATACAAGCGCTTTGTCGAAAAGTTTCGCGGCGAGGTGGAGGGAAAGATTTCCCGTTTCTCCGATCTCGGTTTGCATCCTACGCGCATTGATGGTCAGGGGTTGATTAACCTCTTATACCCGCTGCTCAACCGCCGGAGCACCAAAGGCGGCAAGTTCAAACGAGGGCGGTTCAACGCCGTGGCGGTGCCGCAGCACGACCCGGACGATCTGCTGTCCAACCAGGTTTCAGACACTATCGCGTATCATCCTGAAGACGGCTTCTTGTTGAAGGACGGGCGCGTTTATCACACAGTGAGTATGGTGAAGCCGCCGAAGCAGTGCCTGCCGCTGATGACTGTGCCGATGCAGAGCCTGCCGATGGAGTCCATTTTTACAGTGACCTATTCCAAGGATTCGCAGGAAGAACAGCTCAAACGGCTTGACCGGCTTGACCGGAGTTTGGGCCTTCGCGAGGTCGGCGCAATGGGCCGGGCGAACCAAAAAGTTCTGCATCAGATTTCGACAATTCGCCAGATGCGCGAAGAGCTGTATTCCAACCGATCGCAGGTGGTGCGTGTAGGCGTGCATCATATCCAGATTACGCAGAACTTGG
>JAKPSH010000117.1 GCA_029555385.1 Pseudomonadota bacterium
TCAGCAACTTCGAACCTTAGAACAGCTACTTAACCATCGGCCTCGTAAGTGCCTGAACTTCCTTACTCCTCATGAGGCTTTTATCAATGAGTGTTGCACTTAATCATTGAATCCACAGGATTATGCTTAGGCGGCTGGCTACAATTTTGGCAACAGCAGGCAGCCAGGAGTCATGTTGTTCGGTTATTTTTTGGACAAGATTACGATTATCGCGTTCTTGCCGCCGGATGTTGCTGATCCAGGTGCAGTTTTTTCAAGTTCGATGCAAATACCTCTTCTAAGAAAGTAACCCGGTTCCAGAAACCAAAAAAGTAACCCGGTTCCAGAAACCAAAAGGGGTTTCCTCACCGGCCTCCGCAAAACCGCGGGACTGGACTTCCTTAACTTAATCGTGTCTCTATTATTGGCACGCCCCGGCAATCAATAGCGAATATACGCCAGCGCTATGTTCTCTTTTTAGTTCTGAGCCTTGGTGGAGGGAAAGCGCCGGACTGCTGCCGAACAATGGCGTCTTCACTTTCTACTTTTGAGCAATGAATGCCTGATCCCTTGATTCAATAGTCTTGCCCCGCAACGGAACAAAATGTGCTTTTTCCTTAGGGAAAATAACTAAGTTTCCATCACTCTTGCCGAATTCGGCAGGAATCAGCTCGTAGTAGCCGGTATAGCCATCACTCTTGCGGCTAAACTCAAGAAGATCGTAATTTTCAGGAAGCTGCAAAAAGAAATCTTTTTCGTCTTTGAATCCGAACTCGGGATCTTGGTTCGCAAAAACTTCCATCACGATCACTGGACGATCTCGCTGAAGAGTCTGCTTTAAACCAAGAATCACTTGTTTCTCGAAACCTTCAACATCTATTTTAATTAAATCAACGCGGCGAATACCCCGCTCCTGCACAATTACGTCGCCTGGAACAATGCTGAGCTGAGCTGTCTTGATGCTGTTTGACCGGTTCAAAAACGAAGTTGCTTCCAGATCGAACACCTTCTTGCTTTGTTCACGCCCCAGCCCAACGGGATGAATTGTTATGTTCTTTATCTCATTGAGTTCGGCAAGAAGTTGAAAGCGCTCGACGAGCTCAGAAAGCGGTTCAAAAGCATGAACCTGCGAAGCGTATCTTGACATAAAAAGGGAATGCTGCCCCATCGCTGAACCGACATCAAAAAAAACAGCATCCGGCAGCTTCTGCTCCGCAAGCACATCGCGCATAAAAAACAGCACGAACTTTTCATAGGCTCCATAAAAAAGAATGGAATCGTCGATCAGGTTGCCCGTTTGCCCCTGCCACTTCAGACCGTAGAAATCAGTCGTAAAGGCCGCCGGGCGGAAGGTCTGATTATAGATATAGACATTTCTATAGTACGGAAAATAACACTGCCGCAAAGCACCAAGAAAACATGACTTCTCAAACCTTTCAGTGCTGGTGACGTACCAGCCGATCCCCGCCAATATAAGAAACAAGAGTGCCGCGCGAATTCGCTCCGATCCTTTTTGGGGCAGCAGGTTTTGCATTTACCTCACCTTCTTCCGTTGTCTTTGCAGCAAAGATACTCACGTTCTTCTCCCCTCTGACAAAGGAGAAACTCGGACCATCTTTACCAGTCAGATTCTTAATCAAATGGCGTTCGGTCTTTTGTGTTCTCAAAAGCATATATGGACGCGCCAAATGAGGCAATGGTCGCGCAGCGGGTCAGTGAGACACCCTAAATTGTCACGCGTCGCCTGACGGCTATATCGCCAAAATAACCTTGTTCGCCGCATTATCTGGCACTTATACTTATTTCGCGATAAATACCTGGCAGGGCGTTTATGCTGCATTCAAAAAGTGGAATTACATATTCAAAAGTACGCCGGCAGGTCGAGTGGGTCGAAACGCCCGATGGCCGGAGAATTCCGTATCCGCGGCACTTCAGCACAAGCCGTCTTGTTATCCCCAAGCATGCGATGGCGTGGGGATGCTGCATCGCGCTGATCCTTGGCGCGCTTACTTATTTTATCTACAGCAGCGAGAGTGAGAAAGCGGCCCTTTGGCAAAAAGCCGACGCGGAGGTAAAAAGCGTTTCACGAAGTGAAAAACGGACAAAAAACCACAAGCTGCAAGTCGAGTACCGCCCGATGCTGCGTTTTGCTGCGAAGTCGGGCAGATTGATCGAGTTTCCCGGACCGCCGCAGCACACCCAGCCGCCAATCGGCGAGCGCCGTATAGTTTACTACAATCCGCACGATCCCGATCAGCATCGAACCTTTGCCCCAAATCCGCGCGCTGCCGTCATAGTGGGCGGCATATTTATTGTGATATTTCTTATCTTTGGCGCTGCCGCACAAATTCATGGCCCGATCAACAAAAGGACCGTGGTGATCAACGACGAAAGGTGGGTCTGGCTCGACGGCCAACTGGTGGAGAACCCGCCCAGCAGTGAAAGCTCAGCATAAGTGCTCCTCAAATCTTAAACGGGGCGCCCGGAAATAAGCAACCGCAGCCGTAACTTATCATCTAATGGATTAATCGGTTTTTTCACATTACCAGGTCCGGCGGAAAACTGCGTCTAGCACACAGCATCGCCGGACAATCACCTCAGGCGTTGATGAACCAGCACTCTGAAGAAGCCTTCGTTTGCGCCACCATCGGGGTTGGTTCAACAAAGTATCAACGGATGGCGGAACTTGCTGCTCAATCGTGCAGATGGGCGACCGGCCTGCCGACGTATGTCATCGGCAACGATATTTATTCCAAGTATCCCGAATTGCAGACGCCGCACTTCCTCAAATTGCATTTGTTTGACGAGTTGCCGCATGCCAGCACAGTCCTCTATTTTGACAGCGATGCGCTCTTCCTCAGAAAAGTTTCATTTGCCGAATTTTTCGATATTCCGGAATTTGTCTGCGTAAGAGACCGCAGCAATGCCTGGTCACTCAGAGATTCGGCAAATATCAGCGTGCCGCTCGATCAATATTTCAACAGTGGTTTTTTTATCGCCAATCGCCGTCACCATAAACCTTTAATTGAAGAAGCACGACGTCTCTCGCACTGCCTTGGGGAGCAGTACTTGTTTGATCAGACAGTATTAAATTTAGCCCGCTACACGCTAAGAACACCAACAAAGTTTCTGCCCAGGGAGTTCAACCTGGTTCAGTTCAGAGACGAAGACTACTCGTCGCGCGCCGTATTGGCTCATTTCAACGGACTTTGTCAAAGATCCATAGAGGAAATTGAACAGAAGTTTGCCTACTGGGGTCCACAGCATAGAACCGCCCGCTGGTTCAGGACTCTTCGCAAAAGCACCAAAGAAACCCTCATTTCAGTAAAGAATTATTTTAGTAATCAATAATAAAGGATAAGTAATTCTCCATTCTGCCCATTAACGGCCGTCTGACGGCAACGGCATTTGCACCGACGTTAATCACGCAGTATCCGTGATTGCGCAAAAGCTTCCTGCACAATCTTGCATCCGGGCCCAGCAAGTGTTTCTCCTCGTAAACAATAAGCTGCGGCGAGCATTCTATAAAGTCTATCGTTCTCAGAATCTCATAATCGTATCCTTCGCAGTCGATGAGCATGATATCGACTCTGGGAATTGCATAGCGCTGGAGAAGATCGCTTACTGAAACACATTCTACCTGCTCCTCCAGCAGGTAATCTTCGATATTAGGTATATCAACCTTATGCTTTAGGACGATGTGTTTGTGGAACGAGCCAAGCTGATCATACCAATGCGGCAGGCCGTCCGTGTTATCACGCAAGCGGTAGAATGTACGAGTCCCGCTAGCCGGCGCGATCGCCTTGTTCTCAAAGAATAAACCATCCTGATTACGATAGTTCTCTTTTAAACGCTGAAAAAGAATGGGAACGGGCTCAACCAATATGCCCTTCATGCGATTCTTGATCACAAATTCTCTTAAATGATCATCAGTCTTTCCGTCATGAGCGCCAATCTGCAAAAAGTACATCTCTGGTTTGAGGCTGGACTCCCTTGATAAACAGGCAGCCTCCGTAAGTGGCTCAACCCCATAGACTGCATAGCAAGCCTTCCGCCACCACTTTTTGAATTCTGCACGAATCTTACGGTTTAGAGGACGCAGCAAACTCTTAAACGCCTCTAACACTCGGCGTTGTTTAATTCGCGCCTCATCATGGTGAACCGTAATTGAACCAACAACAGCCTTAATCTCAACATCATTCATAGTGGGAACCACGCCCGAAATCTACAGTTCAGCAGGTCTTCGCAACTATTCGGAGAGTCAGCCGGCAATTGAATTGGAAAAATCTTCCGCGCCACGCTGTTTAGGATGCTCATGTATTGATAAGGGGTGCGTAGGAAATCATAAGCGCGGCTAACCGCTTAAATCAGCCGTCTGCACAACTTATTCTTAGACACTACTGATAATCTACTATTCCTGCCCTTTCGAGCTGCGAACGCTCGAAATTGACCTCGATCAGCAACGTTGCTCCGGGAGATGTCTCCCAGTCGCCATCACGCTCCCACGAAAGAAACGGCGCAATTTCATAAAACAGCCAATCACTAAAAAAAGCCTGCCGCCAACGTATGAGCGTACGATATTCCTCTACGATATTTGCCGGAGCAGTCACTCCCCGCACCTGAAATTCGCCGCGGATACCTCGTAAACCTGAAAGGGTCCGAATAAGCGATGAAACATTACTCCACTCTACGTTCTCGTCATCCTTCACGGCAGCTTCAGACCACAGAGTCTCACTGCGATTTCTAAGCAGTACGCGCTCATGAGCGCCTCTTTCTAAATCCAAGCGCGCACCAAGGCCGAAACCATCTTCTTTCTGCCAGCCGGGGAAAATTACCGGCTTAAGCGCCAAAACTTCGTCAAACTGAAACGTGCGGCTTAAGCGCAAAATCGAGAAAGGCTGCGGCTCCGGCTCGAGCTTTATTCCAGAATCAAGACGTACACTAAGCTTCTTGTTCTCAAAAAGAAACCACCGCAAACCAGCAGAAAGTTGATCCGCGTCTTCCGCGTCGGGGTCATCTTCGCTGCTGTCTATGCTCAGACTTTCCACAAACAGATTCAGTTTTCTCTTCGTGCGGGGTAAATAAAGATTCAGACTCACATTGAACAAGAGATCGCTCTCTCCGCCATCAGCCAAGGTTGCCCCGGAACGCACGCGCAGGCGGTTTCCCCGGTACGTCTCGTTTACCTGCTCATCAACGAAAAATGAATCGACTCTATCCACCCAGTAGTCAAGCGATTCGCCAACGTAGGAAGCAGACTCGCTGAGAGTCTCTTCTGTGCTCTGATCAAATAAGTCGAAACGATCAACAGGCGGCGACTCTTCCTCATCCGCCCTAACAGCAGACCCGGCGTGCACCAGCAGCAGCATGATTAAGGCTTTCGCAGTTAGCCGCAATATCTCACAGCCCCCCGGTGCGTAAGAAATGCAGGCCAATAATTTGATTTTATGTTTCACTGGAGTCTAAGCTGCATGCACAAAACGCAATAACGGGAAGAAATAGAGATATCACGGTTTTTTACAGACGGGAAAAAGGCGGCTTTGAGAAGCCGCACCGCTCAACTGAGCGGCACGGCATCTGACACAAAACGCTGGCCCGGGAAATCGCGCGTCAGTAGCTCCACATCAGCCTGCTCCATGCACCAGCCCAGCGCACCAAGATTCTCGGCAAGATGTTCCTTGCTGCGCATCGTTGACAAAGTAACAACATTGGGCTGAGCAATCAGCCAGTTGATCGCTGTCTGCGCAGGTGTCTTGCCGTATTTCCGACAAACCCGATCGAACAACTCCGTTCCGCCAACGGTGAGTATTCCTTTCTGCACGGGGCGCCAGGCGATTAACATCATGTCGTTCTGCTGACAATACTCAAGCACTCCTGATGCGGCAGCCTCGCGGAAAATTAGATTATAGTGCACTTGCGCACCGACGATCTTGTGGGCAATCAACTGCTGTGCTTGCTCGATCCGTTCCCGGCTGAAATTGCTCACCGCGACATTTCTGATCACACGCTGGTCAGCAAGCTTTTGCAGCGCAGAAAAAGTCTCTGCCATCGGGATCTCCGGGTTAGGCAAATGCACGAAATAGAGATCAAGATAGTCCGTCCCCAACCGCCGCAGGCTGTTCTCGGCGGAACGAAGCAGGGCGTCGTGCCGCAGATTGGCCGGCATGACTTTGGAAGCAAGAATGATATCACTCCGGCGCCGGTTCTTCAGCACCTCTCCGACAAGAAGCTCAGCATGCCCTTCAGCGTACATCTCTGCCGTATCCAGGTGCGTAAGTCCCGCATCGAGCGCCGCATTTAGTGCTTCAATGTCCCGCGCATCGTCGTTGTTTTCATCCCGCGTACGGCCGCCGCCCATCATCCAGGTGCCTGCGCCGAAAACGGGCAGCGAAAAGCCGCAAGCAAGTTGTTTGGTATCGACGTGCATATCTTTTCTCAACTCCTCATTGATGTATTCTCGTCACACGGCAGCGATCGGATATCATCGATCAGTTAAGAGGGTTTAATACTACAAAACAAGAACAGTAAAGATTTCTGAAATCAAAGAGTTTCAGCCATGGTTTTTTCCAGACAAGGTTTAAAATTATCAACCAATCCGACAATCTTGAGCTTTCTGGTATTTTACCGTATATTGCGTCGGGCATTTGCTCTTCGTTCACTGTTCTTCGTTAATTCGTATCGGGTAGCTTTTTGGTTCAAGTATAACCAGGCGTCTCTGAAGAACCCGTCTTCCGGCTTCTGGAGAGACGCGCGCTTGCATGAGGTTTTTTCTCTTCTCCCGGTAATCGGTGTGAGACAGCGAGTTTCTGCGCTTTTTCCTCTCGCGAGGAATAAAGCGCAGAAACTTCACAAACACCGAAAGGGAGGGGACGATGAAGAAGTTTTGGGCTTTTCTGTGGGGCTTGGTGTCACTGGCGCCTTGCGGCGGGAAAGACGATGAAAATCATGGCATGACCGGGCGGGGGTCAGAAGACGAGCCGGTTCTCCTGGAGAGTGTTCCAGGTGATGTCATTCTCGAACTGCCCGACGCGGATGAGGAAGAGCAGGGGCCGCTATCGAATGCTGACTCCGCGCCCCCTGGCTTGGTTCGCGCTGTGAACGAATACAGCGTGGTGGCTGTGACCAGATGCGGCCCGCCGCCTGAACCGCTCGTTCCGATCGCGCCCGAAGAAATCGTCCAAGCGGCAGATCGCGTTGCACAGATGCTCGGCAGCCTGCCGGACATGCCGCTCTCCGCGGAAGAGATCTCGCGGCGGCTTCTCCGGCGCAAACATTGGCTTACGCCGGCGTTGGAAATCCCGTATCTCTTCGAACCCGATCAACAGGCGCACGCACTGCGGTGCCTCGTTGAATGGATTGTTTTCGTCGCGCAGTCCGGTGTGTCGCAAACACCGCAGGAAATTCTGCGTGTGAGCAGCCAGATCGCCGACATCACAATGCGCCGGATCCTCGGGGCTTTCTACGGCAGCGCCAAACCCGTCGTTCTTGATGGACTGCTTACGCAGCTACGGTTCGAGGAGAGTCTGCGCGATTCGCGCACGGCGCTGAACAGCATCAAAGGCCGCTACCGCATGTTCATTGTGCTCGGCACCGGGCTTGACAATATCCGCTTTGCCTGAGGAACACGAGGACGCCGCACTCTGCCGTCCTCACCATCAGAGGTCAGGCAAGCGCGGCGTCCATTTCCACGTTTTCCAACAAGCGCGCGTAGAGAAACAGTTCGTATTTTCACCTAACCGCAATGCCTTTCCTTTTTTCCGAAAGGCATTACGGCTAAGGCTTTTCAAAGCTGCCGCCCTGCACTACTTTGATCGCCGCAGGAAATGTAAAATCATTGCTGCCGCTGGCATGATAAATACCGAAGGCCCCTGAAAAATTTCTTACCGTATGCAGGTATTCATTAATTTCTCTGCCGCTTGCCGCAGCTTCAATAAACAGTTTGGCAGCGTCAAAACCGTTGGCACCGCCCAAGGGAGGCTTGCCGTTAAAGCGTTCGAAGTAAAGCGCCGCGTAGCCCTCACCGGCAGCATCATCGCCGTTCGCAAGCCACATTCCCTCCATTGCTCCAGCCGCAGCAGCGACTTCTGCCGGATCTTCGATATTGTGCACGCCGAACATTTCCCCGCCGTAGCCTACGGTACGCAATGCGCGAACAAATGGGCTTGTTTGCGGCGGATAAATCAGCACATAGACCGCTGCTGGGTTTTTCTGCTTGATTTTTAACGCGGCAGTACGGAAGTCAAAATCCTCTTTGTTGAATTCATCATCGGCGACTATCTTTGCGGTTCCTGATTGGACAAACAAATCCCTCAGACCGAGCATAGCATCGTTAAAGGTGCTCGCCACAGCAACGGTGGGATAGGAACGCCTTTTCACCTCGGCGATAATCGCCTGATCAAGCCGTTCTGCGGTGCACCAATGTTTGACGATATAACGCCGGTTTTCGACAACCCGGCGCAAAATCGAAAATGCAATCATCGGCAGCTTCCGCTGCTCGACATAATCAGCGACAGCTAGAGACGTAGGCGTGCCGTAAACAATTAGGCCGGAGACACGGTCGACTTCTATCAACTTCTTTACCGCAGCAACGGTCTTTCTCGGCTCAAGCTGATCATCTTCAAACAAGAATTCGACACAGCCGCTGCGATCATACTTTTCGCCGGCAAGCTGGATACTGCGCTGCACCGACAATCCCGAAGACATTGGACCGGCAGATAACGGGAGCACCGCTCCCACCTGAATCTTTTTGCCGCAGCCGCCCTTTTCCGATGTGTTTTCTGCTGCGCATTCATCAACCGGGCCAAGAGCCGGCAATACAAACAGCATCGCAGCCGCTGATATCTGGATGCAGCCTGCCATTATATAGCTTTTCATCGCTGTCCCCGTTCTATGAAAATATTTGTTCCCACGCTCGTCCGCAGGAAGTTTAAGAACAAAAAAGCTGTTGTAAACGAAAAAAGAGAAAGCTTTGCCGGTTATCTATGTTATATTCAATCCTTCTGAGTTTCAAGAAAGGTATATATGGCTGCACCGGCAAACGACGTAAAACAACAAGTGCTTAACGCTTTGACTCATCCCGAAGCAGAGGAAGGACTTTACCTGGACAATTTCTATTATCTCCACGAAGAAGATGAGCGTCCGCGGGTTGAGGCCTCCGATTTGGAGATTTTAGATGCGCTCAAGGCGCTCATTGAAGAAGACAAGGTCATCGCCGATGAGTCCGGCGAATCGGTAATCTTCCGGTTAAGAAAAGACTGAACCAGCATTACGACGCCAACAACCGTAAAGCCTGCGGCAAGTCCAAGGCCGGAGACAGGCAGCGGTTGTCCTGACAAACAAAGACCGCAAAATCCCTGTCCGCACTAAATTTCCCCTGGAGCAAGGCCGGAATTTTCACCGAGCCGGATTCAGGTGGCGCCGCTCCCAGCACCTTGCCCGGAAGGAGCCGGGCATATACACGCCTCAGGAACTCCTGCATCGCTTCCGACTCAAGGTCTCCCGCAACCACGATTTCTTTCACTTGATCGAGATAGAAATCAAGCGCAATAAGACTCGAACAGAGCGCTGCCGGGTGAATTGCCGCAAGGCTCGAGGCTGTTTTCAAGATATGCTCCGCCCTATCTTTGAATTGCGGCGCAAACGTAAAGTGATACAGGCGAAGCAAATTAAGCGCGCTCACGCCATTCGCGCTTGGAGTTGCGCCGTCGAACCAATCCTTTTTTCGCGCAAGTTCCGCAGCATCTTTACTTTGCGTAAAAAAGTAACCGCCGTTCTCGGAGTCCCAAAAGCGGCTGTCTTGTTCAGCCTGAAGATCACGCGCCCACGCAAACCACGAGAGTTGAAAACTCGACTCGTAGAGATCCAGCAGTGCCTGCACCAGATACGCATAGTCATCTAAACAGGCGCTGAACATTGCCTCAGCGCCGCAATAACGCCGAAGCAAACCAGACGGAGAAGCCAGATTCTCCACAATAAAATCGCCGGCCTCTTGTGCCGCTTTCAGATACCGCTTTTCGCCAAGCACCTGCCAGCCCTTGCATAGCGCGGAAATCATCAAAGCATTCCAGGAAACGATTATTTTCTCATCGCGCCGCGGACGCTCGCGCTTCTGCCGCTCCTGCTCAAGCCGCCTTAAGATCCCCCGCAGCGGTTCCTTGCCTTTGCTGCTCCAAGACGAATCGTCCCGCAGACTCAACACGTTAGTGTGATATTCGAAATTGCCTTCTTCAGAAACCGTGAAAGCGTCCGCTAAAATCCGGTAATCTTCTGCCGCAAGCAGCGTCTTTAGTTCCTCCGTCGTCCAGACATAATACTCGCCCTCGCGTTTAACCTCGCCCGCGTCTTCCGCGCTGAAAAACGCACCCTGCTCATCCCGCATATCGCGAAGCGTATAATCCAGCACCAAACGGGCCGTTTCACCAAACAGCGGTTTGCTGACAACTTGAAAAGCTTCAAGATATACGTGAGCCAGAAGCGCGTTGTCGTAAAGCATTTTCTCGAAATGCGGAACCAGCCACTGCTTGTCCGTCGAATAGCGGTGAAAGCCGCCCCCCAAATGATCGAAAATCCCGCCCCGGGCCATCTTCTCCAGAGTCAAGACGGCCATATGCTGCAAGTCGCTTCTTTGCCGCCGGACCGCCAGACGAAGCAGCAGCGCAAGCGGCATTGCCGGCGGAAATTTCGGCGCTGCGCTAAAACCGCCGTCTTCAGCATCAAAGGCCTCAGTCAATGCCTGGCAAGCACGCTGCAGCGAGTTTCCGCCTAGTTTTTTAACTTCCGGCGCCTGAAATTCCGCTCGCACTGCACCAAGCAGTTCACAAGCTGCCTTTTCTACCTCAGAACGTTTTTCCGTCCACAATTGATTAACGCGCGCAAGCACATCAATAAACTGATTTCGGGGCAGAAAGGTGAAACCAAAAAACGGGCGGCGGTCCGCTGTCAAGAAAACCGAAAGCGGCCAGCCGCCGCGCCCGGACAGCGCTGCCACAGCATCCATGTAAATCTGATCGAGGTCCGGACGTTCTTCGCGATCAACTTTAATGGAAATAAAATGTTCGTTCAAAACATCGGCCGCTTCATTATTCTCAAAGGAGTCTTTCTCCATGACATGGCACCAGTAACACGTCGAGTAACCGATGGAGAGAAACACCGGTTTATCTTCCGCCTGCGCCGCGCGAAAGGCTTCATCTCCCCATGCATACCAGTGCACAGGATTATCTTTATGCTGTTGCAGATAAGGGCTCTTTTCAGAATCGAGCCGGTTTCGCTTAACGTTCATCCCATCTCTCAAGGACGTGGAATTTATTAATCCTCATAATTGTGCTACGACTCGCTTGCGTTATTTTGTTGTGATGAAATAACATCTAAGGTTTCCGCCAGTTATGATTGCCGCAGGGCAAACTTAACGCAACATTATTTTGGTCAAAACACTGCATTAACCCTTACACGTTTGTCTGTGTAATTTATTGTTGAATTATTGCGGGGGTTTTACTAAGGAGATCTGGTTCACGGAACGGATCTTTAACCAAAATGATTGTTTTCCGGAATTTTGCGCGGGCCGCACCAAGGATTGCGGTTGAACATGGAGAGGTGTCCGAGTGGTTTAAGGTGCACGCTTGGAAAGCGTGTGTGCGCTAATAACGCACCGGGGGTTCGAATCCCCCCCTCTCCGCCATTCTGTTGTGCGCTGCACTGGACGGTTGAGGCAGCATGGCGTCAGCCGGTGGGGGGTTATTACCCCACCGGCTGGATGACAACCTTCGAAGAGATCAGAATCGCAATCAAGTGTTCGAAGCGGGTTCTCCCCGGAGTACACGCTGCGCCCAGAGCTGTGCGTCAACGTATTGCCAGGCATCTTCGAACTTCGACCATTGATCGAGCTGCCATCCCTCCGGGATGTTTTCAATCTGACCAAATGGTCTGACCAACACCATCCGGGCATTGCTTTCCGGCGCTTCCGAATTCTCCTTTTTCTGAAGAATCATGACCAAGCCGCGGATCGGCGACTCCGGCAGCACTTCCAGTTCGCCAATGCGATCAAGTCCTGGCAGATCTTTTCGCTCAAGTCTGCTGCGCTCGCTTCCCTCCTCGATGACGATGCCCTGAGCTTGCCATCGCGGCGGTTTTTCAGCTTCGAACAGATTCGCGTTGATAATCACCACGCGAAGCTTGACCACGCTGGGGGACAGAAAATACGTGACTCTCCAGAGAAACGCTCCGCTGTACGGCCCAGCAAGACTGCTGCTGCTTGCGCCGCAGCCGGAACGAGATTCAAGCGGCATTTTCCGGGCCGCCATGATGCCCGCCCCAAGCTCACCGAGCCGGTCAAGCGCCGGATCTTTCTGGCCCTCAGACCTTGCTGAAACCTTCCTTCCCATCCCTGCACTCCTTTCCGTTCTTCCGCAAAAAGATACGAACACAAACAGCCCGAAGAAAAAGCGTTGAAGCCCTTTTTCTCCAGGCTGTCTGCGGAGTCAACAAACATTTTGAGAATTCTAATAAAAACCTTCCATTGCCATACTGCCCTGCTTGACACCTTGAAGTGTCAAACACGAAAGCATACACCGCCGCGCGCACAAGAACTTAGTGCGCTGCACGGGCTTCGTTCTACCGAAAACCGCGGCACTTAGCAAAAATGGGCTTATTGCTGCCGAGAAATACGAAGCAGCACCAAACGATCTTTGCCGTTTGCCGCTTTATTTGCGCTTGCTATTACGGTTTCACACTTGGCTGCCGCCGACATTATCTCCGGAACCTTCTTTTGCGGCGCAAGCAGGAAGAACTCCCCCGGATGCTCACTTAACTGCGCGGCATAGGCGACTACAGGAACGCTGCGTCCCGCATAAAAAACCGCCGCATAAAACTCATCTTGGTATTGATAAAGGGGGCGTTCAAGACCGGTAATATTGCGCACTTCGGACATAAAGTACGCCGGCGATTTCTTTTGCGCTTCAACGGGAAGCACAACGATATTGACAAACAGTGCTATCGCCAAAAACGAGCAAGAAAACCCCAGCACTGTTTGCGCCAAAAACCTGCCGCGCGTCTGCTTGGCCGCATGGGCTAAACCAATTGCCGCGATAAACGGCAGGATGAGCGGCCATGGATTTTCCCGGATCGCCGCCAGATACAGCGCCAAATCTTCAGCCGTGCGCCTGCCGAGCATCGGTGCGGCCGATTCGGAAAGACCAGAAAAAACAAACAGAACAGCGGCCACCCCCGCAGTGAAAAGAACGACGGCAAGAAAAAAGATAAAAACTGCATACCCCTTGAGCCACTTCTCCCATTCGGCGCTGCGCTGAAAAACATCCGCAAGACAAAGCGCAAGCAGATAGGCTGCGGGAAGCATCGCGGGAAGAAAGTAAACCGTTCGCTTGCTCACGCTTGCGGCAACAATAAGCAGAAAAAAAACAACCCAAATCAGGCAGTAGCGCGAAAAGCCTTCCGCCCATACTTTCTTCCTCTCCCGCCAAAGCCACAGACACAGCAATGGCGCAAAGATACTCCACGGCATGGAGCTGAGCAGCAAATGTATCGCACTGAAGTAAAAAGGCTGCTCATGGCCGACTTCTTCGCCTTCAATTTCAACAACTCGCGCAAGATTCTCCTTAAGCAGTTGAACACCAACAAACTCCTGCCCGCCTTCCCGGTATGCAAGAACATACCACACTGCCGTAAGAACCAGCGCGCCGCCGCCGCCGCAGAGAACAGCAGACCACGGTATCTTGCGAATCATTAACCCGGTGCGGAAATTCTCGGTTGCAAAAAATATTCCGCCAATCAGCCAGGGAATTGCCAGCCCCGGCGGCCCTTTTGCCAGTGCCGCGGCGGCATTGGAAAAAAGAATAATTCCAATAAGCACCGCGCCCGACCTCCCCTCTTCACGAAAGCGCCGCAAGCAGAAAAACAAAGCACACTGGCAAATCAGCAAGAAGCCGGCAAACACCATGTCAACCCGCGCATGACCGGCGCTTCTATTCCACTCAAAGGTTGTCAGCATTATTGCGCTCGCTGCTGCCGCGGTCCGCGCCCCGCTAACCAGACTAAAGACAAAGAAGCCCGCACCGGCAGCAAGCGCACCGCAAAGAGCAGATGGAAACCGGACTGCGAATTCATTAATTCCACCACCACCGGCTTGCGCTGCGGCATAAGCCAACCAATGAAACAACGGGGGCTTCGAAGGAATGGCGGCATCGTTGCGGCGCGGCAAAACAAGGTTCTGCTGCTGCTCCATTGCAGCGACAACGAGAGCTTCCCGTCCCTCGCCGCGCGTAAAGAACGGACGATTGCCCAGTGTTGAACAATATAAGAAAAGCATTGCCGTGAAAACAGCAGCACTTAAAACAATACTGGTTCGTTTGTGATGCAATGCTCGCCCATTGAGACTATGTTGTCAGCTCGTTCGCCCTTGTTCGTTTCGCCGGCGAATCCGGGAAAGGCAACCACCAAGTCTCTCCCGGGCATCAAGGATCATTCTTTCGGTCTCTTCCCACCCCAAACATGCATCGGTAATGGAAACACCGTAGCGCAGCTGCGCAATATCCACCGGCACGTCTTGACGTCCGCAAAACAAATGGCTTTCCGCCATCATACCGACAATCGAAGAATTGCCCTCTAAAATCTGGTTGATGCAGTTGTTCATCACCAGCGGCTGAATCGTCGGATCTTTGAAGGAATTGCCGTGACTGCAATCAATCATAATATTCAGCGGCAGTTTCGCCTGCACCAGCGCTTTCTCGCAAAGCGCGATGCTTACCGAATCATAGTTCGGCCTCGCCCCGCCGCGCAGCACGATATGAGCATATTTGTTTCCGCGCGTGCGCAGCACTACGCATAATCCATCCTCATTTACTCCGAGAAAGTGATGACTCTTCGCTACTGTCTTTAACGCATTAATCGCAACGTCAACATCGCCGTCAGTAGCATTCTTAAACCCCACGGGCGTGGAAAGGCCGCTGGCCATTTCGCGGTGCGTCTGCGACTCGGTGGTTCGCGCGCCAATTGCATACCATGTAACAAGATCGTCGATATACTGCGGCGTAATGGGATCCAGCGCTTCGGTTCCGACCGGCACTCCGCGTTCGGCAAGCTCCCGGAGAAATGCACGTGCCTGATATAGGCCCTCATCAATCCGGAACGAATCGTCAAGAAAAGGATCGTTGATCAATCCTTTCCACCCCGTAGTTGTGCGCGGTTTTGAGAAATATACCCGCATCACGATAACGAAACTGTCCGCTACCGTCTGGGACAACGCAGCAAGACGCTCGCTGTATTCACGGGCTGACTTAAGGTCGTGAATTGAACAAGGTCCCACGACCAAAAACAAGCGCTGATCATTGCCGTCCAATATGTCCTGAATTGTCTGGCGGGATTGTGCAACAAAATCTGCGCCAGATTCGGCAAGCGGCAAGCGTTCCTTAATCGAACGCGGGCTTGGAACGAGTTCGGCTGAGACAACATTGACATCGGTTATTATGGGGCGATTAGTCGGACACATATGCTGATTCCTTGAGCCGGTTGAAGATCCTCCGCTAAGACTTGATGGACTCAAGGAGGCGGTTTCCGCATCGGCCCGCCGTCCTGTCCGGTCATTCTTCGCGTTCTTCCCAATCTCAGTGGTTCTCCTTCAAAATTTACCTGGATATTACAATATTCCAGCAATTACCTGCCGCAACTATTACAGAAAACCAGGCAAGAGAAAAGCACCGCGCATGTAAAAATAAGCATAACATTAGTTGGCTGTGGTCTTCTTGCGGCTTGTCAGAGGTTGAATGAACTCCGTTTCGGTTGCGCTATCGTTAATCCGGGTTCCAAAACTTTTCGTTTCGCTGCTTCTTTGGCCGCTCATCATCGGTCTAATTGTCGCCGCCATGCAGATCGTGCTTTCCACCGTCTTTCTGGAGATGGTCAGCGAAAGTCCCGCCGATTATCACAAGCGAATCACCACAGAATCGGGTGAATCGAGATATATTAGAGAAATCTTGTTCGGCTCGGGCAAAAAACTGCCGTCCATTCTTATCTGCCGTTGGCTTATGGAAGGCAGCAAGGAGTTGCCGCCTTCGTCAAGCTGCCAAGTTAAGCCCAATGAAGTTGCCGTGCGCAGCGCATCACCGGCCGATGCTGACGTATCAGAGTTTGCTCAGTTTTTTGACGGCTCCACACCCAAGCTCCATGTCTGCCGAAGCTGCCAGGCCGATATTATCATCGAACGAAATACAACCGGCGTAACATCCGACGTCTACGGGTTTGCGCCGCTTGGCGTATATGTGCTGACCGATGGGAACACCCCTTCGGGGGCCAGTTCAGATTATGTAACAGCTAAAGTTGCCGCACGCGAAAAGCTCGAGCGCCTGAGGCAGATCAGCGGCACAGTGTTTCTTCATCCGCCCGGCACAGCACATGCCGTTAATGTCACCGAAGCATCAAAAGTAATGGTGCTCGTGATCAACACCGCAACTCTTGCCATCATTACGCTCTGGTTATCGCTTAAAGGGCACCGGAAAGTCCTCGATTATTTTGCGCGAAACGGCGCTCTTCTTCCGCTTGTCGCCGCGTGCGGCAAAAGCACGTTCTACCGTTCACTTTGGCTGATTACGATGCTGCGCGTAACCTTCTTTCTTCTGGCAGTTCTTCCCTCGACGTTTATTCTTTTCGCGCGTAGCATTCCCAACGAAACGCTGACCATGTTTATCGGAGATCCCGACAACTTTGTCTTGTGGCTGCTGGCTTTGCTGGCCAGCCTTAGTTCATTGGCCATTATCGCCTCTATCGCCGAACTCAAGCATCGTCATTCCATGGTCAGTTTCTTGTACCGCTACACGCCAATCTTTCTGGCTCTTGCCGGGAGCATTATCTGGGCTTACTGCATCTTCACCGCCGGCGAAACATCCGCACGTGTTCAACAGGTCATAACCAGCCTGCCGATCGTCGGCGTAAGCCCGGTAATAATTTCGCCGCTTTTGCCGTTAAGCAGCACCGTGATGGCTGCGCACTGCGCGCTGTCCGGGGCGCTGGTGCTCTTGATGATGCACTTGAACTCGCGCTGGTTTGCTGCGCATCTTGAGGAAATCTAGACCATGAACGATTCAACAGCGCTTAGCGGAAAGACAGAAATCAGCGCCGAAAACCTGCGCGTCAATTACGGCAAATTCTGCGCTCTGGAAATCGATCGACTACGGCTAAGCGGAAGAATTATCGGAGTAATTGGCCACAACGGCTCCGGCAAATCGACGCTAATTAAGACTATTCTCCAACTGCTCATGCCGCGGCGGGGATCTGTGGAAACTTTCTGGACACACGCCGGGACAAGAACCGCGCTCATTCCGGAACAGCATATGGCATTTTCCCCGGAAAACGGCGCAATCTTCGAAGATATGCCGGTCGAGAGTTATATCAAGCTTTGGTGCCGCATCAAACACAACAATGGCAATTTCTACAAACAAGCAGGAAGCCCTTACCTTGAGAAGTTGAACTTGACGCCGCTTCTTCCGAAACTTGGCCGGGAGCTTTCTAAAGGACAGCGCCGCCGGGTCCAGGTTGCCGTGGGGTTCATGATCAAGCCCAGATTGTTTCTTTTCGACGAACCCTTTGACGGTCTGGATATTGTGCAGTCCAATGAACTGACCAATGTTATGCTTGAAGAATCAAACAGCATGTCAATGATCGTCTCATCTCACCGGATGGAAGTTATTGAACGCCTCGCCGATATCGTGATTGTGCTTCATGAAGGACAGGTTTTCGCGTCAGGCGCGGTGGATGAAGTATGCCGCACATTGGGCGGCACGAGCATACTAATTAGTGAAACACTGAATCAGCCGCTCTCGCTGGAAAAGCTGCTGGATATTATGAAGCGCGAATTTCTCTCTTGTTTGATTAATCAGATCGGCAATCAGCTTCTGATCACCGGAGATGGCTTAACAATCGAAGCGCTGCAGGAGTTTTTTCTCCGCCAGCACTTGCAGGGACTGCGCATTAATGAAGCACGTCCGTCTTTGGTCGATGCCATGCGGTATCACTTGAATAAACTCAACTAACCGCTATACTTCTGCGGCAGAAACGGGAATAACTGCGTTTTTATCCCGCTCTAGCCCGAAAATAAGCGAATAAAATTTGCCTTGGTTATGCCGGGTTTTTGATCTGTGCTGAACGACGTGCTGCGGCGAAAGGACGGCTTGGACGCGTTTGCACTTTTTCCCGTACTTGAAGCAGGGCAGAACATCCAGGTATTCGGAAAAGTGGAAGACAACCAAGAGAGGCAGCAGCGTACCTGCTCCGGTTTGACGCCGGTGGAGAGTTTGACGCTGCTGGGCGCTGAAGGCTTAACCTGATGCGCCGGGGCGGGGATGGTGTGGTCCCGCCGCAGGAAATCGGATTGCCGTGCTGTCTTGTGCAGTGAAGCATCTCCGGTTCCTGCAAGCCGAGTTCTGTAGGCGGGCGGCGGCGCGCATCTAGCGCACAGCAGCGTCAAACTCTCCACCGCCCATGCGCGACTTCAGCTTTCACCCGCGTGATGCCACAAATCAGCGCGATTCAACGATTTTTGGGGGGAATTCCGGCAGTGGGGAGTTTCTTCGCTTATTTTAAGTCTAGAGCAGTTTGACTTATGGTGTAGCTGGAAGTTAATCCGCTCTAGTGATAAAAATTGCTGAAATAAGGATACCGCTCAATGACTCCTGTATGTCTGACCATTGCCGGATCCGACCCGAGCGGCGGGGCCGGTATTCAAGCTGATCTCAAAGTATTCCACCAGCACCGCACTTACGGCGAAAGCGTAATCACCCTGCTTACAGTTCAAAATACGTGCGGTGTTACCGAGGTCAATGTCCTGTCTCCGGCATTCGTCCGCAAGCAGCTCGAAGCTGTGATTACCGATATTCCCCCGCAAGCGGCAAAAACGGGCGCGCTTGGCAGTAAGGAAATGATTGCAATGATCGCCGATGCGGCAAGGCAATTCTCTTTTCCGCTAATTGTTGACCCAGTGATGATCAGTAAGCACGGCGCTGCTCTGCTCGTAGAAGATGCCGTCGATGTCCTGCGAACGGAACTGCTGCCTGCCGCCTATCTTGTGACTCCTAATCTCCATGAGGCGGAAGCATTGACGCGGATGAAGGTATCGAACTTGCCGGAAATGAAGGAAGCTGCGGAAAAGATTCATCTTATGGGCGCTAAACATGTAATGATCAAGGGTGGTCATCTGGAGGGAGCAAGCGCCGATCTTCTTTTTTCAGCGGGCTGCTTTTCCCAATTCCCCGCCCCGCGTATTAAAACAAAACACACTCACGGCACAGGCTGTTCGTTTTCGGCGGCGATCACGGCACGAATTGCGCAGGGGATGGATCTAAATGACGCCGTGCAAAAAGCAAAGCAGTATATTACCGGAGCAATTTTAACAGCACCGCAATTGGGAAAAGGCTGCGGCCCCACCAATCTGCTCACAGAATGTGACTGAGCATGAAAGGTTTTTTAACTGCCAGAAAGCTCGCGCTCCGCTTGAAGCCAATGCTCCATGGCCCGGCCTTCCGGGCAGCCCTCACGCTGCCATATCTCCCACGCACGATGCGCAATAGCAGCAGAGTCAACGCAGGTTTTATCAGCGCAAGAGGATTTCTGAATTTCCGGGCTGCTCGAAGAATTAGCCGCTTTTTTTGCTGCGGGAGTTGTGCGGCGCTTTGCCGCTATTGGAGAGGCTGATGCGGCATCTGGTGCTTGCATAGTCGAGGCAGCGGTAGAAGCCTCTTTTCCATTTCCCTGTTTCTTTCGCGTGGCCATAAGCCTCCTAATTCATTAAACAATACTTTCAGAAGGAGGATTGAACGAGCAAGTCTCTCCAGCTCTGGCCTTATTAATTAATCGCCTTGACCAGGTTTTGCAAGCACGACAGATGAGGCAGAAAAACAAACACAACATTTCTTGATGACAGCAACAAAATCTGGCAGCTTGATAATGGACTATTTCAGGAAACAATTACGTGAATAAACCTGTCCGTGTCTTAAAATTCGGTGGGGCTTCTTTAAGTTCGCGCCAAGAACTGTCACATCTTGCTCAGGTTGTTCAGGATGTTCTGCGCGATAATTTCAATCCGGTAATTGTTGTCTCTTCTTTAGAAAAAACTAAGCAAAAGCTGCGCGCCGCGGCAGAGTCAGCGTTAAACGGAACCGGAAAACACGGAGCCATTCTCGACGATCTCCGTCGGCAATATCGACGATTGATTGAAGCAAATCTGTGTGCATCAAAGCGCGCCGAAGCAGATGCGGAAATTGATGCCATATTTGTGCAGATTGGCGATGTGATCCAAGGGATATCACTTGTCCAGGATATTACGGCGCGAACTTACGATTTGCTGCTGAGTCAAGCGGAATTGACGACAGCAGTGTGTCTTGCCTATTTTTTCCGGAATAATTTTCCAGAAACCAGTCTGCATGATCCCCGCCAGTTGATTCAAACCGACAATAGCTTCGGCTGCGCGGTTGTGGATATTTCAGCAAGCTCCAGCCGCATCAAATCTGCTCTCTTGAACTGCGCAGGCGCGGCGATAATTGCCGGAGGTGTCGGTGCTGCAGCTTCAGGAGAAACCACAACTTTGGGCGACGGCGGCGCGGATTACACGGCAGCGGTTATCGGCGCCGCGCTTGGCGCCGAAGAAGTGCAGCTCTGGACCGATGTTAATGGGATAATGACCGCCGATCCCCATAAAGTCAGTAAGGCCTTCACTATTCCGCTGCTCAGCTTTGAAGAAGCAATGGAACTTTGCCATTTCGGAGCGAAAGTAATTTTTCCGCAAGCAATGCAGCCGGCGTTTGATGCCGGCATTCCGATTCGCATCAAGAACGCACTGAATCCCAGCCATCCTGGCAGCCAAATCACGGTGGCTACGCCGGAACATCAGACAATTATCACCGGCATTTCGTCGATCAGCTCCATTGCGTTGCTTCGCCTCCAAGGCAGCGGCATGCTGGGGGTAGCGGGAACAGCGCGCCGTCTTTTTGACGCGCTTTCCAAGAATAACATCAGCATTATTCTTATTACGCAGGCTTCATCCGAACACTCGATATGCTTCGCCATCCCGCCGCGAGCAGTCAAGACAGCGCAAAAAGCGATTGAACAAGAATTTGCCCTGGAAATTAAAGCACACCAGATTGAACCGGTGCTTGTCGAATCCGACTTATCCGTAATTTCCGCAGTCGGGGCAAACATGCGCAATACTCCGGGCATAGCCGGACGCTTCTTTCAAGCACTGGGGAAAAACGGAATCAATGTCCGCGCCATTGCGCAGGGATCCTCCGAACTTAACATCTCCGTGGTAATCCAAAGCAGCGATGAAGCAAAGGCGTTAAACGCTGTGCACGATTCCCTTTTCCTCTCTGAGGAAAAAACCGTAAATCTGTTTATCGCGGGAGCAGGTAAAGTCGGCGCCCGGCTCATTGAACAAATCAAAAGTCAAAAGCAGTATTTAAACAGCTTAAAGCTGGATCTCCGCATAGTCGCACTGGCCAATAGCCGCATGCTGCTTGTCGACACCAATGGCATCGAGCCTAATTCATGGAAAGAGCGTCTCGCAAACAACGCGCAGTCGATGAACATTGAAGAGCTGATTTCACGGATGAAGCAGCTCAATCTGCCGAATAGCGTGTTCATTGACTGCTCGGCCAGCACCGAAATGGCCGCCCGATACCGCGATATTCTCAGCGCAAGCATTTCGATTGTGACACCGAACAAGAAGGCAGCATCTGGCCGGCTTGACGTTTACCATGCTCTGAAACAACAAGCGGCAAGAGCAAATGTTAAGTTCTTTTACGAAACAACAGTCGGCGCCGGATTGCCGGTTATCGGAACATTGAATGATTTAATCCTGAGCGGAGATGAGGTTCATTCCATTGAAGCTGTACTCTCCGGCACTCTGAGCTATATTTTCAATAACTTTTTGCAGGGCTCTTCTTTTTCGAACATCGTCCGGCAGGCGGACCAGCTTGGATATATGGAGCCCGATCCTCGCGATGATTTGAGCGGTGCAGATGTCGGACGAAAACTCCTCATCCTCGCGCGCGAGATGAACCTCGCGCTCGAGCCGGAAGATGTCGAAGTCCAGTCGCTTGTACCGGAAAACTGCCGGGAGATCTCCGGCAAGGATGAGTTTTTTGCCGCGCTTGCGCAGTCGGATGCTTATTACAGCACGCTGCTTGACCAGGCAGCGTGCAAACAGCAGGTCCTGCGCTATATTGGAACCATTTGTGATGGGCATGCCGCCGTTTCCCTCCAAGCGATCGATGCCGCGCATCCGTTTTACAGTTTGTCCGGAAGCGACAATATTATCTCTTTCAAAACCAAGCGTTATTGCGACAGACCGCTTGTCGTCAAAGGTCCCGGAGCCGGAGTAGAAGTTACCGCTGCCGGAGTTCTCGCCGATATTATTCGCGCCGCAGGATACATAAGCGTGTAAGCAGATATATGATTCTCACACTGACCGGGCTTTCAGGATGCGGCAAATCTTACCTGGCCAAACGGCTGGTTGAAGAAAGAGGATTTCAACGTTTTGGCTGCGATGATCTGATTGAAGCTAAGCTTACGCGCGAGCTTTCGGGGGCGGGACTCTCCAGCATTGAGGGCGTCGCCAAATGGATGGGTCAGCCTTACGAACAAGGCTATGCCGAACGTGAAGCGAAGTACCTGGCATGCGAAAGAGAGGTGATGCGGGAAATAATTGCGTTCTTGGCACAGCGCCGCATTGATCAAAAGGAAAAAATTGTTATCGACACCTCGGGCAGCGTAATCTACACAGGAAACGATGTGCTTTCGGCACTGCGCTCCTCGTCTAAGGTGATTTATATGGCTGTTCCTGATGCCGAGCTGAAATTCATGTATCTCCAATATTTGCACGACCCCAAACCAGTTCTGTGGGCGGACAACTATGCACCCCGGTCTGGGGAAAGCGGCGAACAAACGCTCGAGCGGTGCTACCCGCAGCTCGTCCGCGCCAGAACTGCACTTTACGGCAAATTCGCGCACATTACTTTAATGATGGACCGCACCCATCGCGATCAGTTCAGCGTAACCCGTCTCTTGCAGGCTGTGGGTGTGGTATGAAATTCATCAGCACTAACCGCAAGTCCCCGGCCGCAACAGCGAAGACTGCCGTAATGACCGGCCTGGCCCCCGATGGTGGGCTGTATCTGCCGGCGCAGATGCCGGCGCTTCCCGGGAGCCTGAGCGAAGGTCTTGAGCATGCCGCGTTTTCCGAAGTCTGCTTTGAGACCTCATCGCTGTTTCTCAAAGAAGAATGTCCAGCGGCAGAGCTGCGCTCAATTGCGGAAGACCTCTCCCGTTTCGAGCCTGTGTTGAAGCCATTGTCCGGGAATTCTTTTGTGCTGGAGCTTTTTCATGGACCAACGCTGGCGTTTAAGGATTACGGCGCAAGGTTCATGGCGCACCTGATGTCATTTTTCAACCGCGGCGAGAATACGGAGCTAACGATCCTCGTCGCAACCTCGGGAGATACAGGAAGCGCTGTCGCATCCGGATTTCACCTTGTGCCTGGAATAAGGGTTGTCATCCTTTATCCGAGCCAAAAAGTCAGTCCGCTGCAGGAAAAACAGCTAACCACTCTCGGCGGAAACATATCCGCGCTGGAAATTCTTGGCACGTTTGATGATTGCCAGCGTCTGGCCAAGGAAGCTTTTCTGGATATTGAACTTGCTTCACGCTTGCGCTTGACCAGCGCTAATTCCATAAATATCGCCCGCTTAATCCCCCAGTCGTTCTATTTCATCTATGCGGCGGCACTGCTGAAAAGGCTTCACGGCAGGCGTCATGAACCAGTCGTTTTTTCTGTGCCCAGCGGCAATTTCGGCAATCTCACGGGGGGCATTATCGCCAAGCGTCTGGGGCTTGCCGCAAGCAAGTTTATCGCCGCAACTAATGCCAACGATGTCGTAGTCAATTATCTAAAGACGGGACAGTTCAAGCCGCGAGCTTCAGTCCGGACGCTGTCTAATGCCATGGATGTCGGCAACCCGAGCAACTTTGTACGATTGCTCGAGCTTTATCACCACGACCACCGGCAAATGAACGCAGATATTTTCGGCGCTGCTTTCGACGACGAGCAGACCAAGCAATGCATCCGGGATGTATTCAAAAGCTGTCATTATCCGCTGGATCCTCACGGAGCCGTAGGCTGTCTTGGACTCTCTGCTTTTCTCGGTACGGCTGCGAGCGGCTGCGCCGGCATAGTTTGCGAAACCGCGCATCCGGGCAAGTTTATTGAAGTAATGCAGGAGACCATCCCTGGCGCAGTTGCGCTTCCGCCGATTCTTGCTGAGGTCTTAAGCAAAGAAAAATCATCAGTCGTGCTCGATCCGCAGTTCGAAGAGTTAAAAGCATTCTTATTGTCATAGGAGTTTAATTCGTCATGCTGCCCCTCCATCGCCTGGTAACAACTAAAGCTTTTCTGGGCGTTGACGCAGAGGGCGTTCCGGCAGAAAAAAGACTGCGCATCTGCGTCGCGGCACTGCTCTGGGAGATGGCAACAGTGGATGGAGTGCTCGAACAGGTGGAAGTAGAGCGGATTTTCGAGATGATGGGCAAAGAATTTTCCTTAAGCGAGACCGAGGCCGCCACAACCATCGAAACTGTCGAATATTTGAAGCGGCAGCGGTGCCATCTTTATCAATTCCTCGATGAAGTAAATGAGCGATTCACCGCCAAACAGCGCGAACGCCTGTATGAGATGATTTGGAGCGTGGCGCTCGCTGACGGCTTCGTTCATCATTACGAGAAAGATTTTGCGGTTTATTTGCGGATTAAACTCAATCTTCCCCGCGTTTATCAGCCCGATGAGGATGACGCCGGATGAGCGTCGAGGTTAGCTAACTTTCCACGATCATTTTCTCGATCTTGCGTATTCTTGCGTTAAGCACTTCGACAAAAAGCGAAAAACCGATCGCAAAATAAATGTACCCTTTGTCCACGTGTTTGCCGAATCCCTCGACAAAAAGCATCACCCCGACCAGCAGCAAAAACGAGAGTGCCAGCATTTTAAAAGTCGGGTTCTCTTCGATAAAGTCGCTTACCGCACGAGCAAAGAACATCATGACGCCAACGGCAATGACGATCGCCGCAACCATGACCCAAATATCTTCAGCCATCCCTACTGCCGTAATTACCGAATCAAGAGAGAAGACAATATCAATCAGTGCTATCTGAGCCAGCGCGGCATAATACGATTTTGCGGATTTCGCCTTTTGTTTCTGTTTCTCTGTCGGTCCTTCGATTTTGTCGTGGATTTCAAAAGTTGCTTTGCCAATAAGAAAAAGCCCGCCGAAAAGCATCACGATATCTCTTCCGGAAACTGGATGGCTTAAGATGGTCATGATTGGCGTAGTCAGCATTAAGATTCCCTTAATGCACACCAGAAGCAAAATGCGCGTACCCATCGCGAGCAGCAAACCGACTCGACGTGCTCTCTCCCGGCGGTGCTGTTCGAGTTTTCCTACCAGGACTGAGATAAATATGATGTTGTCGATTCCCAGAACGATTTCCAGGGAGGTGAGCGTAAGCAGCGCAATTAGATTCTCAAATGTAAAAATCTCCATGACGGCAAATCCCCGAAGTGCCCTGCAACCGCGATATCTCACAAGGCGATAGACGATGACTCTGCATACCGCAGGTGATTCTCAGAGAGCAAAGGATATTGTGTCAACCAACAACAGAGACGGCTTAGGCGGGGATAAAAGCGCGGACGGCGGCAGCCGGGCCGCCACAGGAATTAGGCAACTTTCTTTAACGCTTGTTCCTGATGTTCCTCAACCAACATGCGCAGTTCGCTTACAAACTTATCCAACTCGCTAAAATCACGTCCACGCTTTTGCTGCGCGAGAAGCTGGAAATACATCCGGCCCAGCATGTGGCTGTACGACAGCCGTCTTGTCTTGGAGGTTGTTATATTTGCCATCTTGCATTCCTTCATCAGCAACCGTTTATTCCGCCGTCTGGCTTTAATGATTCAGACGGTGCTTGCCTACTCTCATTATATAGACGTACCGGGTGCCTAATCATTACTACCCCATGAAAAATTAATATCCCCAACGAACTTGCAGCAAAATCATCAACATTCGCTGTGCGAAGTTTCCTTTGCGCCGAAGACTGCGTAGAATTACAACTCTCGTTGCCAGTCTATGGCACAACAAAAACAGGAGTGGAGATACCGGATGACATTTGATGAAAAGCTGCGCCGCTACGCGGCGCTAATTGTAACTCATGGCCTGAATGTTCAGCCCGAACAGCTGGTAAACATCAGCACCGAAGCTTGTCACCGGGATTTTGCTCTGATCATTGCAGAGGAGGCCTACAAAAAGGGTGCATCTTTTGTTAATCTCGACCTGTTAGATCCCCGCATGGCACGGCTGCGCATTCTTCAGTCAAAGGAAGAGAATCTGCGTTATGTTCCGGGCTACATCAGCCTTAAGTATCATGAACTAGTGGAACGCAACGCGGCAAACCTCAAACTTATTGGCAGCGAAAATCCCGACGTCCTGTCTGACTTGAACCCCAAATTTGTCAACATGGTCCGGTTGCACCAGCACTTAGCAATCAAATACTTTTACGATGAAGGAATCGGCAAATCCTTAGTTCACTGGACGGTTGCTGCCGCGGCAACCCCTGGCTGGGCAAAAAAAGTGTTTCCGGATCTTGATGCTAGTTCTGCCGCAGAACAATTATGGGACGAAATCTTTCGCATGTGCCGCGTCGATCAGGCAGATTGTTTGACGGTTTGGCAGCATCATAACGAGTCATTGAAGAAGCGGGCCGCTTATTTGAATCAGTTGAAAGTAAAGCAGCTTCATTTTTTGGGAAATGGAACCGATCTTACGGTATCACTCTCCCCGCAGGCGGTATTTAAGGGAGGGACAGATCAAAGTCCGCGTGGAGTCGATTTTGAACCGAATTTGCCGACAGAGGAAGTGTTTACGACCCCCGATTGGCGTGGGACATCGGGGATTGTTCGGACGACTCGTCCATTCTTGATCAACGGGAAATTGGTGCAAGACCTTGTCTTAGAATTCCGTGCCGGCGAGATTGTTAATTTTACTGCTCGCTGCGGCGAAGATACTTTTCGGGAATATATCGCCAGCGACGAGGGCGCAAAGCGCCTCGGCGAAGTGGCGCTGGTCGGCATTGACTCACCGGTCTTTCAAAGCGGGCTGGTTTTCCAGGAAATTCTTTTCGACGAAAATGCCGCATGCCACCTCGCGGTCGGTCAAGCCTATAAGTTCTGCATTGAAGGAGGAACAACAATGTCCGGTGCCGAACTTGAAGCAATCGGCTGCAATGACAGCACCGTCCATACAGATATGATGATTTCCGATGAAAACACCAATGTCACTGCCACGAGTTATGACGAAAAAGAAACCGTCCTGATACGCCGGGGCTGTTGGGAGATTTAAGTATGGAGTCAATGCACCAACCTTCGGAGCCGGACGAACAAACTGATGCCAGGAATGCAATTAATCAAGTTCTCTTTTCCCTGGCACTCGTGCTCTCCGCGCTTACTCTTTTTTGTCTGCACGACCGTCATCCACGGTCCGCTCCGCATGCCTCAGCTTCGGCCACAGAGCATACGTCTGGCCGCAGCTCGTTGACTACGCAGGATTTCATGAGTTTGCAGACTTTCCCGCGTTGACTTTGTCTTGCTTACTTTTCCACAGCAGGCCCCAGGAGCATAATTTGCTGCGTGCCCGCGAACCCCTCTTGGTCATAAAGCGTGAGCGAAACAGCCCGCTTTCCACCTGACATGACAAAGTGTTCAAAGCTTATAAACACCGGCACGGTGGCCATTGCGCCTGCGGAAACCGCAACGGGCATACCGGGAACGATGCACTCAATTCCAACATCGTTATTTTCAAGCACAAGACGGTAACTTCTTGTTTTCGTTCCTTTATTGGAAATATGCAGGCGAAACAAGTTGGTAGTTCGCCCATCCGGCAGAACAGAGAACAATTCACTTTCTTTCGCACGGCTGATCTGAAATTCAGTATCCGGGCGCCGGTAAAGCAGGACGCTGAGCGAGAAAACATAAGCGAGCAGCAGCACTCCGTAAAATAATATTCGCGGCCGGAGCACGCGCATCTCCCGTCCGAGCAGCCCGTTCCCGGTATCATAGCGGATAAGTCCCAAGGGCCGCCCGATTGTTTTCATCACAGAGTTGCAGGCATCAATGCACTGCGCACAAGCAAGACATTCAAGCTGCAAACCGTTTCGAATATCAATTCCTGTCGGACAAACACGGAGACAAAGTCCACAGTCGATACAATCACCGCTGGAATCCTTGCGCCTGCGCAGTTTTCCTCGCTGCTCGCCACGCACCAGATCATACCCGACGATCAGCGAATCTGAATCCATCAGCACTGACTGAAAACGCGCATAGGGGCATAGCACCGTACAGAACTGCTCCCGGAACCATCCAAATTGAAAAGCCATCAAAGCCAAAATCGCTGCCAGAAGAAGCCAGGCACCATGATTGGCGCCAGGAGACTGCTGGAGAATTTCGAACGTCTTTTCCGCTCCCCAGAAATAGGCCACAAAGGTCAGTGCAAAGAACAGTGAGATAGCCGCGCAAAGCGCGTGTTTTACGCACTTCCGCACGAACTTCTCCAGTGACCATCCTGAACGATCCCGCCGCTCGCGCTGCGCTGCGCTTCCTTCCACCAGGCGTTCGAGGGGGCGGAATAAAAACTCAAGAAAAACAGTCTCCGGACAAGCCCAACCGCACCATACACGTCCGAAAAGCGCTGTAAAAAAAA
This sequence comes from Pseudomonadota bacterium, assembly GCA_029555385.1. Taxonomy (GTDB): domain Bacteria; phylum Bdellovibrionota_C; class UBA2361; order SZUA-149; family SZUA-149; genus JAKPSH01. The sequence goes on from JAKPSH010000117.1 coordinate 28,770, forward strand.
ACATCCCGAATGCGGCTAAGCCAAATAACAGCGTTAAGACGAAAAGATCCGTCGCCCAAAACTCAAAGCCCAGAAAGAAAAACTTCCGGTTTCCGATATCAAACAACGCACCGGGCCTGCCGTTAATTTTTATCCAGGGCAAACCCAGGTAAACAGCCATCAATACGTAAGCAACAGCGGCACGCAAATAATAGAAGCGGCCCTTGATGCAGCTAGCGTAGACCCACTTGCGGCGGCCAGCCTCGTCAATGGTATAAAGGTGTTCGCGAAACTGCTCGTCCATTGAAATTCATCGAGGAACATGGGCTCCTTCCGGAGCTTTCGGATTCGGCGGATTGCTTCCATGAAGCGACCATATATAAGCGACCACGGAGTCCAGTTCTCGCTCGCTGAGCAGCGCCTTCCACGCGAGCATGCCTTTCGCCAATACTCCTTCTTCTACGATTCTTTTTACATCCGTAATCTTCCCGCCGTGTATCCAGAAATCGTCGGTTAGATTTGGCCCGACCAAACCTTGCCCCTGAGCAGCATGACAAGCAAGGCAGCGCGTGTCATACACTTGTTTGCCGGCAGCAAGTGCTTCCGTGTTCGAGGCAAGCTTAAGCAGCGCCTGCTCCACGGAGGCCGGCTCCGCCGTTTGCGGCATTCTGGCCAAACGCTCCTTTTCCGCAATCTCCACCTGCAACGCCAAAACTTGCTCAGCCGAAGGACCGGGACCGTAGTGGTAGTAAAGAACGTAACCCGCTGAAAAAAAGATCGTCAGCCAAAACAGACCAAGCCACCATAACGGCAAATTATTGTCGTACTCCTTGATTCCATCGTAATCATGAGAAAGCAGGGTGTCGTGGCCGGACATTAAGCTGTCTCCCTATTCAAGCCGCCAGTTTTCGTTGTCGCCGGCAAGCGGCAGCTTGGCTAATTCCTGATACAGTTTGCGCCGGTCTCGGCGGCATACCCAAAACAAAAGCGAAACAAAAAACACAGTTAAGACAATTAACGAAATCAGGTAAAACGGTGAAACCGGCACAACCGGAAGCAAATCCTTCATTGCATACCTCGCTTAATATCAGTTCCCAGGCGCTGCAAATAAGCAATCAGCGCGATAATCTCTTTGCGCGCAGTCTCTGCCGCAACCGGCGCTCCCTGTTTTTGCAGTTCGCCAACTATACTTTGCGCCTGGGATTGCAGTTCGCCAGCCGCGTTGACCTCGGGCGCATACGGCGCGCCCATGCGCCGAAGCACGGAGAGTTTCTTTTGCGTCAAGCTCGTATCTAAGTCCCGCTGTTCGAGCCAAGGATAAGCAGGCATTATCGACTCAGAACTGGTGCTCTTCGGGTCGCTCATATGACGCAGATGCCAGAAATGCGGATACTTGCCGCCGACCCGGTGCAAGTCCGGACCAGTGCGTTTTGACCCGAACTGAAAAGGACGGTCGTAAACAAACTCTCCGGGCTTTGAATGCTCGCCGTAACGCAGCACTTCATCCCTAAACGGCCGCACCATCTGCGAATGGCAGTTATAACAGCCTTCCCGGATATAAATGTCCCGGCCTTCAAGCTCAAGCGGAGTATATGGCTTAACCGAAGCAATAGCCGGAATATTGCTCTTAAACGCGGCAAGCGGCACATATTCTACAATTCCACCGACAGCCACCGCGACAAGAGTGAGTGCCGTAAAAGCCGCGGGCGCACCTTCAAGCCAGCGATGGCGCCGCTGCCAAACACTCTTTCCTTCATGATCGACTGCCGGAGTTTTTTGTTCGAGTGCAGCGGCGCGGCACGATGGGTCTGATAAATCTGCCTGCGCCAACCGGGAGGCTGCGACCGTCCGCCAGACATTGTAGATCATCAACAGCACACCGGTCAGATACAACAGTCCGCCGATCAACCGCGTATGATAAAACGGGTGCAGCTTGGTGACAGTCTCCATGAAATCGGGATACTTGAGCATGCCCTCCGCCGTCAGTGCACGCCACATCAAGCCCTGAGCGATGCCGGCTACCCACATGGACGTGATATAAAGCACGATACCCACCGTTGAAATCCAGAAGTGCGCCGCCATCAGTTTTATGCTGTGCACCGGCACGCGCCACAATTTCGGGAGCAGGTAATAGATCATGCCGAAGGCGATAAAACCATTCCAACCCAGTGCACCGCCATGAACATGGCCGATCGTGTAGTCCGTATAGTGCGTAAGCGCGTTAACTGACTTAAGCGACATCATCGGCCCTTCGAATGTCGACATGCCGTAGAAGGTCACGCCCACGGCAAAAAACTTAAGCACCGGATCCGAGCGCAGCCGATCCCACGCCCCACGCAGCGTGAGCAAACCGTTAATCATCCCGCCCCAGGACGGCGCAATCAGCATAATGGAGAAGACCGTACCGAGAGTCTCCGCCCAGTCGGGAAGCACGGTATTAAGCAAGTGATGAGGACCCGCCCAAATATAAAGGAAAACAAGCGCCCAAAAATGAACGATCGACAAACGATAAGAATAGACCGGACGCTCCGCTGCCTTTGGCACGAAATAATACATCAGACCAAGAAACGGAGTGGTCAGAAAAAACGCGACCGCATTGTGACCGTACCACCATTGCACCAATCCATCCTGCACGCCGGCAAATACCGAATAGCTCTTAAATAACGACACCGGGAGCGCAAGCGAATTTACGATGTGCAGCATGGCAATGGTAACCACTGTGGCGATATAAAACCAAATTGCCACGTAGATGTGTTTTTCCCGCCGCCGGACAATCGTGCCGAGCAGGTTAATGGTAAAAATGACCCAGACACCGGCAATCGCAATATCAACCGGCCATTCAAGCTCGGCGTACTCTTTAGAAACCGTAATACCAAGCGGCAGCATTACCGCGGCACAGACTATAATCAGCTGCCAGCCCCAAAAATGAACGAGACTTAACGCATCGCTGAACATCCGCGCTTTGAGCAGCCGCTGCGTTGAGTAGTATATGCCGGCAAAAATTGTATTCCCGGCGAAGGCGAAAATGACGGCATTCGTATGCAGCGGCCGGAGCCGGGAAAAAGTGAGCCAAGGGATGCCGAAGTTCAACGCCGGAAAAGGAAGCTGGGAAGCAATAAAAACTCCAACCAGCATGCCCACGAACCCCCAAAAGACAGTCGCCAACACGAACTTACGGACGATGCCGTCGTCATAACGAAAGCTCTCTAACGGTGCGTTCATTCGTGTTTTTCCTCGCTTAAATCTTTGCGCGCCGGACCCGGTTCATCGTCGGTAAGCATACGCAGCGGCGGAGTGTCACAGTCATCAAACTGCCCGCTGCCGACCGCCCAAATGTAGCCAATCACCGCCAGAGAAACAAGAAAGAGACTAAGGATAATTAAAATCGAAATGATTCCCATCGCACTTACCGGAAATATGTTCGGCCGAAGACCGAGCTGATTACAACTGATATGGAACTCAGCGGCATCAAGACCGCAGCAAGAAGCGGATTCATTAATCCACACAGCGCAAGTCCCGCACCACACATGTTATAAATGATGGAAATAGCGAAGTTAAGTTTAATCACCCGGATTACTGCCCGGGAGCCCAAGAAAGCAAGCGCCAAGTTGCCAGCGTCAGGCCGGGATAGAAATACTTGCGCAATTTTCAGGCAAGCCTCTGCTCCGCCAGAGACCCCAATCGCAACGGAAGCCGCTTGCAAAGCTCCCGCATCATTCAGTCCATCGCCAGTCATCGCGCACATCTCTTGCTTATTCGCACGTATCACGATTTCGGTCTTTTCTTCCGGCGATAGACCGGCATAGATGTCAGCCTCGTCAATGTTCAGTCTGAGTGCGACACTGCGCACTACTTGCACATCATCACCCGACAAGATAACACAGCGGCGTCCGTCTTGCCGCAGCTCCTGCACGGCTTGCCGCATACCTTCTCTAACCGGATCTCCCAAGGCAAAAAGAGCGTAAACGGCCCCGTCGTGACCCAGCGCAGCCGGAGTAAGACCCTGGCCGGCGTATGCACTTGCAGCCGCATCAAACTGGGCAGCCGGGAGAGAAATCTGCTCCTTGACCCAAGGCCACGAACCAATGCGCCACTCCAAGCCATGCGCATCATGCGCCCGTACCCCTTTGCCCGTAATCTCTTCAGTCTGCCATCCTTCCGGCAGTACCGCTGCCGAGGGCCGCAAGTACTCAATGAGCGCCGCCGCCGCCGGATGCGGAGAATGCCGCTCAAGCAGACATACCGCCTCAGCAATCTTTCGCTGAAGACCGGCATCAGCTTCGGGAAAGTCAACAACGTCACCCCCCGGCAAAAGGCAGATTGCTTCTTGGACGGTCATCTTGCCCTCTGTTATAGTTCCGGTCTTGTCCAGAAAAATTGTTTCAGCGCTGGCCAGTTTTTCAATAGTTTCACTGCCGCGGATATAAACTCCCAAACGTGCCGCCTTGCGCACCCCGACACTCAGCGCAACCGGTGCGGCCAGAGCAAGCGCACAAGGGCAGGAGACAATCAGCAGCGCAAGGACGCTGTTGAGCGCGGCGTACAGCCCCGAATGAATCCACCAAAACACACCTCCGCTAAAAGCCAGCAAGATGATTAAGGCGACGAACCATCCGCTAAGCTTGCTTGTTATGCTGACCAGCGGCGCCGGGCGGTATGATTCTTCTTCGACCCGCTTAAGGAGCCGTCCGATGCGCGTTTGTTCGCCAGCAGCTGTGGTGCTGATTTTCAGCGCATTTGTCAGGTTCATGCAGCCGGCAAAAACTTCACTTTCGCAAACGGTGTGCCGCGGACGCGATTCGCCGGTAACCAGCGCCGCATTAATGAATGATTCTCCGGAGCATACCCGGCCATCAGCCGGGATGACTTCATTGGCTAAGACTTCAATTACATCACCGGGCATTAGCGATGCAGCATATACCTGATCCGTCCGTTCCCCCGTGATCTTTCGCGCCGTAATTGGTATCACTGACGCCAAGATTCCCTCAGGCAGGGAGCTTTTTTCCAGTTCCTTGCGCTGAAACCAGCGGGCAAGGAGCAGCAAGAAGATCAGCGTGCAGATGCTGTCAAAGTAGACGTCAAACGAACCACGAACAGTGTTGACGACGCTTACCGCGGTGCCGAGAATGATCGCCATGGAAATAGGCAGGTCAATATGCAGCACGCCCACCCTGAGCCCTCCGGCCGCGGCTCTGTAAACCGGCACAGCAGAGTAAAAGACCGCGGGCAGGGAGACTACCATGCTTGCGAAAAGAAACAGCTCACGAAATTGAGCTTCCATCCCGGAAAACCATCCTTGGTAAAGCGATACGGCAAACATCATGGAGTTTCCCGCAGCAACACCAGCGATGCCCAAGCGCAGCATGTAATCACGCGCCATCTGCCGGGAGACTTTCTGCCGCAGCGAAATTTCACGGGGGTAGGGCGTGTAGCCTAGAGCATGCAGCATCCGTGCGGCTTCAACAGGCGATGTCCGTTCCTCGTTATAACGCACGAGCACCGCAGACGAACTGTAGTCAACGCGTGCCTCCAGGACGCCGGAAACTAGGCCGGGTAGTTTTTCAACAAGCCATACACAAGCTGCGCAATGCATCTCCGGAAGATAATACATTACGCTTCTTGCTCCACCTTCCTCCTTTTTGGTGAAGTGTTCGATAAACTTCGCATCGGCAAAACACGAAAAATCACTATTGCTTGCTGATGCAGGCTTCAGTGGACTGCCAGCAGCACTCCGGCGGTAATCGTAGAAGTCACCCAGGCCCAGGCCGTTGATTAAGTTGTAAACTTTTTCGCAGCCAGAACAGCAAAATAACTGCTCCGCCTCGCTTTGGCGTCCGGCAGGAACGGGCAACCCGCAATGCAGGCACACAGCCGGTTCAGACAGGAAAGCTTTCTGCTGTTCGGTAGCCATATCACGGGGAATTTGCATTAAATATGAAGCTCAGCTAATTCCACTCTATGATTTCCGCTTCCCTTTCCGCAATACTGCTCGCCAGTTTTCTCGGCAGCCCGCACTGCGCCGGGATGTGCGGCGGATTTGCTGCGTTTTATTCGGGAAAGACGGATCGTCCGGTTTTCTCCCATATCGCCTACAGCACGGGACGGCTCTGCACTTACCTTGTTTTCGGCACAGCGGCAGGATTTGCCGGCAAGTCGCTGGACATCGCGGGAAGCCTGGCCGGGTTTCAGCGCATCTCAGCGGTACTCATGGGGCTGCTGCTAATCTATTGGGGATTGCGTGAACTGTTCCGCCTGCGCCGTGGCGCGGACGGAACAACCGCGGCAAACCGGTTATTGTTCCAGCGGGTATCCGGACTGCTCGGACGTTATCTAACAGAAGAAAATAATTCGAACTGGGTTCTCCGATCTTTTTTGATCGGTCTGCTCTCAACTTTCCTGCCTTGCGGTTTTCTTTACGGCTTCGTTGCTGTCGCTGCCGCCTCCGGCTCACCGCTTTCGGGCATCTTGGTCATGACGGTGTTCTGGCTGGGCACTCTGCCCGTGATGCTCGGCGTCGGGGGATTGACCAAAGTGATTGCCTCACCGCTTAGGCGCTGGGTTCCGCAATTTACCGCGTTGCTGCTAGTTGCCGCCGGTTTGTTTGCGCTCTCCACACATTCGCGCCTGCTGGTTGCGCCAGCGCATGAAGCCGCACCACACTGCCCGCATCATCAGCGGTGATTGATTGGTCGCAAGCTCCGGGATTATTTGCTGATTAGTGTCAACTGGGCAGGGTGGTCTTGTCTGCCGACGGCAGTTGATGTCTTTGGTTTGCCGCGGCGCTCCTGCATTCCCGTGGTTCTAGCCGCTGCGCATACTTCACCCCAACTCACAAAATACTCCTCATAAAACCTTAACGGAAACTTGCCCATCTCAGCGACCTCCTCTCTTTTCGGCAACCGACCAAGCACACCTGCAATGCGTTTAATTTCCATCTGAAGAGCTTTCTTTGATACCTCATACTTTTGTTTAGGAAGACGGCGAACCGGGCTATTTTTTGCTGAGAGCAATTTCTCCTCTTTCCGAAAAGGATTGAGTCCGCAACCAAGTTCTTTGTGTCGCGAAGCTGCAAGTTCATGGTACATCAAGCTATTCTCAATTCCTATATATCTTCGCTTGAGTAACTCAGCACACAGCGTCGTGGTCCCAGCTCCATTAAACGGGTCAAGCACCATCTCATTCTGTTTTGAAAATATCGAGATTAATCGAAACATCAACTGCGGCGGGAGTTGACAAGGATGATCGACCCGTCGTGAGTTGTGCTTCAAACGATGAATATCCCACCATAGGTCGGTAAGGGAGCCGTTATCACGCATCCGAGCTCTCCTTCGCATTGTAATACAATCTGACCGAAGACAAGCCCCCTCCTGCATGGGAATCAAAGGATCGTTCCAAGACACTCCTTCACAGTTGGAAAATGACGAGTCTCTTGATTCTCGTAATACACTCCGCGGAGGTCCTTTCGAAAAGCAAAGAATAGCATAATGCGCTGGCATAATTAGGCGTACAGGAAAAGACAACGCATCCCAAGCTATCCAATATTGAAATTCAAGAACATTTTTTAGAAAAATGAAATGCCGGATCGACCAAAGTGGAATATTGAGGATGGCTAACGTTCGTCCAGGTTTTAGAAGGCGCGCGAGTTCCGCAATCCATTTATCGCACCAGTTGAAGTAATCTGCTATTTCAAGGCTATCGTTATATCCGGCATATTTCTTTCTAAGATTGTACGGTGGATCCGCAAATATGAAATCGACAGAATTCGATGGCAGATCCTGCAGAATCTCCAAACAGTCTCCATGGATCAAGCGACTCTCTCCGCAACTATTTACTGCCATATCTAATGGCGTAAAATCTCGCCACCTGGCACATTGAACAATTTTGCGATCGAGAGAGGCACGAAAATCAAGAACAAGCATTTTGTCGTATGGCGAAACACCAAACAAGTCTTGAAGACGCTCAAAGACCAATTCTAGGTCACCGGATAATGAAACCTCTATATCACGCCAAACATCTGACAAGAGAGTTCCGTATTCGTGATAAGTATGCTTCTTTCCCCCATAATCCTTCGTGGTTCGATCGCAAAATGGGCAATAGGAATACTCGATTCGAGTTTTTGTGTGTCGCAATGAAGACTGGTAGCGAGTATGAACCAAAATACCGAAATGATGTTCTGGCAATTGCTCCATCGACAAATGAATATTATTCAGAGGCATTTTCACCGCTACCCATAAGTGATAACGAAGCTCATCTGATACAAGAATATGGGCCGCCACCAAGTCAGGCGGCATTCCAATCGTGACTAACGTCGCGTCGGAACCAAGTTTGCTCATTACGTTCCGGAATATCTCCCGCAATGTATGCTCACTCGATCCACACGACAGCCCACTGGGCAGCACGACAACAACTACATCTGAAAAAAGCTCATTAACTTGCTCGAGCTGAGCAGAGGAAGTCAGATCATAAACATTTTTTTTTAGTTTATTGCCGCTTTCAGAAAGGTGCGACATGACATGCTTACTCCAGTAAAAAATAACCTTTAATGAACTGCACAAGCACGTTCAGCTCGTCTTTTGAAAACGCAACGGTACAGTCGCTATATTCGCAAATAACAGACAAGGCAGATTCGCGTTGAAAATTACCCGCACCATCTAAGACATATGCTATTTTATAGTTCTGCTCTTTGATTTGTCGGTATCTCGCCTGCGCTTGCCCGGCTTTTCGCTCTATGACACTATTAGTTGTGACCTGAAAACTAACTTCAACGGCAACATACTGCTCTTTATGATTCAATACCAAATCGAAGGTCGTCGGACGCCCCGTGCTCTCTTTGCGATGCGATACACCTGGAATACAACCGTTTGAGGTGATTCTTACATTAAGACAAGCTAACTCTTGTTCAAGATAATCGCGAACGAATTGCTGGGCCAGCTGGCCCAAGCTGTTCGATTGCGATCCGGCAGTAATTCGGCTTACCCAAATATAGCGCTGCTTAATAAACTTACTCAGTTCATCCGGTTGACCTAAATAATTACCGATTTCGCATTTGGTCAAAACGTTCGCCGTCGATTCATCTAAACAAGAGTTTCCAAGTAAAAGAAGAGCGATCACATCCTTATGAAGGACAGAAAGGGGCTGCTTCTCAAATAATCGTTTTCCGCTAATACCAAGCTTATTATTTGTTAGCTTACCGCTCACCGGAAGTGATTCAAATGCGTAGGATGTTCTTGTTCCGTCCCAAAAATAATCAAGCACGTGATTGGGGAACAGTTTATCAAACTCATTATTTACTCTTTGCAGCATCTCACCGCCAAAATCAGCAAGCACGACCAAGTGTTTAAGGAATAGATTTCCAGGCATCTGTGCCGAGTCGACAATACTAAATAATGACGATACTTGGTCAACCTGCACACTCAAGATGGAGATGAATTGATCTTGCGACTTAAGGAGCTCAGGAATAACACTGAGTTCGGCTTCTTTCTCTGATAATTCCGACGGCCAGAACAAGGAAGCAACCTCCTTTAATTGTTCGAAAGTTCTACGATAAGTCTGCGCCGTCATAATCGTTTCTGGCCTAGTGTAGAATCAACTATATTGTTAAAGGGCAATTTAACTCGTTCCGATGAGTAAACTATTTCAGTTTCAATCTACCTATATATATCCTCAAGTTAAACTAAAGTGAAATAGTAATCACATCAACAGTCTGCTCTTCAAGCCAAACGAATGGACGAACACTTCTAGATCTATGTTCGCAGAATTTCTGAAATTGTTGCGGACTTATCTAATTCTATCCTGTTCGCTTTCTGGCAGAACCCAAAAATCTCTCATTCTCGCTACGGTGTCCCTTTTTATAACAGACCCTTGACTAGTCTTAAGAAATCTCCGTGATCGCTTACTGATTATTGTGATTTTTATATGCGACTAGTTTTTAAGTAAGCGAATAGGTTGTGCACAGGCAGAGTTGCAGAGACCGCGTACAAACGGATTACTCGGCTTTCGATAAAAACGCAGCGGCTGCGCAGAGGTGACACGGACGAGCGCAGAGTAGAAAGAAAGCTGTATAATCACCCTCCGTGGTCCCCTGAGCTTCTGCGAGTCCTATGCTCTTTTTGTCGTGTTTGGCCGATTTCCTCGATTTGATGTTTCAGCCTGGGCGAAGTTGAAAAACAGTAGGCCTAACGGTCAATCAGGGCCGTGGTGGTAACAGCATAGTTTTACTTCTTATCTGCGCCTAGGAGCTCTTCAATAAGAAACTTCGTCTTAGCAGGAATCAGAGCTTGCGGATAAAAATTTTCAATAATTGAAAAGACCTCCCGCGGCGAAGCAATTTTGAGAAATCGCAGCAGAAAAACTAAGTCGTCCCTGTCACTGGTATCCCAGCGCGCGCTAATGCTTTTCATAGCCAGCATATACCGCGGTTCAGGGGCCCAGACATTCAGATTTGACAAACAAAGCACTTCTTGGCGCGCAAACCCGGGCCGGAGAAAGCTTTTCGCCGCATCGTTCAGCCAATCTTCGGGCAATCCCTCCTCCTTGCCGATCTGAGCAGCAATTTCACGCAAAACCGAGGACGGCTCAAAAACTGCGGCAACATCCTTCGTAGCTGCCCGGGCATTGTAAACGAGACACATCACAGCACCGCCGACTAAACCGATTTCTCCCGCCTCTCCCCGGGCGGCGAGTGCGGCATTCACTTTCTCCAAGAGCCTTGTGATATCAGCAGCCGTCAGCATCTACACCCTCGCTGTAAAATTACTGTGCACATAAATATTGTTGTTTCGAAAAGCCAGCGGTGACTCGACTATCGCACTTGCTTTTAATGACTGCACTCCCGCAACAAACCAAGGCTGCTCGAGGAAGTACCGCCTGACCGACCATTCCGGCGCAGTCATTTGTTGCTCTAGGCATAAGTGTCGCACTAAAGATGCAAGCAGTGCTGTCAACCGCCGATCGAATCGCGCCGGCGGTGGAAGTAAGATCAGCCGCGGATCCATCGTCCGCCGAAACTCGTCAATCAGCTCCATGAAGTGAATCTTCCAGGAGTCAAACCCATCGCGTTCGACCTTGAACGCTGTCGCCACCGTGCTGAATTCCGGCAAGATCTGCTCTGGCGCAACTAAAACATTTACATTTCGTCCTGCCGCCTGAGCTGCCGTACAAAACGAGTTTATCGTAATGTTTGCATTACTCTGTTCCATTTGCCGCAAGCAGCGGCGCGAGATCTTGGCCGTTGCGGCAAAGGCGCGCTCGGACAGTCCAAGCTTCTTTCTTATATGCCGCAGCGGGAAGAACAGTTGGTATTTCATAATATCCAAATATGGCTATTTATAAGATACCAGTTACAGCAAACCTGCTCAACGGCTCTCTCAATAAGGCCAGGTTATGATAGCCAAACTAGGACGGCGTGGAAGTGAAAGGCCAAGCATGACATCGTAATGTTTTAATATATCACACTAATTCCGACCAAGGGCCGCTCGGGAGCAATCTTGATAAGATTTACACCTCGGCTATAACGCATTGTTGTTATGCGATTTTATTTTTACCTGGGACTGTCCCGTATGCGCTTTCGTATTTCAATCTCCTGGTAGAGAGCGTTCCGTGCGCCTTTTTCTTCCGCTGCCGACCAGCGCGAAGGAGCAAAGTGCAGGAGCCAATTAAAGGTTATCAACTAGCATTACTCCCTTAGGCCTGCGTCTTTGACCGATTTTCGCTAAGCGGGAATCGTGAGCAGCGGAGTCCCCCACTTTTTGCGGCAAGCTTACTTCCGCCCCTTCATTAGCTTTCAGCAAAAAGTGGGGGATGAGCAGCGGAGCGATATCCCGTTTAGCGAAAAAAGCCGGTCTACGGGGCCCTCCCCGCAGACCGGCTTGTTGAGCGAATCTGTTTGTAAGCAATTTCACGCTGCAGAAAAAGCCAAGGGAAACCGGGTCACGAGCAGGTTATTTAACTGAGGAGCCGGAAATTTGGGTGGCCTCCCTCAGACCCTTTTCTGCAGCCAACTGGGCTGCTGTTCATTCTATGACTGAGCAAGCACTGTGCCATACCAAGACATTCTATGGTTTTAACGCTGCTTAAGAAACTTTTGTTTTTCCAGCAAGTTAACCACAGTAGAGCCGGTTAACTTATCGAACATGATCAATATCAAGGACACCAAAGATTGTCGGTGACAAATTATGTCACCTTCACTGGACAAGATTTTTGGCTAAACTTGCTTTCCCGAACAACTTAAACAGCTATTATGGGCAGCGCAGCGCGGTCATGGCTAACCGCACGGACGGTAATACCGGTTTGAATGATTTTTCGAATTCAAAAATTCTTGCGTGCGTTCCTTAGCGCAGCCTTGCCGCCCCCCGCATGGCGCATCCCGGTAATACTGCTCCTTGGCGTTTTTTCCGGAATCGGTATTCTAGTTCTATATGCAGCCAATGCTTTTTCCTATGTCTCGGACAACCCCCGGGTCTGCATCAACTGCCATATCATGGTCCCCCAGTATGACTCCTGGCTGCACAGCGCGCATGCCAAAGCCGCAACGTGCAATGACTGCCATGTCCCGCAGGACAACTTTTTCCGGCAATATGCGTTTAAGGCCCGGGACGGCATGCGGCATGCAGCGATATTTACGCTGCGCCGGGAGCCGCAGGCAATTATCATGCATCAAGCTGGGCGCGATGTGGTTCAGCAAAATTGCGTGCGCTGTCACAACACGCTCCTCAGCCAGATTCCGGCGCACAGCCAAGAGCAGCTCCAGCAGAGAAGATGCTGGGAGTGCCACCGCTCGACTCCGCATGGCAGGGTGCGCAGTCTTTCCTCCGCTCCATATTCCAGAGCGCCGCTTCTTGAGGGACTTCTTCCAGAACGCCTGCGCAAGTTTTTTAAGAATAACCAGAGTCAACTAAGCATCAGTGAGAGACCGCAATGAACTCGATTACAAAGCTCGTTGAAGAAAAACCTTGGGTCGGCTGGGTGTTGTTTTTCACCACGATGATCGTGGTGTTTGTTCTGGGGCTTTTCGCCGCCTCGATTGTCGAGCGCCGCACAGAAGCACTTTATACTTACCGCCCGGCCACGGATATCAGCGAGTGGGAACCCGACAGCAGCAAATGGGGCAAGTATTTTCCGCGCGAATATGAAAGCTACCTTAAGACCAAGGATATGAACTTTCGCAGCAAGTACGCCGGGAATGTCCCGATTGACAGTCTGGCTGAAGACCCGCGCTTAGTCGTGCTCTGGGCCGGCTACGGATTTGCAAGAGATTACAGCGCGCCTCGCGGACACCATTACGCAGTCACTGATGTGCGAAACACTCTTCGCACCGGAGCACCGATGACTCCCGCAGAAGGCCCCCAACCGGCGACATGCTGGACGTGCAAAAGCCCCGATGTCCCCCGGCTGATGAGCACAATGGGACCAGCGAAGTTTTATGCAAGCAAGTGGGCGGCCCTTGGTCCGGAAGTCACGCACGCTATCGGCTGCGCTGATTGCCACGATCCAAAAACGATGAGTTTGCGCATTTCCCGCCCGGCGCTGATCGAAGCCTTCAGCCGCAAAGGAAAGGACATCGGCAAAGCAACTCATCAGGAAATGCGCTCCCTCGTTTGCGCACAATGCCATGTTGAATACTATTTTCAGCCGCAAACCTCATATTTAGTTTTCCCTTGGGACAGTGGGACAACTGTCGACGATATAGAGCGCTATTACGATTCGCTGAACTTCTCCGATTGGACACATGCGCTTAGCAAAGCGCCGATGCTCAAGGCCCAGCACCCGGACTGGGAAGTTTTTGCGCTGGGCATCCATGCGCAGCGCGGCCTCTCCTGCGCCGACTGCCATATGCCGTATCAAAGCGAAGGCGGCGTAAAATACACCAGCCATCACATTCAAAGCCCCTTGAAGGATGTGAGCACAACTTGCCAAGTCTGCCACCGTGAAAGCAAGGAAGAACTGATGCGCAATGTATTTGAGCGCCAGGACAAAAACTTCGCTATCCGTATCGAAGCCGAAGACGCTCTGGTTAAAGCACATTTTGCGGCGAAAAAAGCATGGGAATCCGGCGCAAGCAACGATGAGATGGCTCCCGTTCTAAAGCTGATCCGTCATGCCCAATGGCGTCTCGATTTTGCCATCGCGGGGCACGGCTCCTCCTTCCATGCGCCGCTAGAGGTGGCGCGAATTCTGAGCACCGCTGTTGCCAAGGCGCAGGAAGCCCGGATACATTTGACGAGAATTCTAGCCGCACACGGCTTCAACAGTGAAATTGAAGTTCCGGATATTTCGACAAAAGAAAAAGCTCAGCAGGTAATCGGCCTTGACATGCCTAAGTTGCATGAAGATAAAAAGAAGTTTCTCGAAACGGTAGTGCCGAAGTGGGATGCGGAGGCGGCAAGCCGTTAATGATGAAAACCGGAAGTCAATTCATCCACCGCATTATGAGACAGAGACGAGACGCCGGCAATGGCGAACAGCGGAGTTTGCTGAAGCAAATGAGCAGCGAAGCAATTTCACGAAACGAAGAATCCGGCCAAAATCCAGTGGAGGAAACGGCTTCTACTTTCTGGCGGCAGCCCTGGGGCTACCAGCAAAGTTTTCTTATCGTCGGCGGTGCGGTAATCACCGGCTTTCTTATTGAATATGCAGACAGCGGCGCTGGCATTGCACCGCCAATGTGGCCGGTTAACGCCGCGATTCTTGTTCTGCTCATATTCGCCATCCTAGTTTTGCACACGCTCAGACAACGCTCAGCGTTTGTGCGCTGGCTCGGAAGCATACCCGCAAGCGTCTCCGCCATTGTCTGCCTTTTTCTCCTTTCACTTATCGCGGGCATTGTGCCGCAGCGCTATTTCGGCCCGGGCGCTGCCCAGTCTCTCGGCTTGCATCATATCATCAATAGCTGGGCCTTCGCGCTGTGCGTTGTCTTTGTCCTGTTTTCGCTCGGCCTTGCTGCCGCAAGGCGCTTGTTCCCTAGTTGCGCAGCCAACCTGGGCTTCCTCGCCAATCATCTTGGGCTTTGGATCATCATCGCCGGGTTGGCTTTCGGCGCTGGCGACCTGGAACGCCTGCGGATGAATTTGACGGAAGGTGAAACAACGGACGAGGCCGTCTCCGCCGATGAGCGGCAGAGGGCAAAAATGCCCTTTTCGCTTAAGCTTCACGATTTCAGGATTGATGAATTTCAGCCGCAGTTGACCATCGTTGATCAGCACGGTTTTTTTAAGGAACAGCGCCGCAACGACTTGGCCATCGTCAAGCCTGACGCAGCTTTCGCGCTGCTCGATTGGCAGATAAAAGTCGAGGAGTATCTGCCGTCCGCGCTGCCAACGACTCAAGGATTTGTCGAATCTGCTGAAATAGGTTCTGCCCCCGCCGCTTATGTCCGGGCGGTCAACAAGAACACCGGACAAGAAAAAATAGGATGGCTGAGCACTGCGGAAGTTCATGCTCATCCATTTTTTATTCCCCTGAGCGCGGGCGAATACCTGGTAATGACGACTCCCCGGCCCAAGAAGTTCAGATCCACTATAACAGTTTACGACAGCACCGGACAGCAGTTGGAGGATATTACGCTGGAAGTCAATCGCCCCTACTCCGTTGCGGGCTGGATGCTTTATCAACTTGGTTACGATGAACGAATGGGCAAGTGGTCAAAACTAAGCGTTATCGAAGTTGTGCGTGACCCATGGCTGCCCGTTGTTTATACGGGGATTGCGCTAATGCTGCTCGGCTCGTTTGAAATCCTGCTTAGAGCGAGGAAGAAGATTTCATGACTTTTCATCATTTTGAAATTGCCGCTCTTCTTGCCTCCATTCTTTGGTCATTGGGCGTTTTTCTCTCGTATTATCCGCGAAAAGGGCCGCTTTTGAAGCTTGCCAATCTTTTCGTGCTCTGTGGGATAGTTGTCCTGGCTGCGTTTACAGCAAAGCTTTGGGTCGACCTCCAGCGTCCGCCGCTTCGAACCCTAGGCGAAACCAGACTTTGGTATGCGATATTGCTCTCAGCGGCTGGGTTTGGCATTCAGCTCGCTTGGAAGATGCTCTGGCTGCAAACATATTCTCTTGTTATGGCAGTGCTCTTTCTCTTGCTTAATGCGCTCAACCCGGAGGTATTTGACCGCACCCTGATGCCGGCGCTGCAAAGCCCGTGGTTTGTCCCGCACGTAGTGGTTTATCTTGAAGCATACGCCCTTCTTGCCGCCGCTTTTCTTGTTGCCCTCCGCGGCTTGCTGCTGCTTCGCCGCAAGGAAGATCCCGGTGAAGTGATCATCCTTGCCGACCGCCTGGTTTATGCGGGATATGCATTTCTTTCCTTCGGCCTTCTTTTTGGCGCGCTGTGGGCTAAAACGGCCTGGGGGCATTATTGGAGCTGGGATCCCAAGGAAACTTGGGCGCTGCTTACCTGGCTTGCTTACTTGTTTTACATGCACATTCGCCGGCAAAAGAAAGAAGCAGCAGCGCTTGCTTTTTGGATTCTCACGGTGAATTTTGTCGTGCTGCTTCTCTGCTGGTTCGGCATTAATTATTTGCCCACTACGCAGGACAGTGTGCACACTTATTCCGGCTAGAACTGCAATGAAGCCGAATCCGTTTTTCTTTTTTGTTGCTGCAGCCATGTTTTTCTCCGCTTCCGCATCCGCTGCACCTGATGTGCAAAAGACAGAATACACCTGCGGCGCAGTTCTGCCGCTGAGCGGAACAGTCGCTGAATGGGGAACAGTAATGAAGAACGCAATGGAAACTGCCCGGACGGATTTTAATGCCGGTAGCGTGCGTTTTTTGTACGAAGATGACCAGTATGTCCCCAAGAATACAGTGTCGGCAGTTCAAAAACTGCTTGCTGTTGACAATGTCGACTGTCTGATAACGCTAGGCTCATCGACATCCATGTCGGCCCAAACGCTCGCCGAACGCGCCGGGGTTCCCCTCTTTGCCGTGGCGCTCAATCCTAAAGTCGGCCAAGGGATGCACTTTGTTTTTCGTTATTATGTTCCGATAAACCGTCAGGTCGAGGCGATTTTGCGTGAGTTGCCGCGGAGGAATTATCAGCGGATCGCTTTTGTAAGCTCCACGCATGACGCAACGCTTGCCTTGCGCGATGCTCTGCTCAGCGCGAATGCCGTTGTGCCAGCGGCGGATGAGGAAATATCCGCCGGGGAAGCAGACATCAGCGCCGTAGCGCTTAAAGTTCTAAAGAAAAAGCCCGATGCAGTTTTTTTGAATACAGTTCCCCCACAACCTTCCACCCTTGCCCGCAAGCTCCGTGAGCTGGGCTATCAAGGCCAGTTCTTCTCCGGACCGCTCCTAGAATCGCAGGAAGAGATCTCGAATTCAAACGGCGCTCTTGAAGGCGCTTGGTTTGTTACGGTGGATAATGCGAACGCAGACGCTTTCAACACCAAGTATGAAAAGCGCTTTGGCAGCAAACCGGTAATCCTTGCGATATACGCTTATGATATTGCCAAGATCATCATTCAGGGACACCGGATGAACAAGCTCGGTGACTACATCCGCTCGCTCGAATCCTTCGAAGGTCTTGCCGGACGCTACGGATGGGATGGTGCGGGGTTTGATATCCCGGCTGCCGTTTGGGAGATCCGCGGCGGCGCGTTTAAGCGAAAACATTAGCTGAAGCAGCGCTCACCGAGCGGTAAACTCCAACCGGGACCTCTCGTGACTCATCCCAATAACTCTTCGTCCCTTTTATTTTGCAGAAACCCCGACACGGGAAGCAACTATGATCCGCTCATAGGCGGCGGCCAGCAAACGCTCGTCTCCGCTCAACCCGAGCTTGACCGGTGAAGATGCGTAATCGTGCCGAAACTCAAGAATATTGACTCCGCGGCGCGCAACCCGCTGATCTATCTCCATTGACAAAGTCTGCCATTCACCATCGAGAACACGTCTGTCAACTTTGGTTCCATTCAACAGAACCATAAGGCGCTGCTTCTGATTCGAAACGAAGAAAGGCTGGACTTGCAGATTAAGTTTCGCCTCAGACGCTGTGGCCAGCGGCACAAAAACAATCGACGTCCGGCCTATCGCCCATTGAATCGTCCGCTCATCCGCCCAAGTCTCCGTTCCCGACCATCCTTCACCAAGGAACTGCTTGCTTGCTGCATTAAACTCCACCGTAAACGGCAAATCCGCAGCCGCGGCTCGCTTAACGGCCCATTCTTCAAGCTCGCTGGGATCGGCGTTCAGCACAAAAGATACTTGGGCAAGCCAAAGACCGGCGCCGCCAAGATAATAAACCACAGGTTTCACTACACGCGCTCGCGAAAGATAGCAGGGCTGCACCGCTGTTTGATATGAATCGTGTTCATTGCACACGACAGTATGCCGGCACGACGCATCGTCGCTTCCCAAAGCGGCTTCAAAAGAAAACAGAGGCTCTCCCGCACTGGCGCAGTCTGTGCGGTATTCTATTTTCACAGCGAACAGTCCTTGCGGAAGCATTTCATCGGCAATAATCACCGCCGGCCGCGGGCCGCGCGCGCGATCGAAAAATCTGACAGGGCCCTCCTCTCTTTCCTTTGCCGTCTCGTCCGAATACATGACACCGTCAGTTTTCACTGCACGCTCCCGGTAAATGCCGCTAAAATCATTCCCCAGGCCGTATCCAGCCCATACGGCAAGTATCGCCGCCGCGGCCGCAGCAGAACGCTTACTTCGAAGACACAGCAAGAAAGAATCAAAAATCTTTGCGCCGGCAAGCGAAGCAACAAAAACAACTTGCGGCAGCACCGGAATGATATAGCGATGAGATGACATCAAGATTAAATGAACAATCAATACGCTGAACACACATGACGGGCCAAACCAATTTTCAATGCATAAAGGCCGGCGCGCAAGCAGGACCAGACCGGCAAAGAAAAACAGCGCAAGAATTGAACGGGCCAAAGTTTGACAGTGTTCAAGCGGAATCTTTCCAAAAGCTAACTTCCAAAATACAAGGCTCAGGGGGCGAGGGACATTCCAGCCGTCTTTAAGAAATCCCCAAAAGTAAAGAAACTTCCGCCCGGCCAATGATAAAGCCGGAAGCGGGCGCTGCCTGATAAAGGACCATCCTTTCGGATCCGGGATGTCAAAGCTGAAACCTTGCGGATTGAACCGTGTAAGATTAAATGTTCCGTTGGCCAGCGGATTATTGCCCGCTTCGATATTGATTGGCCCTTTTGCCGATACCGGGACGAGCACTCCGTTTGCGCGGTAAACCGAGAATATCCAAAAGCCGGCGATGAGCAGGACAGGCAACATGAAAAAGAGAGCGGCAAAAATGCGCTGCCTCGGCGGAGAAGAACGGGAACCAAGTATCGCCAGGACAAATACGGGCAAAACAGCAAGAAAAGCCTCGCGCGTGAGCACGGCACAGCCAAGGACAAGACCGCTGGCAGCGCTCCAGGCAAACATCGAGCACCCGCCTTGCCGCCGCAGCCCGTGAAGCAGAAAACTAACGGCAAAGCAGAAAAGAAACGCGGCAAGCACTTCGAACTGAAGCGTTGCCGAATAAGCGTGAAACATCGGCGAAAAAGAAATGAGGAGCGCAGCAAGAAGACCCGCTGTTTTGCCAAACATGCGGCGGGAAAGACAATAAGATTCCAAGGCGATCAGCACGATCATCATGCAGTTCAGGAGCTTTGCCGCAAGCGGTGCGTGGCCGAACCAGCGGTAGATCCAGGTTAAATAAAAGACAAATCCTGGGGCAACGGCGGGGTTCGGTTGAAGCTTTCCTGCTTGAGCCGCTTGCCAGGCAAGGCCGTCATAGATTGCCGTATCGATGCCCAAATTATAGACCGACAGCGCGGACCTGCTGTCGAAAGCAAGATGCAGGTTATAAAGCAGTCCTCCGATGAGGATGCCGGGCAAAAGCAGCCAGCGGAAAATGAAAGAAACAATTGCAGGCATCCGGCAAGGATAGCAGGATGCTGCAAAGCCGCAAGTTCGAAGGATTTTACGCCGCTATCGTTATTAAATGTCGAACCGGTCATCGGTCAAAAGCCGCTGTCAGGAACACACTCTAAGGTTTAGAATAAGCGAAGAAATTCCCCACCGCCGGAATTCGTCCGGATATTCGTTGAATGGCGGAGATTTGTGGCATCACCCGGAAGAACGCTGAAGTCGCGCATGGACGGTGGAGAGTTTGTCGCTGCCGAGCGCTGAAGGCGCGCCGCCGCCCGCCTACAGAACTCGGCTTGCAGAAACCGGAGATGCTTCACTGCACAAGACCGCACGGCAATCCGATTTCCTGCTATGTATTGACCACTTGTCAAGCTCGGAACGGGTTGAATTTTAAGTTTTCATTATCCTCCTTACAATCATTTTCTGCGGACGAGAAAAAAGCATTTGGGACGAAGAGATTTTGCTGTGC
>JAKPSH010000118.1 GCA_029555385.1 Pseudomonadota bacterium
ACCGATACCTAGGTATCAGATGAAGCTGCTTAGTTTTGAAGGCAGCAAACTTAATCATGATCAATTAATTGCCGCTCAAGAGCAGCCATGGTTCTTGGCGCAGCTGGCCAAGGGAAGCTCCGCGCCGCTGCCGTTCGTTGAGGAGGAAGCAAGCCGCTTCAAGATGGAGCGGGTTCCAACATCAAGCGATCTCATTCTTTTTCGGGCGGCGCCGCCGGATCTGTAATTCTTTTTTTGAGCGGCAAAGGTGGGACGTTGCGGTACGGTTCCAGGTTAGACAACCCGGCACTGATAGACGCTCATCGGCTGCTCGATGCCCTTGAGCATTGCCGAGTGTTGAACGGGTGAGATCCCTTGAGTCCTGCACAGGTTTTCAATCCCCGGACTTTGCAGCATGGATTCGGTGAGCCAGAGTTCTCCCGGTGCGGCGAGATTTTGCACGCGGCAGGCGATGTTTACCGATTGGCCGAAATAATCAAGACGTTCATCGGCGACTACCGCCAAAGCTGAGCCTTCATGTGCGCCGACTTTCAGGCCAATTCGGTATCCGCTTTCCGGGGGCATCGCGGCGGCCTGGCGCAGCATGTCGACCGAAGCGCGAACAGCATGAGCCGGTGTCGAAAAGGTCGCCATGATGGCGTCGCCCATTGTCTTGACGATCGCGCCGGAGTTTTTGCGGATAATCGCAATAAGGATCTCAAAATGCCGCCGCACCAGTTTGTAGGCCGTGAAGTCGCCGGCCCGGTCATACATCATTGTGGAATCTTTCAAATCGGTGAAGATGATGCTCAGGTTCTGTACATTCAGGCTGAGATCGCGCGATAGATTCTGCACGCGGAAAAGTTCGCGGAAGGTTTGGTTGTTTAGTAGATCTTTCGCCGTGAGAAAGCGGCGGCGGATATTGGGATGGCTTTTCAGTATGCTGTGCAGCAGTGAAAAGTCGGTTTTGAGCAATGCTGCGGCATTTGGCTTCTTTGTCCGGTTGTTGATCGCGAGGGAAATTTGTCCTGGGTGCGCTTGAAGGTTATGCACCATGAAGCCATTTTCGGCGATATCAACAATTAATGTCTGCGCAGCCTCGGTTTCTTTGTCGTCAATACGCAGATGCAGCTCGGAATGAGAGACCATACTCAGCAGGCGGTAGAGTGAGCTTCTGTCAGCGGTGAATTCAATTATTTTTTGTCCGTCCGGATCGAGCGGAGTAAACGAGACAAAATGCCGATGCGAATAGTCATTAAGTTCCTTGCTGCGTTCGTAGTTAGAAGAGAAGAAATGGCGGCGGTAGCAATCAAAAGATTTAAAAGGACTTACGTCAATGGGAATGATTCCACGATTAATGGAGAACGCTGCTTCTATCTGGTTGTCGAGTTCCGTGGTGACATCGATGCTGCAAATTGTGCAGTGAAACTTGTCCCCGGCGATTTGATCCATAGATTCCACGCTGTATTCGACGCCGCCGCATCCCGGGCAGAGTAGATTCCAGCGCAAGTCAAACAGGCCGATTTTCGCACCGGCGATAAAAAGATCGACGCACACGCCTGAAGGCAGTCCATAATGCTCAGCAAAGGCCAGAGGGTTAATGCGAGCCAATCCCCAATCGTCTAAATTGCGCAGTCCTTCTTCAAACTTTCGCAGTGTTTCCAACTGATCATGGAACAAGGGATAAGACGAAAGCGAGATGACTTTTTGGTGCAGGAGGTCGGTGCTCATAGTTTGCCCTCAAATGGAAACTTGACAGCTTCAAGTTCTAGAACGGCACAAAAGATAGTTTCATAAACCAACCAGCCAGGTGCTTGATATCTTTCGAGAAAGTTGTATCTGCGAGGGGTTTTCGATGCTGTATCTGTAGGGCATGCACACGTTTAGGCGGCTTACCAAATATTAAGTTATTGCTCCTGCTGCCGATATCCAACTAAGAGTTGGCATCTATCTGCCTTTAATTCTTGTGTTTATGGGGGTGTGCTATGAAGTTTCGCCGAATGGCCCTCGTGTTCATTACCGCTGCGCTGCTTCTTGCCGCGATGGGAATTCCAAAGCTTTCCTCAATGGTTGGCGGAGTGCAGCCGCCGGCTTCGGAGTCCGTTAATAAGCCGGGAAGGGGTACTTCCTAACGTAATGCGTCCGGCGCAATCTCCATTGCCGGGAGAATTGCGCCCGCATCTTGCGCGACATATCCATCAATAGTTTGAATAATCCTACGGACGATGATCCGGTTGCCGGCGTCATTGTAATGGCACCGGTCGTGGTAGAGCTGCTCCGGCGTATCGAGAAAAACATCGCTGATGTCGTAAAAAAACGGCAGTGTCCCTGACTGCTCGTGCGCAAACTCGTAGAACTGCTCAAGCGCTGCCCAAAACACAGGCTCGGCAAACTTGTTTTCAAAGTCTTCCTTTAGTTCGCGCTCATGGGGAGTAAGCTGCTTCTTGTTGTCGAACATCGCCGGCTGTAAAAACGCAAAATAGCGGGAGCCGGTTAGACGGCTGAACTGCTCAAGCAGGATATGATTGTTGAGATAAGCCTTTGCCGCAGATTTCATCACATCTACTGGCGGGGCAGATTGCTGCGGATAAGATGCGCTTTTTTCTTTGGTGCGTATGGCAGATAAGACCAAGGCATTAATCATTGAGTAGTGATTAAGCGCCGCTTTTATGCCGGCAAGCGGAGATGTACCGCCTTTGCGCATAATCACGTTAATCTGCCCGGCAAGCTGATCGAAATAAGGAATCCAATTCTCCCGCCAGCCGTGATCGGCATAGCTCGCTGCGTTAAAGCCGTCATTTCTTCCATCCAGTGCAATCACCAGTCTGGGGCGGAACTGGTAGGCGATCTTCCCTTGAAAACGGTAAAGCTCCTGGAACGCAATGTCGCCGATGTGACCGGCGTTGATCACTCTAATTCTTTTCTCCGGGTGACGTGAACGAAGCTCCGTTTCAAGCAGCGCGGGAATGGTAGCGGCGTTTGAGCTTGCACCCCTGCCTTCCACGGTGGATCCCCC
>JAKPSH010000125.1 GCA_029555385.1 Pseudomonadota bacterium
TGTTGACCCCGAAAGACGACTTGACGCTTCATGTCAGCGTGCTCACGTCATTGGTCACGGTGACCATCGAAGGGGAGAAGGTTGCCGAAACCGGCGTTCTGCATGTGGGCGATGAGCTGTGCTTCGGCAAAGTGAAGTTCACGCTGGTCGACAGCGAGCTCACCGACCCCTTCGATGGCGAAGAAACCCTTCCGGTTGACGGCCAAGCGAAGTGATGTAATTCGCCAGGCTTTACTCCAAAGCCTCCCCCCACACATTCTGCGGGGAGGCTTGAGGCAGAAACAGTTTTGAGGATATGAGGTTCGGCTGCTCTGTTCTTCCTCGTGTTTAACGGCACGGTTGTCCGGCTAGGAAGTTCCTACCGCTAAGACTTCTTCCCCGCGTCTTTATCTTCAATGAGCTGATGAATATCTTTGACCAGCTCAAGCACGCGCTGAATGTCGCTCTTGCCGGAAAGTGAATCCGCTGATTTGAGGTAGTTTTCAATCACACTGCTTAGGCTCATGTTTTGCCGCTTGGCGATATCGCGCAGCTTTGCCGTAAGCTCAGAATCAAGGGTGATCGTGATCTGTTCTTTTCGCGGCATTGCTCTCAGACTCCGGCTTGATTAAGGAGTTATGCGCCTCGGCTCTTATACTGGCCTTATATTTGTGATTCACCCCGACTACCTTACGATGCATGTTAAATACGCGCAGTTTTATGCTGTAATTGCAGGGGGTTGCATTTAAGCCTGACACATTTGACCAAATTCGCGCGAACCTGCTAGGCGCAAATTCCATTATAATGCCATTATATTTTTTCATAGCTTTTGGGTAACACACTTATCAACTGCCCTAACCAGAACTGTCTCTTTTTCGTTATTTCGCACTCTTGCCCGCCTGGCACGTTCCTTGCGCATAGGCTTCAACTATTAACTGAGGAACCGAGCTTGATACTAGCGAGGTTCAAATGAATAGCGTTTTCTGCCGGTTCTTGTTTGTTTCGCTGCTTAAGTTAGGTATCTGCTCTCTAATCGCCATGAACTGCGCATCATTTGCTATTGCGCAGGCGGTGCTCAACCCGAATCACATCAAAGGAAAAGTCGAGTTTACAAACACCAACCCGCTGATTCTGGAGTTCTTCAACACAAATTACGGCGCAAATGGATTCTGGAATGCTCGCGTCTCTGCTTCAGAAGATTCGCGCTATCACTACACAGACACAATTTATAATTCACAATGGCACAGCTCAACTGGGTCCGATTACGAACTTACTGTGGAATCGTCCGCGGCTGGAATCAGCTACCGGATTGAGACTTCAGCTTTTTTTGAATACTGGAATGACTGGTACATATTTGACGCTGTGCAGGCAGCACCGGTTTATCCGGAACCTGCGCCTGATACCATTTTAAATTTTCGCCAATGTGTGGGACTTCTCGAAATGAGCTGGCGGGACCACGCGGGAAACCCGGTTGCCGTAACCGGCGGACAAGCGAGAGCCTACCGAAAAAAGGCCGAGCCTCCCACCGAATATTGGATGCCGACACACGATCTCCAGGCGCTTTCATGGAACTTCACCAACGGCGCAGCTAAAGAGTACCTGCCCGTGCGGGGCGACGGAGGAGAATACCTCGTCGAGGTACTGTACGACCTAGGAGCGGACCCTTATAACGATAAGATCAGGCGGCTTTGTCAAAAGATGGTGAATGTAAGCTGCGATCAAATCGTAAGCATCGTCTGCGACGTGCCGCCGCCAACGCTCCTTGGGCAAATCAGCGGCACAGTAGATATGGTGGGGGTGAATGAACAGCGCCTGGGAGATCTTACCCGGCTTTATCTCTGGAACGGGCCGTTTAACAATCACCGTTACGCAACAGTGGACTCCTCTCCCTCGTCTGGTTCTTTTACACTGAAAAATTTGCTGCCGGATCTTCCTGGAGAGACTGAGAACGTGGTGCATGCACATATGCTGCTTCGAGAGGGCAACGAAGAGGAGTACTTTATCAGCCCGCTGGCCATGGCATCGGAAGTGCCCGCGCTTCACGCAGAACCGGGCAAGACAAAAGACCTGGGTGATACATTCATAATGAAACCGGGATATGTCACCGGAAGCATCACGCTTGCCGGACCGCCGCCCGAATCTGGAGGCGCGTGTCTGCAGCATATCTACCGCGAGACGCCTGAATATTACCGAACCATCCCTCAGCCGGATATCTATATTATCGGCCAAACTTTTGTGCAGGCGTGGGGCAGCGGCATGCGTCCAAGCGGCTCCACGCTCAGCAGCTCCGGCGGCTTTGTCCGCACGAAATTCCCGGGTTCTTATAATCCACAAACAGCAAATTTCGAAGGTTCTTATAACCTAATTCTTGCCGGCTTAAAGGGAGAACCCTCAAACTGGCTGTTTGCGGAGCTTGGTCTACAGTTCTATACGCCATCGCCGGATACTATCGGCGAATACATCGACTCCACGGTCGTCATTTCCGACAACAAAATTCCACAGCGCGATATCTATCCAGGCACAACTACTCAAGCTGACCGGTCGTACTGCATGAGCGAAGTTCGTCTTTCCTACCGGACGCTTTCGGGAACTATATTCGGACCCGCGGCGACGCTCTACGGTTCATTTCAAGGCAATGACTTTCAAGGAAAGCCGGCGGACTACCAAATAAGCTGGAGCTACGCCGCAAATGGCCGCGCAGAACAAGCAGCACAAACGTGGGTTACAATGTGCATGCCGCAGGGCAAATATACCGTAATGCCGTCCGTCTGGGCAATTAGCCCCAGCGGCTCGATGAGCCAGGTTTCTCTTCCCTCCTTCGAAGTCGACATCGGCTGCCGGCAGGTAATTGACTTGACCACCGAATTACAGCTAAGTCTGGGCCAACTTCCGCAGGAGACTTCCCTGGAAACAATTACTCTCTACGGCGCCGCAAACGGCAGCAAAAACATCGCTCGGATCTTCTATACACAAAATGGCTCCGGCGAAAAAACAATCTGTAGCAACTGCGGCGACGATCCGCCGTTTTCAACAGAAATCACCCTTAATGCAGGCATAAATGAGATTGTTGTCACCGTTGTTGATGCCGGCGGCAATCGCGCATCGGCCAAAGCCTATATCACTTACAATCCCGTACCTGACGATGGCGGCAGTAATCCCCCAGATGGCGAAGAGATTTGTGCCGGCGGCAAACTGCTGCTTTGCCACTATCCTCCAGGCAATACCGGCAATCCCCAGTCACTCCGCGTCCCGTTCAGTGCGGTTCGCGCACACCTCGATCACGGCGATACAGTCGGCGATTGTCCCGCGCAGCCCCCCGGGCAAAACCAGCTTGTGGAAAACGAGACTAATTCAAATGAAGTATGCCGGACTGATTCTCTTGCCGTGTGCCATATTCCACCAGGCAATACACGAAACGCGCACACGATTTATGTGCCCTGGAGCGCACTGAAGGCGCACCTCATGCACGGAGATCTCATCGGCTTTTGCCCGGACGAAAACAACGGACAGGATTCCGACAATGACGGCATCAGTGATTATCGTGAAATCCGCGATGGCACGAATCCTCTAGATCCCGGGAGTGCGGCGACCGAGCTGAAAGGTCCCGTCTATACGCTCTGGAACCGCGCTTTAAACATGACCAATATTTTAGAACTGGTTAATCAGTCCAACGACAACAAAACAGTCACTGTTGCACTTCATGAGATGAACGGACGACTGCTGCACCAGACCGCAGTCCCCATCGAGGCGATGAGCGAAGTGGATTTAATTCTCAATGATATGCCCGGTTTCAGCACAAATCCTTACGGCCTGGTAAGAATCGACTTCGAGGGCCGCATCGACGGACGTGTTTTCTTCTACCGCAGCGGAGAAGATAATGATTATGAATTCGCTTTTGACGTACCGCTGGTCAACGCCAGTTTCGGCACTGCCGCCGTCAGCTTCAACACCTTCCAGCCCAGCGAGCATCCCGCGGAGTCAAACAACGCCGTGCTTAACTGGCTTTCGCTGGTAAACCTCACCGGCTCGATGCAGCATTACACGGTCAAGACTTACAACCAGGATGGGCAACCGTTAATTACCCGTCATGTCTATATTCCGGCTTATGGCCGTGCCGACATTGACGGCGGCCACGTCTCGGCAGGTCCTTCGATGGTTGGACTGCAAGAAATCATTCCCGAGGACGATGCCGCACCGTATCTGGCGCAGCTTATCCGCTACGGCAGCAATGCCCCGCTCGGTCAAATGCCGACGCATTATGACTTTGCGTTTGCACTAACCGCAAAATCCGGAAACGGCAATATTGCCCTAGCGCCGATTAGCCGGATGTTCGGTGAAGATAACTGGTTGGAGCTCGCGAACAGCTTAGGCCAACCGGTCGGCGTGACACTTCGCTTCCTGCGCGCAAGCGGAGAAGAAATGTGGCACAAAAGCATTGTCCTGCCACCACACGGACAGCAGCACTTCTTTGCCGGCGGTGAAGGTCTACTGGCAGTTGGGGAAAACGGCACGGCAGTAATCGAACCACAAGTTCTTAACTCGATCATTGCACAAAGCATGTTTTACTTCCGTAACCGCAGCGAACAGGGGCGAGTCAGCGCCATGTACGGCTCCCAGGCTAAGGAAGCTTTAGCTCGGAGCATCTTTGGTTCTTACAATCTGTTTCTCGACATGCATAACTACTTGAACGTGTTTAATGCCGAGGACCATACAGTAAGAGTTCAGATCGGTGTCAGTACCGCCGCTGGGATCCAGACAAACACCTTTTCCATTCCCCCGCATGGCGCGACAAATTTCTCCCTTCATGACAGCGCATTGTTCGGCACTGCTGCTGATACTTACGGTGTTGCCGCCGTTTCTTCCGACACGCCCGCGGCGCTTCTCGCAGAAGTCGTGCGTCTGCGCTACGTGGGCAACTCGGTGGATTTCGCAGCGGCAACACCGGTCAGATAACAGCTCAGGCGGCGCATTTAAGAAAGTGAGACTCTGAGGCTTTGCATCCTGCTCAGTAATCGCTGAGCCGGGCTTAATTTCTATAGACTATTGCTGTTCTTGGCAGCTTGACGGGCTACTGGTGCATTTGCGCCAATTATTTGCTACCACTATACGCCAATACCAAATAGTTCACGTACCAAGGAGATACAACATGCACATGGCAGATGCGTTAATTTCACCGGCAGTCGGGGGTATCATGTGGGGCGCCAGTGCATCTTTGATTGGGTATTCCTGCAAGAAACTTAAGGACAACTTGGATGACCGGCGAATTCCCTTGATGGGAGTTTTGGGCGCTTTTGTTTTTGCCGCTCAGATGATCAATTTTACAATCCCGGGTACAGGTTCAAGCGGGCATTTAGGCGGCGGGATGATTCTCGCAATTCTCCTTGGACCGCACGCTGCGTTTCTCACGCTGGCGTCTGTGCTTACAGTTCAGGCACTTTTTTTCGCAGACGGCGGGCTGCTCGCTCTAGGCTGCAATATATTTAATCTTGGTTTCTTTGCCTGTTTCATCGCCTATCCACTAATCTTTCGAAAAATGTGTCCGGCAAATTCAACTGTCAACCGTCTTTATGCAGCTTCGATTGTCTCTGCCGTTGTTGGTCTGCAACTCGGCGCATTCTCCGTTGTTTTGGAAACGCTGTTCTCGCAAATATCTGCGCTGCGCTTCAGCTCATTCCTGCTGCTAATGCAGCCGATCCATCTGGCCATCGGCCTTGTCGAAGGTGCAGCAACCGCCGCTGTCGTGCAGTTTGTCCGGCAAGCGCGTCCTGAGATATTGCAGCCCGCAGCACATACGGCGCTGCCTGCCGCACTTCCCTTGCGCAATGTTATTGCCGGTTTATTGTTTGCCGCCCTGCTTGCAGGCGCCATCTTAAGCTGGTTTGCCTCAACGCATCCTGACGGATTGGAATGGGCGATGGAGAGAGCTGCGGGGACGGCAGAACTGCCCACGCCCACTGGCAGAATCCAAACCTTTTTGGCAGAGCTTCAACAAAGAACTGCATTATTGCCTGACTACAGCTTTACCGGCACCGTCGACAGTGCTCAGGAAGAAACTCCTTCCTGGCCAGCGCCAGATGCCGGCACGAGCTTCTCCGGAATAATCGGCGGAAGTTTGACGCTGATTTTTGTTGTTGTTTTCGCATACGCGCTGCGCTTTGGCTGCCGGACGCAGCAAAGGTCTTAATAATATGGACTGGCTGCCCGGGCTGCTGCAAAGAAACGCTCTATACGTGGTAGTGCTTGAGTTGCGCGATGGCAAGTATTAGTCGGCATTTTTTCGATCTTGGCCATCTCGATGATTTGGCGGGTGCGTCTACGCCTTTACACCGCCTGGATCCCCGGGCAAAGCTGCTGGCAACACTCGTATTTATCGCAGTTGTTGTCTCTTTCGGAAAATACGAGATCGCAGCATTGATTCCATTCTTTGTTTACCCGGTATTTTTAATCTCCGTTGGAAATATTCCATTCAAATGCGTGCTGAGCCGATTGGTTCTGGCTTTGCCTTTTGCGCTCCTGGTCGGAATATTTAATCCGCTGATCGACCGGGCTCCTTTGTCTCATTTAGCAAACTTCACGATATCCGGCGGCTGGATATCTTTTAGCTCAATCATGCTGCGCTTTGTGCTGACGGTAAGTTCAGTCCTCGCCCTGATTGCCGTAACTGGCTTTAGTCCCGTGTGCAGCGCTTTGCTGCGTTTAGGAACCCCTAAGATTTTTGTGGTGCAGTTGATGCTTATGCATCGCTATCTTTTCGTATTGCTTGATGAGGCGTCAAAAATGGTTGGAGCGAAATCTCTCCGCACCTTCGAAAATAGCACCGGCGGTTTGAGGATTTACGGCGCTTTTACGGGCAGCTTGCTGCTTCGCACTATGGAACGCGCGGAACGCATCTACTCGGCAATGCAGTGCCGCGGATTTGACGGTGATATCAAGCGCACTCTGCCGGCGGAATTCGGCAAGCGTGATATATTGTTTCTCTGCGGCTGGTCTTTGCTTTTCTTATTGCTTCGCGCTTTTAACCTGCCGCTGATTATCGGACAAATACTGACGGGAACAATGTGAATGAGCCACCACATAGTCGAAGCTCAAAATCTGCATTACGTTTATCCTGATGGCACGGCGGGCCTGCAGGGTGTTTCGTTTCGCATCACACACGGGGAATCCGTAGCTGTGGTCGGTGCAAACGGCGCCGGAAAATCCACGCTGCTCATGCACCTAAACGGCTGCCTGAGCCCGGCTCAAGGAACAGTCCGCATCGGGGATTTTCCACTGATAAAGACAACCCTCAAAGCCGTGAGACGCACCGTAGGAATGGTGTTTCAAAATCCTGATGACCAGCTTTTTATGCCGACCGTATTTGATGATGTGGCTTTTGGCCCGCTGAATATAGGACTGCCGGAGGAGGAAGTAGAACAGCGAGTCACGCAGGCGCTTGAAACGGTTGGTGCGGGTGCGCTGAGAGACCGCCCGCCGTACCGGCTTTCCAAGGGAGAAAAACGCAGTGTTGCCATTGCGTCGGTTCTTTCTATGTCGCCGGACATCTTGGTGATGGATGAGCCGTCAGCCGACCTGGACCCGCAGGCCCGGCGCCGGCTCATTGAGCTGCTCAAAACCTTTAAGCATACAAAGATAATCGCCACGCACGATCTGGATCTGGCACTTGATGTGTGCGAGAGAACTCTCGTGCTCAGCCGCGGGCGCATTTGCGCCGATGGTGCAACCGCGGAATTATTTCGCAATGACGAGCTCTTGTCACAAAGCGCTCTCGAGCGTCCTTTGCGGATGCAAAACTGTCCCGTCTGCCGCTAGCTCTAATATGCCGCGGCTGTGCGCTCCATTGGCTTCGCCCCGAGCGATGCTGCCGGGCTCTGAAGGCACGCGCCGCCGCCGGCTTGCAGAACTGCGCTTGCAGCAAGTGCTGCCGGGCTGAACAAGCTGCGGCCAGGCACGCGCATTTCCACCAGCCGGCCCGCCCTGCTGCCTCCCCGGCGCAAAAGGGGCATGCCTTCAGTACCCGGCAGCATCGCTCTGGGCGTGATCACGACATTGTCAGCAGCTCCGCCAATTTCTATTCTTCAATGTAAGATATTCAGCATGCTGGAAAGCATTCTCAGTAATTTCTCCCCCGTACATAACGGAGTAATGCTAAAGCAGCGCAGAACATCCAGGTATTCAAACATACATAAGACAACCAAGAGAGGCAGCAGCGTACCTGCTCAGGTTTAACGCCGGTGGAGAGTTTGACGCTGCCGGGCGCTGAAGGCTTAACCTGATGCGCCGGGGCGGGGGTGGAGCGGGCCCGCCGCAGGAAATCGGATTGCCGCGCTGTGTTGCGCAGTGAAACATCTCCGGTTCCTGCAAGCCGAGTTCTGCAGGCGGGCGGCGGCGCGCCTTCAGCGCACGGCAGCGTCATTCTCTGCACCGCCAGAGCATAAGCTCGGCTTTCACTCGGGCGATTCGTATAATAAACAGCACTCTGAGACTTCTCACATACATTAACACCGCGGCGTGTTCATTCGCTTATTTCAGGGCAAGTTTTCAGCCCTAATATGCCGCTGCATTGTTTTGCCGCAGTCTGCGCGAAATTGCCTCGCACGCTGCCGAACGCGCCAAGCTCCCGCATTTGCGGTAGGCATCAGCAAGCAGGTCCGTGATGTCCGCGGTAAACTGCTGGCTGCCCTCCCCCGCCAGCTTGCCGTTCAGATAAGCACGTCTCAGGTAGCGCGCTGCTGAATGATAGTGTTTTAGCTGAAAAAGAAGCGCGCCATAAAAGGCCATTGTTTTAATTACTTCCGGATGCCGTTGATTGTGGTCCTGGCAGACTCCCAGCGCCCGGCGCGCATACCAGCGGGCAAGCGAAACGCGCTCTGTCTTTGAGTAGAGCAGGCTTAAATTGCGCGCCGTCGACGCCCAAAGCATTGAATGCGATGCTTGCGCACTGGTTAGCAGTTCCAAAGCACGCAGATAATGCTGTTCTGCGGCAATATACTGCAGCCGCGCCTCATTGAGCAGACCTAACTGCTGATAGTTCATCGCCTGCTCCTGCGGATCAGCACCGTGTTTTTGAACCTTGGGCAAAACACATTCCAAACCAATCGCCAATCCGCTTTGACTGCTTTTTCTGACTAGATTCCTTTCTTGCCCTGCCATACTGACCTCCATTGACCAGCCTGTTCTCGACTATCGCCATCCTAGCCTTTCGATTTAACGAGATCCAGGTCTCAACGAGTACTGTGTAATTACTATTTGCGGTCTTTCAGGCAGCTGCGTCGCACATTGCCCCTATTTTAGGCCTCTATACGTGGTTTACATTGCCTAAAAATAATGCAAAAAAGTAGTTACTATGTAATGCTAGACAGCAAAAGGAACCCGTTATGGCCCGCCAATCAGTGCTCGACCGGAATGAACCTTTTATCGCTGCCGCCGTTTTGACTGCTCATGGGCAGAATCTCAAGCATGGTTTCCGGCAGGTTGAAGTACGTTGGTATCTGGAATTATTCGCCAACTGGATTGAACTTATCGAGGAACGCGCCGGGTTTTCCATTCAGAACAATCAAGCAGCACGTTATCTCAAGAACCTGATTGATGAGGGCTTTGCCCGCCAAGTGGCTCCAGGGAAGTATCCGCTTTACCGCCTCACCCGCCCCGGGCTCTTCGAGGTTGTATCGCGCCTCGTTTCCAAGCCCTACTTCGAACGCCGCGAGCATTTCTTTTTTGTCTACTTCTTCATCCGCACGTACCGGCGGCGTCTAATTAAGATGGTGCAAATGGAAGGCAAGCGTTTTCCTTACACCATGCAGATGGAGCTGAATGCCCTGCTTGATGCCGATGTCCTTCTTGAAGAGCAAATAGCCCATGTCCGGGGCGGCATTACAAAGCTCAACAAGCGTCTGACGGAGCAGCAGAACACGCTTGAAATGGCCGCACAGTTGTTCAAGACTGGCCGCACTTACGCCGATGTCGTACGCGAAGTCGACAAGCGTTATCCGTTCAGTCTTGACCCGCAGCGCCGTTACTCCGAACTCTATAAGAAAGGAACCGAGAAACAGCGCATTTGGGAGCTTACCGAAGGGACAGCCTGCCGCCTTCGCGATCTGTGGCGTCCGTCGCTGCGCATGTTGGAACACTATCTAAGCGAACTCGAAGCACTAAAGAACAGCAGCGGACGCCGTTGATAAGCTCTTACTCCGCCTCAACCTCCGAACAATAAGCGGGAAAAGACGGCCCTACACTATCCAACGGCACCTCATCAAATGCACAGTCGAAGCCATATCGAGTCACGCCGTCAGTGCAGTGCAGCGAAACTCCGCCGCTCACCATTCCCTCCGCTTGCCACTGCGAAACCGATACCGACGTATGAATCGCAAGATCGCTTAAAACAAAGCTGCAAGCTAAACTTTGCAGAGCACCATCGAAATTCGTATTAGCTGCACGAAACTCGTCTTGATAAACAACTGTCCGGCGCACAGCCACTTGGCCGTTATAGGGATTCAGTGTGGAACGAAGCAGTCTGCATTCGTCAACGGTCAGCGTGGCGCTAATGTCGCGCACGGTTGGATCTGGATAAGAAAACAAGAATTGTCCGCTCAGAACGACGCTGCCGCTTTCCGAGCACCCAACGCTGACGCTGAACGGCCAGGTTAGCGGAGAATCCGGACTAGAACCGCCTGTTTGTTCCGGAGCATCATCATCGCACTTGGCCGACTGATTGTTTTCGACCTGATCGAAAGCCTGAGCTGCCGTTAGATTCAAAACTGTGAACATGCCCACTAGTTCGCGACGCGCATCCTTCGCTGCACTGGAACTGCGATAGTCTGCAAGCGGACTGCGTTTTGACGCCTGACTGGCCTCTCCTTCGTCCGCGCCACCACATCCGCTAAGCACGGCAGCCGATAAAATAAACAACGCCAAAGATGACTTAGCATTAAATCTGCCCATCCTTCCCTACCTCCCAAACCAGCAATCTTGAACTATGGTTTATAATTAACGGCGTGAAAGACTCCCCATCCGTTTCCTTGCATTTAAGTCCGTAGTCGCTTGCTGATACGAACCGGTTACATCGTCAGCCTAAAATTGATGTGCTGCGGGGTGATAGCATCGACGCGCTGAAAATGCTAACTTGAGACATTATGCATCGGCCAAGACTGAACGCAGAACGACGTACTTCAACCGTCTTTGTGCTGCTGTTGGTCCTTCTTCCTTCATCCTTTGCTCTCGCCAGAGCAGAGCAAGAAAAAATTACCATCGGGGTTTCAGTGCCGCTCACCGGAGCAGCGGCAACTTACGGCACGGATGTCAAAAATGTGCTGCTTTTTGCCAACTCCTTCCTGGCGAAAGGAAATTACCGCTTGCAAGTGGAAGACGATCACTGCGACAGCAAAGAAGCGGCGGCAATAGCCCATAAGTTCGCCAATATCGACAAGGTCAAGTATGTCCTGGGTTTGCCCTGCAGCAATACAATGCTGGCCTCCGCGCCGATCTATGAAGCAGCAAAAGTTCTCGTGATCGGATCCTATGCTGCCGCACCGCATATTTCTCTCTCCGGCGACTATATTTTCCGCACCCGCCCATCCTCTGCCGAGGGTGCGGCACTGCTGGCCCAGCACGTCTCTGAGCAGCACAAAACCTTCGCTATTCTCGCGGAACAAACGGAATACGGCCAAGACATGAAGCAGGCTTTCATACAGCGTCTTCCTCCGGATACGGATATAGTAGTCGAAGATTTCTTGTCTTCTCTGCCCGATTACAGAACGCTCATTTTCCGTATCAAAGCCAAGGCCGTGTCCGGACTTGTAATTCTCAGTCAAACCGAACAAACACTGGCGGCACTTGTCCGACAAGTTCGCGAGGCAAATTGGCCGGTCCAGCTTTACGGCGCCTATCATCCGGGAAGCAGCACATTTCTTGCGCTGGCCGGCAAGGAAGCCGAAGGACTTATTTTCGTAACTCTCCCTTCTGCTCGAAGTATTCTCAATGAAGAAGGGAAAAGCGTGTTCGACAACTATCTGAAAACCTTTGGACCGATGAACAGCAACGATTATACATTTTTCACCGCTTTCGCGTCATTTGCCGCGCTGCACCAGGCGCTGCAAAGCGGCGAAGACGTGAAAGCGTACCTGTACCGGGCAAAGTTTCCTTGTCTCTTTGGAGAATTCAGCTTTGACCAGAATGGCGATATTGCCGGCATTAGGCATGTGCTGAAACGCATCTCCCAGGGCAAAGCCGAAGTAATCGAGCAATAATGGATTTGGCGAGCCCCTTCCGTCGAAAACGCAAGTAAACGAAGACATCGCCGCCGGGGAGTTCCGCTTTGCAGAACTTCTCCCGGCGGCACATTGCGCGGCTCACACACAGCGCTCGTTCATCTCCTCCCGTGCGGCGCGCGCTCCTGCCCCGCCGTTCTTGACCGCAGCAACGAAGCGATCGGCCAGCTCCCGGCCTTGTTCCCTGAGAGCTTCCTCGGCGTTTTCGACCAGTGAGGCGATAAAATCAATCGTCGCCTCAGCAAAGGTCTCCGCGGATGCGCAAGGAAGCAGACGCTCAACTTCCCTGAGAATGCGTCCAAGGGGCAAGCCGGTGAAGTAGCCCCGGGTAAGGAGAAACAGCGAAGTGCTCACTCCCCCTTCTTCGTCCTCAGGTGGATAGATCCCGTAAATGAGGTGTTCAATCAGACTCTCGACGAGACGCTTATGCCGCTGCGCGAGATCCCCCTGCCGCGCGGTAAGCCCCGAGATATCGCAGAGCAACTGCGCAAGATTGTGCAGCTCGGCCTTTCCACGCTTGGACCAGGGCCGGGACGCGATCGAAGTAAGAATCACATCGAGCGCATCCTCGGTCGTCCCCTGGCTCTGCTGCGTGCTATCTGCACAATAATTTGCCAGGATGCAGTGCTCCATCCACGCATCAACAAGGCACCGGTGGCGCTCCACAAGCTCCGGTTTGCCCATGACATAGCGCCGCAGTTCACGCACGAGGCGCATCGCAGCTTCTTGTTCATGGGGTTCACGCTCAGCACAAGGGATGTCTTCAAACGCCACAATGAGCGCTTCGAGACCTCCCGCGGAGGCGACTTCGTCAAGCCGCTCCATGAGGTGAAACACTGCGGCAGCCCGCATACGGGACATCCGGTGCGCCACTCCATTCACCAAGTTTTGCAGTTCAGCATTCATCGTTGCTTCTGGGGTTAGTGGAAAGGCAGAAAACCTTTGACGGAAAGGTTTTCGCCGTGGATCGAGCCGCGAGCAGACGCGAACAACGGCGAAAACAACAGCTAAAAAGACAGAATCTCGTAAAGATCAGGAGCATATTTAATGCTATTTTAATATGAAAATCAACACCGAGAGGAATTTGTTCTGTCAATACAGCAATATAGGCAGCTTAAAAACCAGCGTTATCGACTGATAAACTTCAAAATCTCTGGCATTTTGCCCGAAGTATTTTTACTCCATCAGAGCGTTTTGATTGGTGGAAAACCGAAATTTTTCTCAGCCGTAATCTGCCGCGATTTATCCGCTTGCTGGCACCGAAGCAAATCGACAAGCGTTTCGTCGCGGTATTCCAAAGCAGGAATCGGCGGATGTTCATCAGCACGGTTCTTCCCGCTGCTGTGGTCCTCATCGCCTTTGCCGCGGCTGGGGCAAACACTGTTTCCTGGTGTAACAACGCTGTTCTGCTAACCGGCTCATCTCTGCTGCTATCGTGGTACGGTAGCTGCTTTGCCGGCTGCGCTGGATACTCGCGATTTCATTACGCTGCTCAATATCCTTCTTTCGGTCCTTCGTACTTTTGTGTTGAAATTCAGGTTAAGCGCCGAAACTGGCAACGTGCGGTGCTGTACGCTTACAAGTTCTTGATATGTTTTCATAATAGCATGGATGGACAATATACCAAGTCGGCAGATGAAGAGCTAATGTCAAGAGCAGCGCTGGCCGGCCTTGGCTTAGCGCTGGCAATCGGACTGACGCTGCTTGCCGAAGTTATTCTGCATGCAATCTACTACCACACTCACGGCAATACATTCCTTTGGCAGCATCCTGATTTAGCTTACGACCAGCAGTTTACCATATACGGCGCAGCGGAATATGTTCCCAACTCCCGCATCGCGCTGGGCACTGAATATCCGGCGCAATTTTTGGAAGTCAACCGCTATGGTT
>JAKPSH010000130.1 GCA_029555385.1 Pseudomonadota bacterium
CCGCCAGGTGATGCGTTATGCCGGCCCGCGCATGCTGCTCTTTCACCCGTGGCTTGCCCTCAGACATCTGCTCGACGGTTTTCGCCCGGCTCCGCCGCGCCGGAAACCGCAAGCCGGGTCTACCAATCAGCATTAATCACCGGCAAGAACGGCACTGTTCCTTGGCTGATGATGTTGATGAATCCAAGCTGAAATCCAGCCGCTTCTTCGCAGAAATTCACGGCACCGATTTGCACGCCATTCAGCTTGTAAGCTGTATTGATCAAACCAACGGACACCCCGTTTACTTGTTTCTTTCCGTTGGCGAGCCCCACCTCGAGCCCGCTGAACTCAGTCGTACCCAACGCGTCAATTTCTTCCGGACCCCAGAAAGAAAAAGGCAGCAAACTCATATTCAGCACGCCGACCTCCAGGCCGTGTACTTTGTTTGCCGCGGCAATCGGAGCGGTGGTGTCATTGATTAACCCAACTTGAATAACGCTGCCGTTCTTTCCTACTCCGTTAAACAGTCCGGCCTGAAGTCCGACAGAGTCGTCCATCGCCGCGTTGACTACGCCAAGCTGGATGCCGCGGAAGACTTCGGTATAGTTCGCAAAACCAACTTCGATAGCTTTCAGTTCTTCGCTTTTGTTGAAGAAACCAAAATCAAAGCCGACAACACTTTTGTTCCGCCCGTAAATTAAGTCCAGCCGCAGCCCGCCGATATTTACTTGGTCGCCGTACATCTGCAGCGGATTAATCAGCGCCACCTGAAACGGCGCCCACTGCTCTTTGGGTTCCCGCTGCTCCGCTTGCGCTGCCGGGGAGCAAAGCGCAATAACGAAAAGAAAGCTCAACCACGCGCATATCATTTGCCGCATTGCCGTCTCCTCCTCAATATGATTTTGCAGGTGTTTCCTATTTAACATAATCCTCAAACCGTTTAAATGGGATTAAATCTCCAGAGCCGGCTGCGCAAAGATCCCTGGCGCTACATCCACCCCATGTGGGAGGCCACGATCTGCACGCCAATCCCGATCAGCACCAGCCCCCCGCAGCGCTCTGCCCAAGCGCCAAAGCACCTGCCAAAGCGCGAGGCGAATACCATGCCGCAGACAGACAGCGCAGCGGTGACCACGCCGATGATAAAGCTGGGAAGCCAAATCGAAACGCGCAGAAAAGCCATACTCAGTCCCACCGCAAACGCATCGATGCTGGTCGCCACAGACAGCATGACCAGCGCCCAGCCGCGCGTTGGATCGGTGTGAACCTGCTGTTCTTCCGCCCGAAACGAACCCGCAATCATCTTCCCGCCGATAATCGCAAGCAGAACAAATGCCGCCCAATGGTCGTAATCGGCGAGCAACTGTTGAATCCATCTCCCGCTAGACCAGCCGGCAACCGGCATTAAGAACTGGAACAACCCGAAATGAAAGCTCAAGCGGAATACATGGCGCCGGCTTAAGCGCGGCAGACTAAGGCCGACTGCGATGGATACGGCAAACGCATCCATCGCCAGCCCCAGCGCAACTCCGAGAATACTTAAGCCGTCCAAAGCTGCCCTCTAACTCTTCATCCTTCCCTCCGGTGCTCTGGCGCACGGGAAGATCATTGCCGCACCTTGCCCAGCAGACGGTCGAAGATAATTGCCGCCGCTGCACGAACCGATAGGTGATTGTAATCCGTATATCCGCACACTGGCTCGAGCCGGTAGTCCGCACGCTCCATGATTTCCGGGGCAAGACCCCAGCCCGTCCCGAAAAGAAGCAAGTGAGGTTCGGCGGAGGTGTTCAGGAGTTCGCGCAGCCTTGCAAAAGACATCATCTCCCGGCCCGCATTAGCCGATGTTGTAATCAACTTCGGCAGCATTCCGGTTCGCTCTTCAATATCCGATAAAACATCATCAAACGCCGAAACAACTGAAACAATATCCAGCGCCTCGCTGCGGTTGGGATTATATGCCGCACCATAACCGACGGACCAATGATCGCTGATCTTACCGGCCAGTTTGCGCATCGCTTTTGTCGGATGAACTACGTAGTAACGGTCGATGCCGTAAGTCTTTCCCGAGCGCGCTATATCGTGGAGGTCGAGGTTAGTGATCGAAGAAGTGATCAACGCACCCTGCTTGTTCAGCACCGGGTAGTGGATAAGCGCAACATCAAGCACGCAGCTCTTGTTCACGCTCGCTTGCTGCACTTTAAGCAGATCGGGCCGCCGTTTTTGCGTATCTTCTTTGCTGCGGGTCAGA
Source organism: Pseudomonadota bacterium (assembly GCA_029555385.1). Lineage (GTDB taxonomy): Bacteria > Bdellovibrionota_C > UBA2361 > SZUA-149 > SZUA-149 > JAKPSH01. The sequence continues at coordinate 2,231 of JAKPSH010000130.1, forward strand.
CGCCATGATGCAATCTCCGCATGGTGCCCGGAAAGAAGAACTTCAGGAACTTTATGACCAAGGAATTCCTGAGGCTTTGTATACTGTGGATATTCCAGAAGTCCTGAGACAAATGACTCTTCTGCAAGAGAATCTGGGTTTCCCAAAACTCCAGGAACGAACCGCGATATTGCCTCAATTAACGCCATGGCTGCCACCTCTCCGCCCATTAACACGTAGTCGCCGATGCTTATTTCGTAGTCAACCCAATGCTGAGCGATGCGTTCATCCACACCTTCATAACGGCAGCACAGTAGAATTACACCAGCATCATCAGCCGTACATCCGGCGGCTAGCTCCCGTGCAAGCTCATGGGTCAAAAGACGTCCTCGCGGCGTAAAGAGCACCACCTTGGCCTTTGGGGCACGCGCCTTTGCCGCTTCAATCGCCGCCGCAGCCGGCTCCGGCCTAAGCACCATGCCTGAACCGCCGCCGTAAGGCGTGTCATCTACTTGGCCATAGGCGTTAACCGCGAATTCCCGGAGCTGTGTTGCTTCAACGCTGAGCAAGCCTGCTTCCACGCCGCGTCCGACCAGCCCAATCTGCTTGAAGGCCGTAAAAAGTTCAGGAAATATTGTTAAAATCTGATAACGCATTGTTTGATGTCCAAAAGGAACGAAACCTATCTGCGGGCTGTCCCAAATTATACTAATCTGGGGAAAATTAAAGCCCCTTCATAGATAGTTTTGAGTAGATGTGCTAAGCACTTACTCCCGTATACCCTGATTGTATCCAACTCAGGTACTTATTTGGTTTGGCGTAATCAGACTTTTGCAAGTCAATCGAAACTACTATGGAGGCGAAATGGAAAAGGTAGTCTTAGCTTACAGCGGCGGGTTAGACACCTCGGTTATTCTGAAGTGGCTCATTGAGCGGGGCTACGATGTTGTCGCCTATATCGCTGATGTCGGCCAGAGGGAAGATCTCGAAGCCGCGCGCCAGAAAGCGCTGAAGGCCGGCGCTTCCAAGGTTTATATTGAAGACCTCAAGCGTGAGTTCGTTACCGATTACATCTTCACCGCGCTTAAGGGCTCCGCGCTTTATGAAGGCCGTTACATGCTCGGCACATCGCTGGCGCGGCCAATCATCGCCAAGAAGCAGATTGAAATCGCGGCTAAGGAAAACGCGCGTTATGTTTCCCACGGCGCAACCGGCAAAGGAAATGACCAGGTACGGTTCGAGCTGTCCTATTACGCGCTTAACCCGCAGATTAAGGTAATTGCTCCGTGGAAGGAGAAGGATTTCCTCGACCAGTTCAAAGGCCGCACGGATATGATTGCCTATGCGCAAAAGCACGATATCCAGGTTGACGCCACAATTGCCAAGCCCTACAGCATGGACGCCAACCTGATGCATATCAGCTATGAAGCGGGCATTCTTGAAGATCCAAAAGCAAAGCCGCCAAAAGACATGTTCCGCACGACCCTTTCGCCGGAGGATGCGCCGGACAAGGTGACGAGCATTGCCATTTCGTTTAAGGACGGCATTCCGGTCAAAGTTGAAAACCGGGAAAACGGACGGATCGAAACAGACTCTCTGGCGCTTTTTGTCTACCTCAATGAACTAGGAGCAAACAACGGCATCGGGCGGGTCGATATGGTGGAAAACCGCTACGTCGGCATCAAGTCCCGCGGTGTATACGAGACTCCCGGCGGCACAATACTTTGGAAGGCGCACCAGGATCTCGAAGCTATCGCCATGGATCGCGAAGTGTACCGCCTCAAGGAAAGTCTGATGCCGCGCTTTGCTGAGCTGATTTATTACGGCTATTGGTTCTCGCCGGAAATGGACTTCCTTGTTGCGGCATTCAACAAGAGCCAGGAAGCGATCAACGGCACCGTTTATCTTGAGCTGTATAAAGGGAATGTTACTTGCGTCGGCCGGGAATCGGAAAGCTCGTTGTATGACCCCGAGCTCTCCAGCATGGACGTGGAAGGCGGATATGACCAGCGTGCAGCGCAAGGATTTATTAATATCAACGCCATCCGGCTCAAGGCTCACCATTTGATCCTGAAACGGGTGGGGCTGAAGCGCTAAAAAAGTTAGTGCGTGCGCCGGCGGCGTGCTGCCGGCGTACGCAGATAAAGCACAGAGTTATGTCGAAGAGGCTTTGGGACAAAGGTGAAGAGCTGGACCAGCTCATTCATCAGTTTACCGTCGGCAACGATCCGGCGATCGACCGGGCGCTGGTTTATCACGATGCCGTTGGCTCTGCTGCGCACGCCCGGATGCTGAGGAGCATCGATCTGCTGACGGAACAAGAGCTGCGCAGCCTGCTTGAAGCCCTGCGCGACGTCTGCCGCTTGAGCGAGGAAAACCGTTTTGACATCCCGCCAGCGCTTGAAGACTGCCACACGGCAATCGAAGAATTCCTTGTGCGCCGCGTCGGCGATGCGGGAAAGAAAATCCACGCCGGCCGGTCGCGAAACGATCAAGTGCTTCTAGCCATGAGGCTTTATCTGCGCTCGCAAACAGTCAGCACCATGCAGAGTCTGGTCGAATTGTGTCAGGCTCTTCTCTGCCGGCTGGACGAAGCGGGCAATGTGCCGATGCCGGGGTATACTCATTTTCAGCCGGCCATGCCCTCCAGTGTCGGGCTCTGGCTTCATGCCTTCGTCGAAGCGTTGTTGGAGCTGACCGGCGATGGACTCGCTCTGCTGGAGCGCATCAACGCCAATCCGCTTGGCGCAGCGTCAGGTTTCGGCGTTCCGCTTCCGCTCGACCGGAGCATGGTAACGGACCTGCTTGCGTTCAGCAGAACGCAGCGCAGCCCGATTGACACGCAGAACAGCCGCGGGCGGCACGAGCTGAAGTTTCTGCGCTGGGGAGCAGATATTGCGGGCGTTATCGAAAAATTTGCCTGGGATCTTATTCTCTATACTTCGCAGGAGTTTGGCTTTTTCACACTGCCGCAGGCATTTACCACTGGATCGAGCATTATGCCGCAGAAGCATAATCCCGATGTGCTGGAGCTGCTGCGTGCGCGCGCAGCGAAGGTCCGCGCGGCGGAGTCCGAGCTGCTGCTTGTTTGCGCCAAGCTGCCCTCGAACTATCATCGTGACTTCCAGTACACCAAAGAGCCGGTGATGCGCACCGTCAAGAACCTTGATGAAATGCTCATCGTCCTTCAGCGGGTCGTATCGTCTTTCGGCGTAAACGAAGAGAAGCTCCGGATCTCAATGACTGCTGAGCTTTATGCCACCTACGATGCCTGCCGTGAGGTGCGAAACGGCATCCCCTTCCGGGAAGCATACCGTCTGACCGCCGAGCGGATTAAAAACGGCCAGCTCGACCAGGCTGACTTGGCCAAAGACTTTTCGTTCATCTCCGGGACGCTTGCCGCCGAGACAATGGAAGCTCGCGAGGAACTGCTCAGTTCGGCCGCCGCAATCGAACAGTGGGCCGCACGCTTCGCGCAGGCAGAAGTTGATCTGTTTGCCGAATAGCGCAGCGCTGCGTCGTCCAGCTTACGACTGTGTTTCTTATTTGCAGCAGTGCGGCGGGGAGGGCCTCCGGTAATTGCTCGCACCACACGGACAGCTTGCTGATCGTGCTTAAGAAATATACAATGTCACTTGTAGAACAGAGCATCCACCGATGATTAAAACAGACGAAAGTTTTATTACCACCAAGCTCGACGCGATGATTGGCTGGTGCCGGAAGTATTCGCTCTTCCCCTATCCTTTCGTCACCGCGTGCTGCGGCATGGAGTTTATGTCGGTCAGTTGCTCCCATTACGACACTGACCGCTTCGGCGCCGCGCTGCCGCGCTTCACACCGCGCCAGGCCGACCTGCTTTGGGTTGTCGGCACGATTACGCACAAGCAGGCGCCGGTGCTGATTCGCGTTTACGAACAGATGGCCGAGCCGAAGTGGGTCATTGCCTTCGGCGCCTGTGCCGCATCTGGCGGGTTTTATGACAACTACGCAACGGTCGCCGGAATTGACAAGCTTATTCCCGTGGACATGTATATCCCTGGCTGTCCGCCGCGCCCGGAAGCCGTGCTTGATGCGCTGATCAAGCTGCAGCAGAAAATTCACACCAGCCCGCAACAGATCCTCCCCGGAGATACACGAAAAGAACCGGACAATCTTTGCGCTTGGACCGAACACACCTCTCGCTAAAGCGGCGCGTCTCAAGACAAGCGCAATTGGTGTCAACCCCCGAGGACGAATGGTGTCAACCCCCGAGGACGAATGGTGTCAACCTTCATACGATCTCTCCATACGAAAACTTGTAGTGCGCTGGTTCATTCTGCGAGCCACTTATCAACTTGAGCAGTAATTAGCTTATTTTGGCGTCACAACTTAATTTGAGGCGGCAGAGTGCCGCGTAATAGTGACGGGATAGACGCCGATTTCGCTGTAATGTACAGATCCCTGCGTGGCGGTGATGCCGGGAGAGCGAAAGAGTACAGATGAAGTCTTCGAAAGCGTCAGTAGAAATCCGGACAGTAATCGGGCAGGGCGCTGGAAAGCGGAGGGCGAGGCGGCAAGAAGGCGCCTGGGGGGTACTTTACGCTGAAGTCTCCGCGCTTCCACGCTGCCCAGGCTTCGGCACAGAGCGCGCAAAATACCTGGTAAAGCTCAATCATTTGCCGGCGCAGCTCGGGGTCGGTGCAAATGCAATACACCCGGCGGCCAAACTTCTTCGGCTTGTAGTGCTTATACGGGTTTTGCTGCGCAAGCTCTTCAGGGTCCGCAAGCTTTTGCTTTAACTGCTCGCGCTCTTTCTGACACGCCATCTCTTCCTCGGCGAGCTTATCGAGGAACTTACTGCGGATTTCTTCATTGGATAGCAGGCACGTCTCCGCAAAACGCGCTTTCCAGGCAAACGGAGAGACCTTGAGGTGATAAACCTTCCCCGGCAGATTGTCCCAGTGCTGATAGAGCCGGTTAACAAGCCTGCGGCTTAAGCTGGTATTGGGCAGGGTGGTCAATTTCTGCGTGCGGAGCCATTTGTGCTGTTCTGGCGTCTGGTCAAAGAGAAAGCGATAAGAGTGTATGCCGATCCAATCAACTGCTTTTTGGCAGAAGTTAGCTTTGACAGGGTTTAAAAGACAGTAGGCAAGTTGGTTAATAACGGCCTGAGCGTCGCCAAGCACGGAGACATGGGGGCGTTGGGCCCAGCACTTAAAATTGCGCTTGCCGAGCAGTTTCTTAACGATACGGGCTAGTTCATCATCCAGGTCGTGCAGAAACGACTCCATTTCCTTCTCATCGGAATCAATGTCGAGGACGAGATGGTAGTGGTTCTGTAAGAACGCAAAACCACAGATGATAATGCCCGGATTGCGGGAAGATGCCCTGGCCAAGGCGCCGTAAAGAAGAGCATTGATAAACTTGTTTGGTACAAACGGCAGACCTTCGGCAAGGCGGTTTGTGACCATACATACGTTGCCGTGCTTGTAGTGTCGTCTAGGGTGGCCCATCGCGCGGTGTCCTTTCTTGGTCGAGGGACCCAAAACCGGGTCCTTAAGAGATCATCGCAATCTGGACACGAATGTTGCTTGGAGCAGAATTTATTTCGTTGATTCAGCACGTTGCAAAAAAGGCTGGCAC
>JAKPSH010000144.1 GCA_029555385.1 Pseudomonadota bacterium
CTTCCTCGTCATCATTCGTGGTCTCAATCTTCATTTTGACTTCGGACCAAGCACGGTATGGTTTCCCCAGTTCAAGTCCCGAGCGCTTTGCCAACTCGGCTCTTACATGGGCCTGGTAATTCGTTTGCTTCTGGGCCTTTAGCGATAGGAGGCGACGTGGGCAGACAATCCAAGGCTGTTCTCCCTCATGAAGCCGAAGAGAGCAAACGCCGGATTGAACGATGTCCTTGCCTGGAAAATACCGCCCAAGGTGGCTGCTTTTTCTTAAATCAATTGCGGAGAGATAGCGGTTGCCACCGCCGTCGCATTCCGCATCCATGAAAGGGCACCACGCTTTCGATCTGTTTGTGGCAGCCGCATCGTTCCAGCAATCCAGCCGGTATCCATAGAGTTCAAATATTTTGCTCATCCAAAAACCTCTTTATCTGCTGCCCAAGAACCTTTGCTAGAGGTGGTGGCACCGAATTTGCGACTTGGCGGTGCTGATCCAAGTTTCGCACTGAACCCGTTCTTGATCTTATCGGGCCTTTGAGAATGTAATCGTCGGGGTATCCATGAATCCTCATATATTCGCGTGGCGTCAAATACCTGTCTTCTGTGGGATGATAGAAAATCTCTCCACACCGAAGCGTGTTAGCTGGCCGCTTTCGATGAAGCCGCAGGTACTTTGTGGTGTCCTTTGGAGATAAACCACGGCGGAGTTCTTCGCCAAGATGTGTTTGCGCTGCAAGATACGAACCTTCAGGCACTTGAGCGATCCGTTCACGGTCTCTTTCGGGAGTCACGTCCACGTGGCTGTCAGGTCGTTCATAGATTGTTTTCCCCTGAATTTTGGGGGCTGGCTTTCCTAATCCGGTAATAACTTCGCCTATCCCTACATAAGGTTTATACTGAAAAAGGCCATTACATTCCTCAACTGGCGCGTGAGTCCTCTCGGGGAAAATGAAGCCATTACGTCCTCGCGTGGCGATGACAAAAAGTCGCTCTCTGAGTTGTGGAACACCATAGTCTGCTGCTAATATTACGCGCCACTTTGGAGTATAGTTAATCCCCTCAAGTTCGCTAAGAAGCTTTTCGAACACCTCCCCGCGCCGTCCCTCACAGCCCTTTGATGAAAGCAAGCCCTTTACCTGTTCAAGCAGGATCACCTTGGGCTCTATTGTCTTGGCAAAGCGGACAATCTCGAAAAGTAAGGGGCCGCGCTCGTCACTCAAACCAAGCTGTTTTCCCGCGAGGGAAAAAGATTGGCATGGCGGCCCCCCAAAAAGAAGGTCTAGTTGACCCTTTTCAAGTTGTAGATCTTCAAGCAAATCTGCTGGCTCTATCGTTCGAATATCGGCATGATATACACGAGTTTCGCTATGCTGCCGCTCTGCGTTCGCCATTAGAGTTGCGCAACAGTGCTCATCAAATTCGATTTCGGCCAGAATGCTAAAACCCGCTTGTCTAATCCCGATATCCATTCCACCGGCACCCGAGAAGAGACTAATTGCTTTCCTTTTTTTACTCTTCATCACGACATCCATTTTGCGAAGCATTAGAAGTCCATGCTAATTTCCCCGCCTTCTCAGAATACACTCGCCAAGTCTTCTTTTTTATCTTCCTAATCATCGCTCGCCCTAGTAGATTCTCGCGTCGCTATCGACGACAACACCGAGCCGGAGCCCTGAAACCAATGCTTGAAATTCTTGATCTCCTCAAGCG
>JAKPSH010000147.1 GCA_029555385.1 Pseudomonadota bacterium
TCCCCCGAGAAAAGGGTAAATGAGCATCATCGAGACGAGCACGATAATGCCGACGCGCACACCGATTGGCTTGCTCGGGTCGCGAAAGAATTCAATCAACGCCGGTTTTTTTGCGCCTTGTCTTTCGGAACTGTTCTGTTCTTCGTTCTTTTTCATATCAGCCGACAAAAAACCTGTCTTAATAATTTATGCCGAATTCTATGTGACTTGTCGCCGATAAGCGGCGCGAAACCATCTGCGCTTCCGGAAGAGCGGACAATTCCCACTTTAGTTTAGCAGCTATCGCGGCGTATGCGGAAGACTATCATTGCTGATTGCTGTTTTTTTTACTAGAGTTTCTTCTTTCGGTGGACAAACAACCCTTTAGGAGGATCTTTGCATGTTGAGAAGCTTACTAGTACTGGTTCTGTTCGCGTTGGTTCCCGTGTCAGCTTTTGCTCAAGTGAACAATATTGGGAGCTGCGGCTGGGGTTCCAAGTTGTTTGAAGGGGACCGCGGTGTTGCGCCGCAGGTGCTCGGAGCTACGACAAATGGCACTTCTGGAAACCAAACGTTCGCCATTTCCTCGCAGACTTCCGGCTGCACGCGGGACGGAATTGTGACTTCAAATTGGAAGGCAACGGTCTTTATCGGCTCCAATATGAATAAACTGGCCCGTGATATGTCGGCTGGAAACGGTGAGACACTCGATGCGTTGGCGAACTTGGTGGGAATGGAAGAATCGGCGAAGCCGGTATTTTTCAGTGCCGCTAAGGCTCATTTCGCGGAAATTTTTTCCGCAGATGATGTCAGTTCGCAGCAGGTAGCTGATTCGCTCCGCCGCGTTATGGCCGCTGATCCCGTGCTGAGCAAGTACGCACAGGCCATCTAACTGCTGCACTTGCATTTCTTCAGTTCAGGGCACTGACTGCGTTCAAACAGTCAGTGCCTTCTTTGTCTTTGGAACTTGCTGCATGCGGGGAGTTTTCTTTTTATTTTGGATCTGTCTATTGCTCGCCCCCTCTCTTTCGCAGGCGCAGGACAGTGCCTATCTGGCTGAGCTGATTGCGGATGCCCGGCAGCGGAATCTCGCTGATTCTCCGGAGTGGCAAACTTTGCTCCATTACCGGCGGGTGCTGGGCGGCATGGAGAGTTTTGCCGACGATGAGACTTTTTTCAATGCTCCCGGCGGCAAGACCAATCCGCAGTTGGAGCTGGAAGCGACGCTGCGGAGTTTTTTTGTTCCGCAGACGAAGGAGCAAGCAGCTTCGGGAGAGGAAACCGTGCAGCATCCTCAATGCCGGTTTATCGCCCGCTACGAATGGCTGAAATCTGAGCAAGGTTTTGACGCTGGTCGTTTGCCGGAGCAGCCCTGTTCGCGATTTAACGAGTGGTACACCAGCTTGAATCCCGCGGGGATAACGCTGATCTTTCCCGCGGCGTACTTAAACAATCCCGCATCAATGTTCGGTCACACGTTTTTGCGTATAGACGCAACTGGCCAAGATGAAAAGACCCGGCTACTTGCGTACACCACGAGTTACGCGGCAGCCACTCTCGGTGAAGGGGGTGCCGTCTTTGCCCTGAAAGGCCTTTTCGGCGGATATCGCGGCGGGTTTTCAGTCAAGCC
>JAKPSH010000148.1 GCA_029555385.1 Pseudomonadota bacterium
CGCAGCTCGCACCGCGCAAGGCGGAAGCGGCACTGGAACAAGCCAAGCACCACAGAGCGGCATCAGCGGAGTAGCAGCTCAAGGCGGGTCTGCGGAAGGTGCTGAGGCCGCGGAGCAAAACGTAAACTCCGGCCAAGGAAGTACCGCTGCGCGCACAGAAAATGCCGGGCAAGGCGATGCGGCAGCAAGCGTTAATCCACAGGTTGCTTCACGCACCGCACAAGGCGGACGCGGTATGGGACCGAGTCAAGCACCCCAGAGCGGAATAGCAGTCCAAGGCGGCCCGAGCCAAGGAACCGAGGCTGCTGAACAGAACGTAAACTCCGGCCAGAGCAGCGTTGCTGCCCGGACAGAAAATGCAGGTCAAGTTGATGCTGCGCCAACCGTACCGCCGCAAGTCGCAGCTCGCACCGCACAAGGCGGAACCGGCAAAGGAAGAAGTGAAGCACCGCAAAGCGGCGTTAGCGGCGTGGCGCAGCAAGGCGGCTCCAGCCAGGGAGCCGAAGCCGCTGAGCAAAACGTAAACTCCGGACAAAGCAGCGTTGCTGCCCGCGCAGAAAATACCGGACAGGCTGGAAACGCGCCTGGACCGGATACGATTCAAGCGGCCGTACAGCCGCGCCGCTCGTCAAGCCAAGGGCAGATTCCCGAAACACAAACAGCGCAAGCTGGAGTATCGGGTATCGCCCAGACTGCGCAGCCGCTCCCTCCATCAAATGGAGAGAGACTGGCAGATATGCGGCTGCCCGAACCGCTCGATCGCGCAGAGTTGCGCATGCCCGAACCGCCTCAGCCCCATAGAGCATCCAGCAGCTATACTCCACCGAATTTCGAAATGAAGCCGTTTAGTCCGCAAGCATCCGCGGGTGCTGATCCTTTTGAACGGATGGATGATCTTCAACAGTTAGCACAGTTCTGCGCGGAAACTCTGGATAAAGAACGCCGCTCGCAGGGCAGCAATCCATGGCAAGAGGCGCACGCCGGCGGCACGAGCTTCTTAGACAATACGCTTGCCGCCCTTGAGCAAGCGCGCGCCCTGGACCTCGGCCATCCGCCCGTGCAAAACAAAACAAACCAGGACAACAGCATGGAGTGGCGGGAGAAGTTGTGGCAGGCAAGCGGCAAGCTTAGCGAAGCACAGCAAGCACTGGAGAAAGCGATTCAAGAAGCGGAGCAGCATCTAAGCAACAATGCTGGAAAACTTTCGCCGGATGACGAGTCTCTGTTCGTCGAACATATCCGTGATCTCCGGGTTATGCAGGATTATCTAATTGTTGTAATCTCTCAGATCGGTGTCTGCGATTATGCCGGTGTCTACGGAGATGTTCATGTGGAGACAGATCCCGAGCGGCTTGCTAAGTTCCGGGAGGCATACAGCGACAAGACTAGTGAGCTTTACAAGATGCTGCATGAGATGTTCTGGCCGGACGTCAATCAAGCGCAGCTTGCCGAAGCAATTCAAACAGTCCGCGAACTAAAGCGCCTCCGGCTCCAAGATCTGAAGACTGCGGCGGATCATGCGTTACTGAGCACAGATCCTGCTGGACATCAGTTGGAGACTGGCCGGAAGTCTCTATTCCATTTCGCCAGTTACCAAAGCTCTTTGGGCGGGCCGCAGGACCTGGAGGCAATGGGCGAAATGCTGCAAACCGCGGAACGCGCAATCGGAGACCCTGCCTTCACGGCGCAAGTAAGCGAACGCAAAACTGCGCGCATTATGACAGCCGTGCGTGAGTTGGCATATAAACAAGTCCACGACGGCGCGGCAGACAGTGCCCCCAGCTCTGTCCGGCAGCCGGGAATCACCCTCGATGATTACCTGCGCGAAGTTCTCGACGAAGAGACATACAATGAAAACTATGTTCCAGATCTGATGAAGGCTCTGGCCGATAATCCCACAGAAGAGACAGCGCAGGCGGCAATTAGCGCGCTTGAACCAATTGTGCGCCAAGCAGCAGTCCGCGAAACGGAGACGCAGACCGCTGACGCCGCCATAGCGATTGCTGCTGCGCAAAAAAGGGTGGCAGAGGAAGCGCTCGATGGTCAACTGGAATCGCTGCAGCAGCGAACCGACCGGATGTGCGCGGATTTTGTCCGTTTTAGCAGAGGTCCGAGCCAGCCGGAGGACGCAGCAGCCAGCCGTGCGGAGGTTGCGATTCAAGCAATAGATGCTGAGCTGGCGGCACAGGAAAGATTGGCCGAAAAAGGACCTCGGACGCAGTCCCGCCGTCAGTTGCTGCTTGCACAGCGGCAAAACATTCAACTCGCAGTCAGTCAGCACCAACGCGGACTGGTCGGCCCCAGCGCTGCCGCGCCAGAATCAACTCCGCAACTGCCAGAGCGCCGGACAACCAAGAAGCGCCTTGGACGTGATTATACGCTCAACCCCGAGGATTTGCTCAAAGATTTGGGCGGTGTTGAGTAACGCGGCAAAAAAGAAGCAGAGTCCCGGTCCAGCCCCCTGGCTTCGAATCATATATCGACCTCGCGGTCAGCCGCCCAAGACCTCGTGAATGGCTGCGGTCAATGCTGCCGGCGCTACCGGCTTCGGAAGAAAACGACTGATCCCGCACTGCTGAAGCCGCTCCTCTGTGATTTGGTCGCTGTATCCGCTCATAAGAACGATTTTTAGATCCGGACGGATTTGCCGCAAACTAACAGCAAGCTCAAGGCCCGTCATCTGCGGCATCGTCTGATCCGTAACAACCAGATCGAAACCTTCGGGATTCTGCCGGAGCATTTGCAGCGCCTCGATGCCGCTTGAAGCAGTAAAAACACTGAAGCCGAGCTTCATCAGCAGGCTGGCGGCCAGCGCTCTGATGTTTCCCTCATCATCGACAATCAGAATGCTCTCACCATTTCCCTTAATGAGGCTTGGTTCGTCTGACAAAGGCAGATCGACTGACGGCACTTCCGGCAGGTACACAGCGAAAGATGCGCCCGCACCCGGCTCGCTTTGCACCTGAATCGCACCACCGTGATTCTGCACAATGCCGCGAACCACAGACAAGCCCAAACCCGTGCCTTTGCTCAGCGGTTTTGTTGTGAAGAACGGCTCAAAAATACGCGCTAACAGCTCCGGTTCAATGCCGCTGCCGGTATCGCACACTTCGAGGCGGAGATATTTTCCGGGCAACAAAGCGAGCGTCTCCGCTTTTTCGCCGTCCACAATTTCTGACTCTAAATTGATCGTAATGATTCCGGTCGTTTGTCCAATTGCCTGGTAGGCATTGGTCACCAGATTCATTATGACTTGCCGGATTTGTGTGGGGTCAGCGTAAACCGCACCGCAACCGGGCTGCATGTTCTGCCGAATTTCAATTGTTGAAGGAACGCTCGCACGTAAGAGCCGGAGAGTATCTGTGGTCAATTCCTCGAGCGAAACGACTTTCTTTTCCTCTGCCGCTCTGCCGCTGAGAATCAATATTTGTTTTACAAGCTCCGATCCGCGCTTTGCGCTTTCTTCGACGGCCCGGAGATTCCCATAGAGCCGGCCTTCCGGCGGAAGTTCGAGCAGTGCAAGCTGCACGTAGCCGATGATTGGCATCAAGATGTTATTGAAATCGTGGGCTATCCCGCCGGCCAAAGTTCCGATCGTCTCCAACTTTTGCGCGTGCTGAAGCTGCGACTCAAGAGTTTTGCGCCGGGACTCTTCCCGCTTCTGTTCCGAAATATCCCGCGCAATTGTCGAATAATAGCGCACAACGCCGTTTGCGTCTTTATGGGCCATGATCAACTGCGAAACCGGTATCTCAGTTCCGTCAATTCTGCGCATGATCGTTTCCTTGAGCCAAACACCCTGCTCTCTCGCCATCACAAGTCCCTGATTAATCACGATGTCGTGGACCCATGAAGGATGAAAATCAGAAATCATCAGATGCTCCAAGGCCGCATCGGGAGCAAGCCCCAGCAAGACCCTCCCTGCACGGTTGATATAGCTGAGCCGTCCTTCCGGCGCCGCCGTCGCCACAAGATCGGTGGTTGTCTCGATAATCTCCGTCAGTCGGCGGCGTTCTTCGCGAAATTGATATTTTTCTGTTACATCCCGAAACACGAGGACAGCACCAATAATTTTCCCTTCACGACTTCGCATCGGCGCTGCGCTGTCCTCCACTTGCCGGCGTTCGCCGTTTTTTGAAATAAGCACCACATTGTTGGCCAATCCGGCAATTCTTCCTTCTTCGAGTGCGTGCGTCACGGGATTCTGTGCCGCCTCTCCTGTATCTCCACTAACGACTTGAAACACTTCGCCCAACTCCCGGCCTTGCGCATCGCGTGACCGCCATCCGGTAAGCTGTTCGGCGACGGCATTGATCCGGACGATCTTCCCCGCGGCATCCGTCGCAATTACGCCATCGCCAATACTCATCAGCGTAATATCAAGATTTTCCCGCTGTTCCTGCAGTTCGCTGATTTTGCTGCGGACCGCCCGGCTCATCTCCTCGATGCTGTGCGCCAAGGAATTGATTTCCCTGCTTCCCGCCGCTTCAACGTGCTGTTCCAGTTCCCCGCCGGCAATGCGTTCAGCAACTGTTGTTAATGAGACAATCGGTTTCGAAAGTGAGCCGGCAAGCACCATGCTGACGAGCAAGCCGCTGGCCAAGACAATGAGGCTGAAGAGAAACACCTGTTTCATTGTCTGCTCAACCAATAGATGCACTTCTCTGAGATCCACACTTGCACCGAAGCAGTATTTTCTTCCTTGCTTGTCAATTCCGGGCACCAAAACCATGCGGCCATGCCCCCATTCGTTATGAAATGAGGCAAACGTCGGCTTCATCGCACGGAAGACTTCGTCGAAGGCCTGCGGATCCCGGTGAATATCGAAGAATTTTGCGTGATCGCCCTTCGCGGCGTCCTTACCGGGCGATGTCGCCGAGGTAAAAACGATTTCGCCGTTGACGATCATGACGCTCCAGAGATACTGAATACCGAGCTTCACGCAAAGCCGGTTATTATAGTCGACGATTTCATGGTACCGGGCGGAATTTACCGATTGGGAGTTCTCGATTGCATCGTGGTAATTTTCACCGAGAGCTGCCTGCACAATGTGGGCTGCTGTCAAAAGCTTCTCGTCGATGCCCTTAAGCAGGGCGCTTTTCTGTGTCTGGTAGGTCACCACCGAAAACACGAGTGATGCGAGAACCAGCACGGCGAGGATCGCCAAAACAAGTTTAGATCTAATCCGCATGCAACCCTTATTCGTCTTCTTCAACATGAAAGTGGGAAAGCGGGCCACAGAAAAACGTTAAAGTGAAGTAATAGCTGGCCTCCTAAATTGCTGTCTTGCTATTCATGGTAGCATGAATGATTTAGAACTGGGCGATCTCGGAATTCTAGTTCATATCCATGCTTTTTATCCGGCTGGCCTAAACTAGAGTATCAAACAAAAAGCCCCTAACAACAAGGAAAGTTTCCGCATTCGAGGTGATCGCGCGGCACCTGCTCAGTGCTCACGCAAATTGGCCAGTGCGGAGCATCACAATCGTGCAGGCTTCAAGCACCTCCATGCCCGCCGCGCGGAGCGCAGCGATGAGCGGCGGATGCTCAGTCCCTGGATTGAAGATTACCCGCTCCGGGCGAAGCGCCAGGAGTTCCGCTTCATAGGATGCAGCTTGTTTTGCGCTGACATAAATCGATACAGTGTGGACCGGTCCGGCTATGGCGCTTAAACTGGGATAGGCCGGCAGACCTTCAGTCTCCCGGTGTCCGGGATTAACAGGCAAAACCTCATGTCCATGCTCAACGAGCAGACGAACCGCTTTATTGCTGTAGCGCTCGCGATTAGGCGACGCTCCAAGGACTGCTACGCGAAGAACTTTATGTTCTTTTTCCAAGTATTCCCCCACTTGTGTTGCGCTCCTGTTCTAGCGTAGCAGGCTTTCGCTTACAAGGCATTTGGCCACGGAAGCCGCTCCTAGCTTTTTTGCCGCATGGCAACTGTCAGTTGGATTTCGTCACTCAAATCGCTCAATCACCGTCCGCATCGGAATATCCCCGTTAAGTTTAACCTCCACTTCTTCGAATCTGCCCCTGAATTTTCCCAAGCTGCGAAGATACCTGCTCAAAACAGATGGTTCCTCGCTGCTTGTGCGGCTGATTGCCGCCGCAAGCAGCTCCACGTCAGTATACCCAACTTGCGCAAATAACGGTGGGTCTGTTCCGTAGGCCCTGCGATAGTCTTGAACAAACTCGGAGTTTCGCGGATAAGTCTGATAGTATACTCCTTTCGCCGCATCCCCTGCCGCAACCCGGGCGTCGGGGGTGAGAATAAAACCAACGCCGCTGTAAATATCTCCGGTAAAACCAAGTTCACGCGACTGTTTAACAGCGACGCCGCTTGCACTGCCAACGGAAAGGTTCACCAGAGCCGGCAAGTCCTTAAGCCCAAGCCTAAGCAGCTGCGCACGATAGTCCGTGTCTTGCGGCAAATGAAATTCACTGCGCATTTCCACCCCATGTTCAGCAAGAGCGCTTTTCAGCGCTGCTGCGTAAGCCATGCCCCAATCGTCGTTTTGAAAAAGCACCCCCACACGCCGGTGGTTGTTTTTCAGCAGGGCCTCAGCCATAACTGCGGCATCAGAATCAACAATATTTGAGTGGCGAAGCACATATTGTGTATCCCTGGTCATCTCCGGGTGCGACACATCGGCAAAAAGCAAAACACCGCCTCGCTCGGCAAGCGGTTTCAAGACCATGCCGCTGCTGCTGGTGATCGTAAAGATAATCTTTAAACCCTCCAGCTCAACCAGCTTCTTGAATGCGGCGACTGAATTCCTGGGTTCTGACTGCGTATCTTCATAAATAATGGAAAGCTGCCTGCCGTTAACTCCGCCCCGGGCATTAATCTCGCGCACGCCAAGCTCAAGTCCGGATTTGAGAGCTGACCCGATTCCTGCTCCCGCTCCGCTTAGCGGCAGAATTGCGCCAATGCGGATCTGATCCTGCGCCGTCTTTTGACAAGCTGCAAAAGCCAGCAGCAGGCCAAGCAAGAGAAGCGCGACGACTGTTCGGCCTAGTTGAAATGTGCGGTCGAGCATGGCAGCTATGGCTGGGTCCCTTCTCTAACCATTTGTTGGGCAGTATACCCCATCCCTGATCTTGAATATGTCTTGAAAATGTTGAAGATGTAACCCTCTTCCATAAGGCGCCCACCCCCTTCCATAAGGCGCCCTTCCATAAGGCGCATGCTCAACATCCAGTCCCATGGCGCTGAGTATTGTTGAATAACTTGTGTATCATAGGCTCTGAGGATATGGGGCAGGATATGGGGCAGGGCGGACTAAAAAACAAATGGTCTACACAAATGGCGGCGCTCATGTTATATTTCGCGAAAAACAACATGAGCGCCGCCGTATGTATACAAGGCACCTTAATTTACCAAAATTACTCGAGAAAAAGTCTATTCTATTGTTCGGACCGCGGCAGACTGGCAAGAGCACTCTTGTTAAAAGCTCATTCCCCGATGCTCTTTATGTAGATTTGTCGCGGGCTGATACTTTCCGGGAACTGAGCGCGCGGCCCGAACTCCTACGGGAGAGGCTCGCGCAAGGCAGTCGTATATTTATCGTTGATGAAGCGCAGCTCTTGCCTGAACTGTTTAACGAAGTTCAGGTTATGCTCGACCGAGATTCCCACCTTCGCGCGTTGCTCACCGGCAGCAACGCAAGGAAGCTGAAGCGAAAGGATGTCAATCTTCTTCCCGGCCGTATCTGGCAGCAAGAGTTCCACCCCTTAGTTTTTCCTGACCTCGGCTCACCGCGCATCAGCGAGCGAAGCTCACGTGGCAGTCTGCCGGGGATCATTGATTCTGCGCACTACCAGGAGGAACTGCGCTCTTTTGTGGGGCTTTACCTGGAAGAAGAAATTAGACACGAAGCACTAACGAGAAACATTGGGGCTTTCAGCCGGTTCCTTGAAGCTGCCGCACTATCCAACGGGGAACAGTTGAGCTACCGAAACGTTTCCCATGACACAGGCATCCCAGAAAGCACCGTCAAATCCTATTTTCAAATTCTCAGCGATACTCTGATCGGGACTCTGCTGCCCGCTTATCGAAAGACAAAGTCACGCAAAGCAGCAGCAACACCAAAGTTTTACTTTTTTGATTGGGGCATCGTCAACGCACTCCTTAATCGCTTCGATGTCAGTGAGCAGAGCGATACCTTTGGGAAAGCCCTGGAGCATTTGATCTTCCAGGAGTTGAAAGCCTATCTTGCTTACAGCCGGGATTTTCGCAAGCTCACCTACTGGCGCTCTTTGAGTAAATTTGAGGTTGACTTTGTTATTGGCGATGATGTCGCAATCGAGGTCAAGGCGAAAAGACTGACCTCAGCCCGGGACTACCGCGGCTTGCTCGCCCTAGCAGAAGAGATTCCCTTGAAGCGGCGAATAGTAGTCTGCCGCGAGTCCGCACGACGCCTGACCGGGGAAAACATTGAAGTGATTCCTGTCCCGGAGTTCCTCGCAGAACTCTGGGCAGGTGGAATACTTTAGAGCATTTTAAAACTCTATCCTCCGTAGCTCTAGCGAGGAAAGATTTCGAATCAGCAGATGCGAGGAATTGCAAACAACTGTCACCATGATTTGCGGCAAAATTTCCTGCGGCGATTCGGGGCGTTGTAAACAAGGCCGGCACGAAGGGACCAGGGGCCGCATCCCCCTGAGCACCGCAAATCGACATGGCTTTGAACAGCAGGTTGGACTAAAATCAGCGCCATGCCTTCGCTTGTTAGAACATGTGCACTTTCCGGAAATGCGTTTGAAGTAACGACAGATGATCAGGAGTTCTATCGCTCCAGCGGCGCGGTGATCGACGGGGTTCTCTATCCGCTTCCCGCGCCCACGCTTTCCCCGCGCGAGCGGCTGCGCCGTCGTCTTGCGCTGCGCAATGAGCGAAATCTCTACAAAACCCGATGCTGCGTATCCGGGCGGGCGCTCGTTTCCGTTTTCTCCCCCGACAAGCCAATCAAGGTCGTCGACTGCGCTCTGTGGCGTGAGCAAGACAACCTGCAGTTCGGTCGTCCGTTTGACTTCTCACGGCCGTTCTTTCAGCAGTTTGACGAGCTCTATCGGGACACCTACAAGCCGCACGTGATCCACACCGGGGAAACCGTGAACAGTGAGTACTGTCATTTTGCCGGCTGGGTAAAGAACTGCTACCTGGTCTTTGACATCGGCTACAGCGAAGACTGCCTGTACTGTGTTGACATCGGCCGCTCCCGGAATTGCGTGGACTGTTTTATCGCCCTGCACAGCGAGCTTTGCTATGAAGGCGTGAAGCTTCTTAACTGCTACAATGTTTTCTTCGGCACACGCTGCCGCAGCACCAGTTTCTCCGCCTTCGTCGAGGACTGCATCGGCTGCACCAGGTGCATCGGCTGCATCGGACTGCGCAACCAAGACTGCTGCATTTTCAACCGGCCAGTGTCAAAACAGGAGTTTGAAACCTGCTGGCAGCAAATCTTCGACGGGACTCGCCGCTCGCTCAATCACTTTAGAAACCAATTCGCCCGCTTCTCCGCCGGCATCGCGCAACGAAGTCAGTATCTGATAAATTGCGAGAACTCCACAGGCCAGGATTTGGAGAACTGCGTCAACGTTAAACAAAGCGTCAATTGTTTTGAGGCGCGCAACCTGCGCTACTGCCTTGAATGCTACTTCGATGCAGCCGACTCATACGATGTCAACAACTGGGGCGAACAAATGGAGTTCTGCTATGAACTTTCCGGCTGCGGCGGGCAGAAGGGAAAGGCGGGCCTGTCGCATTGCATGTTCGGCACATATCTTTTTTACGGCGGCTACGACCTATTTTACTGCATCAACTGTGTTGACGTTTGCCAGCACCTCTTTGGCTGTGCCGACCTGGTGAAGAGAAAATACTGCATACTTAACCGGCAGTACTCGGCCGAGGAGTACTTCCAGCTCGTGCCGAAGATCATCACCCATATGCAGCGGACCGGCGAATGGGGGGAGTTTTTCCCCATGCGTCTCTCGCCGTTCGGCTACAACGAATCGCTCGCTGCCGAGCACTTCGAACTTGACCAGGAGAAAGTCAGACAGCTTGACGCAAATTGGAGCGAATACGAAACTTCTGATAGCCCTGTGCAGACAGGCAACCTCCCCCCGGACGACAGCTCGGCCCTCACACAGGCAGATCTGAAATCTGTCTTCTCTTGCCGCAGCTCGGGGAAGTTTTTTCGGATTGTGCCGGTCGAGCTTGAGTTTTACCGTAAACATCGGCTCCCGTTGCCGGATGAACACGTCAACCGCCGTCACATCAACCGCCGCCGCCGGCTTTATGGAGATATTGCAAATATCTTCAACCACAGCGGCGCATGAGTAAGCCCCTTCCAACCTGAACCTGACCTGAACCTGGAAACCCGGCACCCCCCCGTAATCCGGTCACCTGGTTACCGTTCTATTAGAGGACCAACCTAAGCCGAAGTTTCGCAGGGATCAGCGAGATTAATAGTCGAAATATGCAAAAGCTGCCTCGGGTACCGTGGTCTGGCTGGAGTATTCGTCAAGTCCTGGAGCTGCATATTGGGATAACTGCTCCGGCGGAAAGGCAAATCCACGGCGCGAGCTATCGCTTCCGGACTCCGCAGAATTATAATCGGGAGACGGTGAATACATCTCCACAACGGTGAAAGGCAGGGATTCGGCTAAATAGTAAGAACTCGAGTCATAGTAAACTACCGGCTCGGATGGATACAAGTCTTGCGCTGGGTCATAGCCTGCTGCCGCGCTCTCGTCGTTGAGAGAATATCCGGTTTCAGCGTGAAGGAATGCACTCGAAGAGTAGTCCACGTTCTGACCTCCTGTATGCGGAGCATAAAAGCTGTTGCCCATGATCGTGTTATGGTCCAGCGTTGTTTCACTCCGGCTGCCGTCAGCGTCGTCAACGATGCATGTTTCTATCTCATATTCCCAGCGAGCGCCGTTGTTCCAACAGTCATATTCTCGCTGACACCTTGCATCTACATTTCTTGATCGATTGCCGACATCGGGAAGCTCCATGAAAAGCCGTAAAAATAGTCCTTACTCCAGCCGATGTAATCTTCGAATAGCAGCGGGGTGATGAACTTATAATACAGTTCCGGATAAGGTGTAGGTTCGCCGTAGGCTTCTTCGGGCGCTACCGTGGGAGTCCTCCTTCTTCCGCTAATCGTGGCGCAGGTATAACTCAATCTCGTTATGCCTCCCTCGCTTCGAAAAGCAGTTAGCGAATGGCGACAGTTGTCTAATATTACTGTTGCTTTTGCATACTGATTGGCGCTGAGAGCAAATGACCGAACTCCCCGCGCAAAAAGAAGGTGCGGCGGGAATATGTCCATCTCCCACCGCAGCCTTGAGCTGATGTGTTTACGGTTAGTTTTCAGGGGTCAAGAGACTCGTTAAACGCGGCGGCGGCGGAGCAAGCCGAGCACTCCAGCTCCGATACCGAACAGAGCGCCGCTTGCCGGCTCCGGAACCGGGGCTTGGGCGACCGAGAGGTAGGTGCGCTCGCCGTCCCACAGCACGGAGAAGTTGCTCCATTCTTCTGTGCCATTCGTTCCGAGGATCGACTCCGTGGCGATCCAGTACCAGGTTCCTTCCTGCCACCGGTAGACCTGCATCGCCTGCTGCTGAGTATCATGCCGGTAAAGAAATGAGGCGTTATAAGGACCGCCAATCCACTCGACTCCGATTTCGTCGAAGCCCGCGGTAGCCGGTCCGCCGATAACCGGCTCGGTCGCCACGTACTGATAGTTAGCGTCGCCGGTGTCCCGGTAAACATTGAGCATGTTCTCTCCGTTGACACTTAGATAGAGGTAATTCCCGGCGAGAGTGCCGGCGCCGACATGGCTTGCTCCAATCGAGTTAAAATCCGAGTTGCCTGGTCCGCCGGAAAGCGTGCCCGCTCCAATCCATTCTGTATGGTGGTCGTCGTATGTGTGCGAGATCAGGAGGTCCGTGGCCGAACCGTTGACAAAGGCTGCTCCATAGGTGTCGTTTGGTGAGCGAAGTCCGAGATTGATTGATGCATGCGAGTTCGGATTGATATTGACAGGTGAATCGCCTTCCCCGCTCCCGTAACTTGACCAAACCCCGTTGTCCCACGTGAAGATACGATACTCGTAGGGCATCGCCATCGCCGGCTGATTGCGGTAAGCGCTAAAAAAAAACGAAAAGAGCAAAAATAAGAACCTCTTTACCATGTTACGTTCCTCCCTTATTCATCGATAACCAACGAGAAAGCGGCGCAAAGCAACCGGCGTCACGGCCGCAAACCGCCGGATGATACGCCGAAATCATGGCACTCCCGCCCCTATTGGTTAGGACCGGCGAAAAGCAGAAATATGTCGGCGAGTCCGCTCTTTTTTCCGAAATAGCGCAAGCGAGCGGACAAATCAGGTTAAAAGGCATGCCGTATAAGCACGCTGCACAACGCACCCCAGCGCACTATGGTAGACAGCGGGCGTCCCCGCCGAAGATGTCAGAGATACCAGAACACTGGGGATACATTGTCACCGGGCTGCCGGCCGGAGGATCGCCCGGGGCTCCGCGATACTGGAGTTCGCGAAATCGCATTTTGTCGCAGGACGGAGACGGGCGATTGACAAGCAGACTCCCGAAAGGAAAGCCGATACAGCCGTCAGCTTCCCACGCATTGTAAGCAATGCGCTGTATCCCATAGCGCAAGGCGGTCGGCATCCGGCTGCGAATCGTTCTCACTCCCGCGCGGAGCAAGCCGGAGTAGCCCTCGCCAAAATAGATGCCGGGCATCTCCGGCCCCAGTTGATAGCGGTTGGTGTTGATCTTCGTGCAGCGAAAATACCACTTGTCGAATGGAGCATTGAATGCCACCTGCCGTCCGGTGAACACGAAATCCGGCGGGCAAGTCGTTGACTCATAGCTGTACTCGCTTCGGAGGATATCGGCCGCCGGGAGAGGACAGCACGATATCGAATGGAACGGCTCCTCATGGCCGTCGTCGCAGGCCATTGCGGCATGGCCCGGTGCGCATGCACCGAGCGTAATGTTGTCCCAATGTCCGACACCGCCGAATAAGCCCCAGACCACGTCATAGGCCAAGCAGAGCTGCGGGCCGGGCGGATTATGCACGGACGCCCGCCGGCGCTTAGGCACGGAGAAGTCACCGGCGACAACGGCATAAGGATAATCGCGGGGCAGGGTAAATGCTATTTCGGTGCTCGGACGGTGCCGGGCGAAAGCGTCGTATACCGTTACTTGACCCTGCGCTCCGCGAGCCTTAAAAGCGCCAATCTCATCACGAGCATCGCTGTTAAAATCCGACGATAGAAGCTGACCCGTGAAGCGCAAGCCGAAAAAAACCGAGCTGCTGCCCTGTTTTGCCTCGGAGAATAACACCATCAACGCGCTATCGGGGTTCCGGAATCCGACACCGTCGTTCGGGAGCAGCGTCCAGTGGCCGCTTAGCGGCTCCACCCAGGCAGGCGCGTTCTCTACCTTGAAAACCAGGTCCGCGCTGCCGCGGCTAAGGTCGTTTTTGACGTAGAAGGCTCCCTTCTTTTGATCATAAAGCGCGATGCCGTCCCGGCCATCGCCATCCCAGTCGCCGGCAAGCGGCCAGCACGACTCTCTCCCTCCTACGAACTGAACTGGCGGCACCGCTCCTTTTCCGGTCAGATAAAAGGTCTGCGTCCGGCAGTTGTACACCCCTACGGAATCAAGCCCGTCGCCGTCCCAATCACCGGCGACAGGTTTCAGCTCCCCCGTGCCGGACGCAATATCGACGGGCACGGCATCCCGCACCAAACCATTTTCGTCAAGAAAGTAAAAAGTGCGTGCTTCGGCGTCAAAGAACGCTAGCTTTCGCAGAATCTCGGCTTTGGTTTGGGCTGCCGCGGGCGCACTCAGGCAAAGAACGACGGCAGCGCATACGATGCCGAAGAGCGAGGCTTTTCGGCGAAACATTATACTTTCTCCTTCATAAAGCAGGCTCGACGCCGCACTCCAGTCCGAACCGGAATGTTGTTCCTTTCCCCGGCGTGCTTTCGACCTCGATTCGCTGCCCATGCGCCTCGATGATTAACTTCGCAATAGCCAGACCCAGTCCGGTCCCTTTCTTTCTGCGCAGTTCCGGCGATTCTACGCGATAAAAGCGATCAAAAACGAAAGGCAGCTTGTCTGCAGCAATGCCAACGCCCGTATCTTCCACCTCAATCCGCATGAGCTGCGCCTCCCGTGCCGCGCGAACGGTGATCCGCCCTCCGGCTCGGCTGTACTGCACCGCGTTGTCGATCAAGTTTGCGAGCACTTGTTCAATCATCACCCGGTCAGCGTAGACTATGGGATTCGGCGCCGCTTCGACTTGGAACAGCACTTCAGCGGCCTGGAACTTCGGTTCGAAGGTCAACTCGAGGAACTCAAGCACTGGGGCCAGAGAGAACATTTCCGGTTTGGGAGCGCGATGCTTTGCTTCGAGCTTCGACAATTCGAAAAGATCATCAACAAGCCTGGTCTGAAACTGCACATTTTCCCTGGCTGCGCCGAGCAGCCGTTCGATGTCAGGCGGAAGCACGACATTTTTCTCAGCAATTACTTCATGAAGTCCGCGCAGTGCCGTAAGCGGCGTCCGGAGATCGTGGGCCACATTAGCCACAAAGCTGCGGCGGCGCTCGTCGACGTCTTTTAGTTTGGCGATCTGCGCCGCAATTTTCGCAGACATTAGATTGAAAGCGCGGCCAACTTGCCCGAATTCATCGTTCGGGTTCTCCGGTACGCATTGCTGAAAATCGCCTTGTTCGATCTTTCGTGCCGCTTCGGCAAGCACACGCAAGTCGCGCGTCACGATCCGGAAAAACAGCGCACCGAGCGCAACCGAGGCGCCAACGATCAAGATCATCGCCGCCACGCTTCCGAGAAGCAGATGCCGCTGCCCGACCGGACCCCAGCCGATAAGGTGGGGACCTTTCTGCAGCACAACGTACAAGTATCCGCCGCCGAGAGTATCGGGGAGCCGTGCTGCCGAGAATACAGTCCTGCTCGGCGGCAAGGATGGGTCGATTCCGTAGAGCGGCGCCCGGCCGGGAGCAAGACCGCGCAAGCTCTCCTCGATCGGTTGAACGGGCACCGCATTAAGCGCTCGGCCGCGTTCCGCGGCTGTACTTTCGCGGATGCTGCCGTCGTTGTTCAGCGCATAGAAATCAAGCGTTGGATTCACGACACTCCAGCGCGCCATCGCATGGAGCAGGTCGAAATCGGGGTCGGCCGCTTGTTCGGCGCGCAGAGCGACAACAAGATTGGCCGCCAAGTCCTGGTATGATCGTTGACCGGTCTCCGCGGCGTAGCGCATCCAAAAATAGCAGGCAACGAGATACTGCGTGGCGGCCGCAAGAGTAAGCACGACAGCAAAAACGCGGATCAATTTACCGAATACGGTGCCTGAAACGAACCTAAGCAGTCTCTGGAGCAGCGCTCTCATAGTGTGCCGCATCACGGCCATAGCCGGCGTTTGCCTTGTGGACAGGGTTTCGGGCAGATACTACTATCAACTTTGAGGCGGGAGCAAGAAATATGCCGATTCGCAAGGACCAAGCGGGAACTCGGCAAGGTCTTTAGACCAAACTTCGGTGACAACCGGGCCAGCCTGCGCGACCATTCAGCTTCTGTTTATCTCTCGTTGACCTTTGTTCTTGATAACTGGGTTAGCAGTTTATCGAACGAGGGTCATATGAGCCAAACATGCAGTGCGGAATGTTTATTAGGAACAAACAGGTTCGGGCAGTTTCCCA
Organism: Pseudomonadota bacterium; assembly: GCA_029555385.1. Classification (GTDB taxonomy): domain Bacteria; phylum Bdellovibrionota_C; class UBA2361; order SZUA-149; family SZUA-149; genus JAKPSH01. The sequence continues at coordinate 15,765 of JAKPSH010000148.1, forward strand.
AAGAAGACCTGGCAGAACTGATGCTCAGTCACGGGGCGAAAATCCGCTCGCTTTGCCGCCGCCTGCTTTTTGATGAGACTAACATCGAGGATGCGGTCCAAGAGGTATTTCTCCGGGCCCACCGGGCGCTTCCCCGCTTTCGGGGTGAGTGTCCGGTATTGAACTGGCTCTGCCGCATCGCGCAAAACGTTTGCCGCGACATTCTCCGCCGTCAACTCCTGGCACCAATGGTTTCATGGGACGCGCTATGCGAGAGGACTGACGGCAATATTGAAATTATTTATTCAGTTTCAGCAGATGTCGCCATACCACTGGAGCAAACACAAACGCTGCGCAGAATAATGAGCATGCTTTCACCGAGACAGCGAGAACTTCTGGTGCTTCGTGAAGTTGATGGGCTCTCTTATCGAGAGATAGCGGAGAAGTCTGGATGTTCGGTGCAGTCGGTAAGGGAGCAGCTTCGACGAATGAGGCAGAAGCTCCACCGCATCTATGAATAGAAACACCCTCGCATTTTGCGTTATTCCGGCTTAATCTCCAGCTCTGCCATCCGGTATCCGACGCCCCGCTCAGTAAGCAAATACTTCGGCTTCGCCGGGTCATCCTCGATCTTCGCCCTGATGCGGTTCACTAGGACTGTAACAGTGCGGTCGTACCCACTGCCCTCGTATTGCCAAACATGCTCGACAATCTGTTCGCGTGTGAACGGACGGCCGGCGTGCTGTGCCAGAAAGGCGAGTAAATCGTACTCCAAAGCAGTTAATGGAACTTCCTCTGCGCTGCGATAAACCTTGCGCCTTTCAAAATCAACAGCCAGGCTGCCTAAGCAGTAACGATCTTGCTGCTTTAGTTGTTCGACTGCGCGCTCGACGGCGGCCTCGGAGCGCCGCAGCAGCGCCTTGGCCCTGGCGCTGAGCTCGCGCGTTGAAAACGGTTTGACTAGGTAATCATCAGCGCCGAGCTCCAGCCCAAGCACTTTGTCTACTTCTTCACCGCGCGCGGTGAGCATCAGAATAGGCAGCAGAGGCTTCTTTGACCGCAAGGCACGGCACACTTCCAAGCCGCTTAAACTGGGGAGATTTACATCAAGGATTACCAGCGCATAGTCGTTAACCGAGCAGTCGTCGAGGGCGTCTTGGCCGTCATCCGCGTGTTCAAAGGGATAGCCTAATCCCTCGAGGGCGCTGCGGATGACTTCAACGATGTTGTAGTCGTCTTCTACGATGAGGATTGGCTTTTTATCGTTATCGGCCATACGCGGGCTGCACGCCTTGATTGCTTCTGCAATGTTATAGTACTATCCTCGGATATTGCTGTCTAGCCTCGATATCTCTCACGCCTGATACAACTGTGCCCGGCGATCGAATCTGTTTTTTCCGGTTTCCATAACAAGCCTCTGTTATATGACCCGCATAAGACGCCGAATTGTTTCGGTGCCGTTGACCATTCGTTGACCTTTGCCGCTGATAATAGAAAAGACATCGGGCTCGGGAGATGCTGGCAGTCGGCTATGCAAACAGACCGTTCGCTGCGTTTCAGTACCCCGACGTTATTTGAGGACCGCGATGCTGGGCAGTGGAGTAACTGCGGAGGTTGCGGGCAAGACTAAAGCAGTTACGCAGGAGGGAGGAAAGACTAATGTTGAAGCAGAGTTGGCAGAAGAACAAAGAGAGCGAGCACCATGACATGTCGTTTGGCATCCGGGTCAAACTGTTAATCGCTTTTACCAGTGCGTTTTGGGCTGTCCAAAGAAAATATGTATGCCATTTGGCGGTGGAACGTCTGCGCACGGCTCGCTACGGCACACAAATCGACTGCGCTGATGCAGTCCGGCGTTCGTGGATGTTTATCATCCGTGAAGGCGAGAGCCGTCTAGTTCCGATTTCGCCAGGCCACATCGTCTGCTCTTTTCGCGGAGCGAAAGGCCGCATCATTCACGGCACAGCGGTCTAAAACTCCCTGGTCGCTTGAACCCGAACCGCGTGGAGATCCCATGAACGCCGACGGTGCTTACGATCAACGCCGTGCGATTTATTCTGCGGTGGCGACACATTCTCACCCATGCATGAGTCATACTGATCATACGGCGGCAGGCGGCCTGATATTAAGACTTGCCCTGCCGGCATTGTGACAGAATGGCATAACAGGTTTTTTAGGAGGAACTATGGGTGAACTGTCGGGAGCATCTCTGCCGCATGGGGCGCCATCGAAACGGGTTTTAGAAAGATGGGACTCGCTGCAAATGCGTTACTTTTCACGTCAGTCTCCGTCAGAAGATGCACCGCTCCGGTGTCTCGTCTTGCCGCCTGAAAGTTCTGCGCTTTCGCTTCGCCGGGACATCGCTGCTGCTCACCAAGATTCCCGCCTTCGCAAAGCAGCAGATCGACTGGTGTCGTGCAGAAAGCTGCTGGAAGCTGTCCGCAAGGGGTCGTCTGAGGAAGCCGGCGTAAAAAACATTATTTCGGCCACTCGGGAAAACATTGACATGATCATGAAAGAAAAGGGCCCCGAGGTATATGAGCATTACCAGAAGACTGCGGAATTAGCTGAACTCCTGCCGCGCTACTCCCGGGGCCTTGTTTCAGACGCACAGTTAGCCAAGAAGAGCACCCAGATTATCGACAGTGCGGCTCCGGTAGTCCGGCAGGTGCTCAAAGCCGAATGGTTCGCCGCTCTTCAGCATGCGCGTGCAACAACAGCGGCGCGGTGATCGGCAGAGTTCTCTATCCGTTTCCCGTTCCGACGCTTCCCCCCCACCTGTAATCCGGACACCTGGTTACTTTTTTATTGGGGCGGCGGCGCACCTTCAGCGCACGGCAGCGTCAAACTCTCCACCGCCCATGCGCGACTTCAGCTTTCACCCGGGGAGTGTGAAAAATATACGCCATTCAACGGCTTTCAGGGGGAATTCCTGCTACAGATCCTCAGGGTCTATGATACACAAGTTATTCAACAATACTTAGCACCACGGGAATGGATATCATGCGCTTTGTGGAAGAGGCTGACATTTTCAAGATGAGGGATGGGATATATTGCGTGGCGAATCGTTAAAAAAGGGACGCAGCTATAGCTGCTATGATCAACGGCACAATTCAACTAGGCAGAACAGTCATCGCGCTTCTCTTGCTTGGCCCCTGTTCTAGGTCGGTAGCTGGAGCAATATTCTGTGCAGTACGTTGACCACAGGTTCGTTTGAATTTTGGTCCGCCTTTTCTCAGGCAACTCTGCATGTCAAAAGCTGGTAGCGAAGATTAGCGAAGCAACCTCCGAATCGACCTATTCTTCTCTATTTCGTGGAAACTTGATCTACGGTTGAAGTTCTAGGAAAAATCAAGTAGGACAAGTAATCCGCAATTCTGGAACAGACGGTTCAGCTTATGGGTCCAAGCTTATCTCAGCAAACTGCTAACTCTCGTAATAAAGAGAGCAGCCCGCTTTATCTCGCAGGCTGCCAAGAGGGTTAGACGAAGTCTGCTCCTTGGTCCGTCATTTGAGAAGCAGACAAATGGTAATCACCGCCCAGAAAACTGTAGACGCCAGTATGACTACTGCCGTCACTCCTGCGAGCGGTTTCGTACACACCAATCGCAACCAAACGGGCACGGGCACCTCCTTCCTCCGGCTTGGCAGAAAACGCGAAAAACAACCGATGCAGCACCGCTACCGCATCATTGACGCTGATTCTCAACATCACCCACCGGGAGAAGCAAAGAATCAGCGCCACAACCTTGCGCGGTCCGCTCTCTTGATTAGCTTCCCCAAGAGAAAGCAGCTTCAGATCATAGCATTTCCCCATGCGACAGCCACTCCCGGGGGACCTCGGCGTTTGCGGCACACGACTTTTCGAGCAACCTCTCCCGTAGTAAGCATTCGGATTCAGGGACATAATCCGGGTTGCAGGTGCTTGTGCCGGGAGGACCGCCGGAGCGTGTCCGCTGACAACTTCTGCGGAGGATACTTTGCTTTTTCTTGCATGCCATTAGAGCGGATTAACTTCCAGTGTCGCTGGAAGTTAATCCGCTTTAGGTGTTACATTTCGGTTAATCCGCCAGCAGCGGCAACTTGGAGCTTATGGAGTAATCGATGAAAACTCGGATTTTGTCCTTCGTTCTCATTCTTGGCATAACAGCGTTCAACATAACGGGATGTGGGGGCGGAGGGAACGGCAGTTCAAGCGGTGAATCCGCCGGCGGAGATGACATATCCGCGGGATGGGATTCTCCGCTGATGATGCATGTAGTTGATGATGTGTCTCAGGCCAACTGGGAGCAGACAGTACGCCAGCTTTCGGGAGCAGAGCCGGTGCAGTTGAATGGAGAACCAGTCTATATTACGAGCCGCGATGCGCATACCCCGGGTTCGGCGCAAGCAGCAGCTTATCTGCGCGGACGTCTTGAAAGCATGGGGTTTGCCGTAACTAGCCAGCCTTTTTCGTGCGAAGATGTTATATCCGAGAACTTGCTTGTCCGGCTTCCCGGAAGCGGCGGAAACTCAAGCCGCGTTGTGCTTGGCGCGCATTATGATTCGACTAACGATGAAGACTATTGGGACAGCCCGGGAGCAAACGATAACGCATCCGGTGCCGCCGCAGTCTTGGAGGCCGCGCGTGTATTGAACGGTCACCGCTTTACGCATCCGATTGATATCGTGTTCTTTGGTGCAGAAGAAGTAGATTTTTGCGGGGCCTATGCGTATGTTGACGATGCTCAAGCAAGCGGTGCGGTAATCATCGGGGCAATTATCCTCGACATGATTGGTTCATATAACGCCAACTATCAACTGACCATCGAGGGGGAAGAAGAGTATCGCGGGTGGATGGGCTATGCGGCAGAGGCGATCTCACGCTATTCGAACCTTGATGCGGCCCAAACATTCGAGAGCTCGGACAGCGATCACGTGGTATTCCAGCAAAATGGCATACCCGCTTACCTGCTCTTAACTTCGGATTTCGACGACAGCTACTATCACACCACGGACGATACAGCGGCGCATATTCAGTCTGATTTCGGTTACCAGGCAACCCGCGCTGCCGTCGGGGCGGCTGCGCAAAGTGCTTTAATTATCGAGTAGGGATTGTCATTGCCGTTTCGTGAATGCTGGAGAGCGACAACTGTTCATGAGCTCACCGTATTACCGGGAGGAACTTGGAGGTCGACTTACCGAGAGTTGAACCGGCTCGATCCTTACCGAGCTCAGGTTCCACGAGTTTGTGCAAGTAGGATAACGATATTCGCCGCAACATCCAAAGCTCTGGCGCAGCCGCAGCTCAGTGCCCGCAACAGCTATGAGCCGAAGCGACTGGTTCCACATTCCATCTTTTACAGAGGTCATTGGCTATCGCCAGATATCTCTCGTGAGTGCCCGCGCCCATCTCTTCCCGCTCCACTTTCTCAAACGCCTTGAGCAGGTCTTCTTGCTCGGCCGCCGAAAGTCTGCTGTCTGCCATCGGGAAAAGACATTCATCTTCCTTGTGGATGTGCTGTGTTAGATGCTCAATATAACGAGTTGCCAGCGTTGTAATGCGTGGCAATGCTGTGGTATCGCCCATTTCGTATTTTTCAAGGTTCTCTGCCATAGCCCGGACATAACCACGGCCCTCTTCGTGCTCGGCCAGAAGAATATGCCGGGTAGCTGGCGTACAGGAGACATTATTGATACCCAGCACAGGAAACAGTTGAGCCTCTTCCTTTCCGTGGTGACAAGCATCAGCAAAACCACGGAAAAACTCTAACGACTTGCGAATGCTATCAGTGTCGAGTTTCTTTGTTCGTTCGGCATCTTTTGCAGCAGCCGCTAAACAATGCAAGACCCGCAGTATGACCTGATGCTCTTCTTTGAGAATGTCGGTTGCTCTCATATAAATCACTCCTCTTCTAACATTACTCCGTTAGGCCTGCGTCTTTGGCCGATTTTCACTAAACGGGATATCGCTGCGCTGCTCATCCCCCACTTTTTGCTGAAAGCTGACGAAGGGGCCGAAGTAAGCTTGCCGCAAAAAATGGGGGACTCCGCTGCTCACGATTCCCGTTTAGCGAAAATCGCCTCAAATCCACAACTCTAACGGAGTAATGCTAAGAACCTACTCTTCATGTTCCAAATGGGCGGCGTCTTTACCTCCATGGTGAAGCGCCGCGGCCTGATAGATACCATTAATATAGTGAACCCAAGTAACGTATTGCGCGACATACTCCCGTCCCTCTTCAGTATTATTGTTATCGTAGTTCTTTGCGTTCAGCAGTGCGTGGTAGTGTTTGTGAATCCCATTGCTCAACGCATCAGTAAGCAATTTTTCCACATTGTTTGCCGAGCCCTGTTCAATGGCTTTATCCGCAGCAGTTATAGCTGGTCCCAAATCCCGGCCTGCTGGCTTTAGACCCGTATACGGAGCGCCCTCCCCAGCACGATGCACACGGACAAGTGTTTCAAAAAAGTAACGGTCCGCCAGTTCTTTGGCTGATGGGCCGAGCTTCCGTACCTCAAGCGCCTGCGCAAAAGCCTGCCGAATTAGCTGTTCATTATCCTTTTTGACCCACAGCAGCACGAGATTGACGTCTGAGCTATGCAGTGCGGCCTGAGCTGCCTTAATCACAGGCCCATCCATGCCGTCACAATGACCAAACACTTTGGCCGGAGCGAACAGCAGAAGAATAAACCCAGATACCAAGAATGTCTGAAAGATTGCTTTTGAATTCATAATCATGACCTCCCCAATCCACGCCCGACAAAAACAAGAGCGTCAGGCGTTGACCTTATTTCCTGCTTGATGAAATCATTATAACCGTGGTAGATTCAGATATCAAGGTCTGAATATCTGAATTATGGGTGTTATGCTGTCAAAAACCGCTGAATATGCTCTTAAAGCCATTGTTTGCATTGCAAAAGAAGGGGGGAATACCGGACTAAGAACGGGGGCAATTGCCACAAACACGCGTGTTCCGCCAAGTTATCTGGTAAAAGTCCTCGGGCAACTTGCCCGCTCTGGCATAATTCAGTCTCAGCGGGGGCTTTACGGCGGCTACACGTTGGCGGCAAAGCCGTCCGAACTCACTTTTCTTGATGTGATTAACGCCGTCGATCCCATTCGCCGCGTCCAGCATTGTCCCATTCACAGTAATGGAAGTTCAGACCAACTCTGCCCGCTGCACTTGGCAATTGATAGAGCTATAGGCGCGGTGGAGCATGAGTTTGCGAGTGTGCGTTTGTCGTCGCTGATTAACTCATCGGGCAAGAATGCTCAAATTTGTGGATGCGGCGGCCAAGAGAAGAAGACAGCTAGTTATCCGTTAAAAAAGGAAAGGCCGTCAAAACAAAGAAGCCATTGAGTTGACATATCCGTCCCGTGTGTGAACCAAACCAAAATGAGAACGGGTGAAGCTGACACCTGTGAGCTTTTGGCCATGCCGCCCGAGTTGCCGATAGTTGACGGTAACTCGCTGCACGCGCTAAGGCTTTTAGAAGAGGGAAGTGCCCAGAGCCGGACTCGAACCGGCACGATCCTTACGGACCTCAGGATTTTAAGTCCTGTGTGTCTACCAATTCCACCATCCGGGCATAGTGAAGTAATGGGAATCCTTGTAACCCTTCTTTGAAAATTGCTCAAGAAAACTGAGCGCGTTTTCCGATAAAAACGCTCGTTATCGCGCCACCTTTGGCCAAAATGGCTTGGTTGGCGCGGTGGGAAAGATTTTCTGTGGTCTAAGCGCACATGCTCCCGCCGCACTTACTTCCATTAAGACCAGCACGCCTTTGTTCCGGCCTAATCGGAAGCGGCGAAGTTCGCGAACCTGCACCGGAAGCTCCTGCAACAGCTCAAGCCGCCAAAGCTCCTCTTCGGCATTCAACAACAGAAACACAACGCCGTCTTTGTTCTCCTCCAGCTCAGCGCAGTTCACCGGCGTAAGCCGCAGCGTCGTGCGTCCAAGACGCTTGAGATAATAGCCCACCCAACGTTCAAAAAGTTCAATGGTGTAAAGCGGCGTCCCTTGCGGCAAGATCTGGTCGATTTCTGCCGCAATGGGGCGAACTGAACGCACGGCGTTACGGTGCGGCGCATAAATTCCCGCATAAGAAACACGAAGCGAAAAAACAAGAAACCCTATTGCAGCAAGCACAGCTTTTGGCCGCTTGGAAAGCGAGGCAAGAAGAAGCAGCAGACCCGCAAGCGAACTTACAAGGGCACACACGATAAATGAGCCGCGGTTAACCCCATCGATGCTGACAAACAGCACAGCGGGAAGCGCACCAAACGCAATAATCAGCGCAAGTATCGAGCAGAACTGATACAAGCGCTTTTCGCCCGCTGTTCCGCCCAGCAAAAACGCGGCACCAGCACAAAGGTTTATGCCGAACGCCTGCACAGGAAACGAGTAGCGGCCGGCCTTAGCTTCGGAAAAAGAAAGCAGTAATAGCGGCAGGACAACAGCAAGAATATTAAACAACACGAACTCCCGCGAGAATACGCACATATCCGCATTTTTTTCTATCGCGCGTTTCTCGCAAATCCATCCCCGAAGAAGCACCGCAAGGAGCAAACTCCAAGGCAAAAGACCGCCAAAGAAATCAAAGACATAAAACAAACGGCTGCGCGGAAGACGCGCAGGGAAAAGCGCACGTTCGGCAAATTCCACCCGTGAGACAGAGAGAAGCGTTGCATAACCAACTTCCTTGATTACCGGATAAAGCCAAAGCAGAACAAGAAAACAAAAAAGCAGCACGCCCGCTGCGTGGCAGATTACTAGCGCCGCTAAGCTGCGCTTCGGCCCGGCCGCCGTGCTTTTACAGGAGCCAAACTGCAAAAACGGCGCAAATCCTGCGGCAACCGCCGCAAAAAAAATAACCACCGGCGGCCCTTTTGCGAGAAACGCGGCGGCAAGCACGGCATATGCCGCCAGCGTCCAGAAGAATGAACGTAAAGTCAGCGCAAGATAAAGACAATACAATGACGCTGCGCTCAAAAAACCATAGAGCAAATCAAGCTCTGCGGAAGCGCTAAGAACAAAGAGTGCGAAGCTCGTACTTAGGAAAAAACCGGAGAGGAGCGCTGCGCTTCGGGAGTATGTAATGCGCAGCACAAACAAATATTGCACGAGCACAAAACAACATGCCGCAAAAACCGACGGCGCGCGCGCCGCCCATTCGGCGTGCGAAGCAAGAAGCTTCATCATGCCGGCAGAAAACCAATAGTAAAGCGGCGGCTTGGTGAGTATTTCGCTCCCCAGCAGATGCGGGACAAGGTAGTTTCCTCGCTCCAGCATCTCCCAGCTAATCAGTGTGCGGTCAGCCTCGGTGTGGCGCAGAAACTCCAGGCTCCCCAAGCCATAAGCGCTGAGCACAAGCGTCCAAAAAAAGAGCGCTGCCAGGTCTTTGAGACAAGTATTTTCCACTCGGGCAAGGAAAGGCATCCGCCGGCACCAGTGCTTGATTATAAACTGCTGTGTTGATTACGCAACGAGCTTAGCAGCGCCGCGCCATAAATTCTACCCGCCATTTCTCACAGGCAGGAGCTGCTGGAGCTTAGCCGCGAGTTCCGCGGGCGCATATGGTTTATGAATAAAACCGGTTTTGCCGTCAGCCGCTGCATGCTCCACGGAATGATCTTCTGTGTAGCCGCTGGAGAGAAGAACCGGGATATCGCTGCGGCGCTGACGAAGAAGCCGCAGCGTTTCATGGCCGTCAAGCTTAGGCATCGTCAGGTCAAGCAGGACCAGCTTAATGCCTGCTGCGCGCTGATCAAATATTTCAATCGCTTCGTTTCCGTCTCCAGCACTAAGCACAGAGAAGCCAAAGGTCTCCAGCATGCTTGCCGCGATGTTTCTGACAATCTCTTCGTCATCAACAACCAATATCGTCCCCTGCCCTTTCCATGCCGCACTGGCCGACGAAGCTGTAATCTGTCTTGCCGGAACTTGGCCGGAAGCCGGAAAATATATGCGAAAAGATGTGCCCGCCTCCTTTTCGGTTTTCACCAGGATGACTCCGTGATGACTGCGCACAATGCCCAACACCACGGCAAGCCCAAGCCCGCGGCCGGAGAACTTGGTTGTATAAAACGGATCAAAGATATGCGCTGCGGTATCGTCATCCATCCCACAGCCAGTATCTGCCACCTCAATATATACATACTCCCCGGAAGTGAACTCCTCTTTCACATACGCACCAGCAAAATCCGCCGGAGTACAGAATTGAATGCCTGTGGTCACCGAAATCATGCCGTCTTCGCCGCAAAGCGCATCAGCAGCATTGGTCACAAGATTCATCACGACCTGGCGAATTTGCGCGGCATCGGCCTCAATCCCGGCGATGCCGGGCGTAAGGTTATACTGGAGAATCGCTTTTTTTGGCACGCATACTTGAAGAAGCTGGCCCATCTCCTCAATCAGCGCTGAAACATCTAGCACCTCCAGTGAGAACTTAGCCTTTCCTGCGTAAGCAAGCATGCGCTCACAGAGATCTGCCGCCCGGCGCGCTGCATCGCTGATCCGTTCAAGAAATACCTTGTGCTGAGATTCCCCCCGGCAATGCATCAGCGCAAGACCGGCGTTGCCCAGGATGGCCGTAAGCAGGTTGTTAAAATCATGCGCAATGCCCCCGGCCATCACACCGAGACTTTCCAGCTTTTGCGTCTGAAGAATCTGCGCTTCAAGCAATGCGCGCTGCTCCTCGGCGGACTTTCGCGAAAGCGCGTTGGCAAATACTTCCGCCACGTTGCGAAGCAGCGTATCGGTATCCGGGCTCCACTCCAATTCGCGGCCAATGGTATGGATGCCTAAAAGCCCGATCACACCACCTGCGCATTGCAGCGGCACAATGAAGATAGACGTCACACCTTCCAAGCAAGCCGCGGCTTTTTCGGCATCAACCGACGGCGGCAGCTCGTCCAAGCGCGGCACAAACATACTTTGTCCCGAAACATATTGCGAAAGAAAGAACGGAATCGTATCAAAGGATACTTGCGGTAGCGCCGGCATGCGCGGTGCAATGCCAGGGGCGCACCACTCGTGGGCATGGAGCAGCCGGCGCTCCTCCGGCTGCACGCGAAATAAATAAACCCGGTCTGCTTTTACAAATTCACCAACATCGCGAAGCGCATCATTAATTGCCGGGCCAAGCTGAGCCGACGGCAAATTGACAAAGATTGTCGAAATTTGTGTAATCAACTCTTCAAAGTTAAGGCGGTAGCGCAGCGCCGCTTCGGCCTCTCTGCGGTCAAGAATGTTGTCCAACAGCCTACGTACGCGAACCTCCTTGTTGTCCTCATGACGCCCCAGCTCGGGCGGCAGGTAAAAGTAGTTAGGACAAAGCGTCTGGCGGTAGATAATCAGGGGATGAGTGCGGATAGCAAAAAGAACCTCTTCCGGGGCGGAGCGCTGATCGTAAAGCGAAAACATTGCCAGGTCATGGCTGGTCAGGAGGCCGTCTAGCTCCAGTTTAAAATTAGTCAAACAGTCCGTGTGCACATCGCGCGAGCGCACCCAATGCGCATCGTTTATTAAACAAAGACCGCCGAATCCGGCCGCGGCCGCAGCTTGGCACGCGGTGCGGCAAAACGAAATATACGACGATGGGGAGCTGCCGAACCCAGCAGCTTCATTTTCCGCTAAAACAATAAGCGCACCGGAGGCAAGCGCTGCGCTTGCGTCACAATCGCTCGCGCAAAGCCGCGCGGAAATCTGCGCTGCTTTGCTCGCTTTTCCGAGATAAAGACAACGTTCATTCTTGCTTAAGCGAGTCTTAATCAGGGAACTAAGCAGAGCCGAGTATTCACTATCTGATTCGTAAACTACGCAAACAGCATCGTGCGCGGCTGCCTGCGCAAACGACTCGTCAAGATCTGCTACTTTTACATGGCTGGATTCGCCGCTCATCACCGCCCTTTAACTTTGCCCGTTATTATAGAACGGCGTACCGGATTAATCCACCAGCGGAAATGATCACTCGGCACCCAGGCGAACAGGCTTGCGCCGGTTTCCCCAAGACCCTTTTTCGTTGGCAAAAACCCCGGCAATTTTCGTTCCGCACTGCGCGCAGCAGCCGTCCTGGACAGCGAATTTACCCAACTGGTAGTGGTTGCGCTCGATAACCAGACACCCGCAGCCCGGACAATAAGTGCTTTGCCGTTGGGCATCAAGGACATTGCCCAGATAAACATAACGCAGCCCGGCATCAAGCGCCTGCGCGCGGGCGCGAACGAGCGTCGCCTGCGGCGTGGCGGGGCGGTCTAAAAGCTTATAGTCTGGATGAAATGCCGTAAAATGAAGGGGCACGTCGGGGCCAAGATTTTGTGCAATCCATGCGCACATCTGCGCGGTTTCTTCCGGCGCGTCATTCTCTCCCGGGATGAGCAGCGTGGTAATCTCAAGCCACACCGGGGTTTCGTTTCTCAGATACTTCAGCGTATCCAGCACGGGAGCCAGACTGCCGAAGGTCAGTTTGCGGTAGAAATCCTCCGAGAACGCCTTGAGATCGACGTTTGCCGCGTCAATGTGCGAAAAGAACTCTTCACGCGCCTGGGGGCTCATGTAGCCTGCGGTGACGGCGACGGTCTTGATGTCCAGCTTATGCGCAGCAATCGCGGTATCAATGGCATACTCAGCCCAGGTGACCGGATCGTTATAGGTAAACGCGATGCTGCCGCAGCCATGCGCCAGCGCCGCCTGGGCAATCTCTTCCGGCGCGGCTTCGGCGCAAGCTATATCGAGTTCGCGGGACTTGGAAATATCCCAGTTCTGGCAGAACTTGCAGCCGAGATTGCAGCCGGCGGTGCCAAAGGACAGCACGGCGCTTCCCGGCAGGAAGTGGTTCAGGGGTTTTTTTTCGATGGGGTCAATGCAAAAGCCGGTGCTTCGCCCGTAAGTGGTCAGTTCCAGCGCTCCGCCGGTATTCTTGCGCACGAAACAAAAGCCGCGCTGTCCTTCTCCAAGACTGCACCGGCGCGGACACGCCTCGCAGATTACGCGGTCGTAGTGGGCACACCACCAACGTGCTTCTTTACCTTGCATTGTTTATGCGGCAACTTGTTTCCCGCTTCTTTTCTTCGCTTGCTTCGGCTGTTTCTCCCGGGGCTTGCCTTCACCAGAACGCCGGCCCGAAAAATTCAAGACCAGCGCATCGTCTTTCACGTCTGCCTCCACGGTGCCGCCGTTAGCCAACTTGCCGAATAAGAGTTCATCGGCAAGTTTGTCGTTGATTTCAGTATGAATCAAACGCTGCACCGAACGCGCACCATAGAGCGCACTGTAGCCCGTCTTCGCCAAAAATGAGCGCGCTGCCGACGAAATAACAATGCTTGCATTCTTCTTGCGCAACTGCGCGTCGATCTCGGCGATAAATTTGTCAACCACCTGCTCCACGATTTCCATGGGCAGGGGCTTAAACTTGACGATCAGATCCAGGCGGTTGCGAAACTCCGGACGAAACATTTTATCTATTGCACCCTGACCTACTTCTTGGGCCGCGCTGCCAAAACCAATGGGCTGGCCATAGACATTCTCGGATCCGACATTGGAGGTCATGATCAGAATGATGCTGCGGAAGTCAGCCTTGCGCCCGTTGTTGTCAGTGAGCGTGGCGTGGTCCATCACTTGCAGCAGGATATTGAACAGGTCGGGATGCGCTTTCTCGATTTCATCCAAAAGCAGCACGGCATGCGGATTCTTGATGATGGCATCAGTCAAGAGCCCGCCCTGGTCAAAACCAACATATCCCGGCGGCGCACCGATTAAGCGCGCTACTGTGTGCTTTTCCATATATTCGCTCATGTCGAAGCGAATAAGCTCCAGCCCCAGCACACGGGCAAGCTGGCGTGCGACTTCTGTTTTTCCCACTCCCGTCGGACCTGTGAATAAAAACGAACCAACGGGTTTGGAATCCGGGCCCAAGCCGGCACGGGAGCGTTTGATCGAGCGGCACAGTCCTTGAATGGCCTCGTTCTGGCCAAAAACAAACTGGCGGAGCTGCTGGTCAAGCTGGCGCAGCTTTTCCCGGTCTGATGTGCTCACGGTACGCGCCGGGATACGGGCGATACGCGAGACGATCTTCTCCACGTGAGAAACGCGCACCAGCGGCGCGGATCGCGAAAGCTGAACTTTCGCACCGTTTTTTTTCAGCGCGCCCGCGGCTTCGCTCTGCCCTAAACTAAGCTGCGCACCCGCTTCATCGATCACATCAATAGCCTTGTCCGGAAGAAATCGCTCATTGATATATTTCGCTGAAAGCTCCGCGGCAGCTCTCAGCGCCGAAGGAGCGTAACGAATACGGTGAAACTCTTCAAAATGCGGCTTGAGGCCGCGCAGGATCTCG
>JAKPSH010000184.1 GCA_029555385.1 Pseudomonadota bacterium
ATGCCCTGAAAAATCCTGCCGGGCGCCGCCTTCAAGAGTTACCGCCTGGGTTCCTAGCGCAGCACCATCTTGAGCATGAAAGATTAGCGTGCCGCTCTGCTGAGCTGACTCAAGGTTTGTGAGCTGAATCCAGTTTGCAACAAGGTTCTGCGCATCTGTCGGGTCAAGGCTTGGCTGGAAAGTGTTAAACGGCACAAATTGCTTTCCGGTCGTGCCGTTTAGAAAGGGCATCGCAAAGGCAAAGTCGTAGGCGCTGCCGGCCCCGTCAAGAGCCTTGTAATAAACCATCCTGCCGTCTAAGTCGCCGTCATTTCCCCCGCTTACTGTGGAGCAAACTTTGCCGTAAGAGTCCGGAACCCACCCTGGCATGTCATGGACGAGAAGATCCTGCTGTGCGCCTGGGAGAATCTGGAAATCTTTGGTCCCCTGCTCCTTTCCGTCAATGCTGTAGAGCACACTGTGAACTGATACCGCGGAGCCGCTCATGTTTACGTGCTCCATAATATTCCACATCCCGCCAAGAAAGCCGTTCCATTCCGAACACAAGGTGGTTCTGAGCACGGCGAGGCAGCTTCCCCGGTCATTTGGATTGGTGCCGTCCACGATCTCCTGTCCATCAGAAACACCGTCGTTGTCAGAATCCAAGAAGTCATCCAAACAGTCAGGTGTTCCGTCCTGATCAGAATCTCTATCTGCGATTCCACACCCGCAAAGTCCAGGAAATGTTTTACTTGGATCGCTATCGCAAGAATCATTACAACTTGCGATGCCGTCACTATCCGTATCAATGTCCGGTACGGCGCAGCCGCATTGGCCTAGAAGACTCTTTTCTGGATCATTAGGACACTGATCGTTACAGTCAGGGGCACCATCAGAATCAGTATCATCATCTGGTTCTCCGCAACCGCATAAACCTTGAACGATCTTCGCCGGATCGAAAGGGCAGTAATCTTCACAATCAAGATAACCATCTTCATCAGAATCCTGGTCCCCAATCTGGCAATTTGAGGGCATAGCCCAGCCTTTAACAGGATCGCTGAAACTACTCATTCCCCAGATTCCTACTGCTCGTACGGTATAATAATAACGGACTCCGGGTATGACCGCTGAATCTACGTAAGTTACCGTAGTGAGATTCTCCGCTATCTTTGAACCTGGCGATTCCACCGAGTCTGATCTGTGAATCTCATATGATCTGGCCTTAGTTACAGTGGCCCACGAAATGCTGACAGCAGAGTAACTTGTCCCGTGAGATGCAGTAACGCTAGCCGGTTTGTCAGGCGGAACAATAGGCCCAAGATCGAAGAAAAATGAATGGAGCTTCCCTTGAAACCATCCATTTCCTACGACTTGTCCAATATCATTTATGTCGTTTGCATGTCGCAAGTCCCACAAGCTAGAAAGGGGGAGCAGGGTGTTTAGAGCGATAGGTTCATTGTTGACCCAAAGAATGGCGCCAAGGTTGTTCTCAGATCCTACGATGTGGCCTAAGTTATTGATTCCCATTGCGTGATAAGAAGTTGTACCAGGTGCAGAAAGGATTTGCAGACCATTGGTTGGATCATACAGGAATGCTGCATCTGGAGTATCGCCAACGACCTGATTTAGATCGTTAATTTGGAAAGCCCTCCCATTTACGTAGCTGCTAAAGGAAACAGGACTATTACTTTCCGGGAAGAATATAAATGGCCCTTCGAGAGAATACCCACAGACCACATTAGACGCATTTATGCCTGTCGCCGTGCTTGGTTGGGTCGCTGGCCAATTACTGATATCTATCCAACCTTGATCTGTCGAATAGATTGCCGCGTGTGGCGGAGCGTAACTAAATAGAGAAAAAGATCCCGCTACTACGCCGCTATCGTTGATTGCTTCAGCTGTGCTGTAGTATGCGCCGGACGGAGCGATCTCTTGTATTCCTGAACTAGGGTTGTAAAGAAATGCCTGCAGTATGGGACTTTGTATCAATGAGCCAGCAATTTGTCCCTGTTCGTTAATCGACTGAGCATGACTGCCTTGGTAATTGTCATTAAGAGTCCCCAAATCAATGAGGCCTGTATCGGACTTCCAAATAAAGGCGTGAGTACTGTTATCAGTAAAGATTGATCGACCAACAACTTGCGAATTGTTATTGATGCTGGTTGCATAATCACCGTTTGAGTCTCCACCAAGACGGCCAATGTCAATTACCTCGAAGTCGTTGGGTAATGCAGGAAGGGGATCGAATATGCCAGAAATGAGGACAGTGATTGCGGTAAACAAACGGATGCAGAATCTCGAACGCATCTGTAGATCTCCATGGTAAGAATCTTACTTCCAATAAAACATTGGCTGCGTCTGTTACCGGAGCCCGTCAAGGACGGCGCTTAGGCACCACTACGAACCTGCATGAGAAACTGAAAACGAGCTGAAGCTGCACCCGGTAACACTACTCCCACCCGCGGTTTCGTCAATATTAGCAGCAATAAAAGAAGCTTACGGGAAACGGTTCGGAACTGAGCGAAGGGAAGAATCAGCCCGGACAATAAGTTACGGCGTCTTCAACCAACCGTCGTGAAGGCGCTGATTCTCTAAGCTACAATTCAAGTATCAAGCCATCCCCTGCCCCGGCAGCGCAGCCCGCCGCGGAATGCCCAGGCAGCCTGGCGCACGATTCCAATATTCTGTAATGAGTTAAGCAAGGGAAGATAGGGTGAGTTAAAATAACTTGAGCGATAAGAGGACCACATGAAGCAGCTAATAGCGGTGCTACTATTGCTATTAATCGCATGGTGGGCAGATGTTCCCGCCTATGCGCAAGGTATCGAATGGGAGACGCTAAATGATGAAGTCGTAGCGCTCAATAAACAAGGGCAATATGACCGTGCGGTCGTGGTAGCGGAAAAAGCGCTCCAGGTTGCCGAGCAGGTAGTAGGCGCGGATCACCCCTCCGTGGCTACGAGTCTGAACAACCTGGCGTCGCTGTACGACGCCAAAGGCGAGTATACCGAGGCGGAGCCGCTGTACAAACGTGCGCTTGCGATTAATGAAAAAGCGCTTGGCCCATACCACCATAAGGTGGTTAGGAATCTGAATAGCCTGGCGTCGCTGTATAAAGAAACAGGTCAGTATGCTATGGCGGAGCCGCTCTACAAGCGTGTACTTGCAATTCAGGAGAAAGCCTTCGGCCCGGATGATCCTGAGGTGGGTACGAGTTTGAACAATTTAGCGTTGTTGTACAGCGCTCAAGGCCAGTATACGCAGGCGGAGCCGCTGTACAAACGCGCGCTTGCGATTGACGAGAAGGCCCTTGGTCGTGAGCACCACTCCGTGGCAAGGGACCTTGATAACCTTGCGGGACTTTATAGGGACCATGGCGAGTGGGCCCAGGCTAAGGCGCTTTACGAGCGTGCGTTGGCAATTGAGCAGAAAGCCCTCGGGCCGGACCACCCCACCGTAGCTACAATCCTCAACAATCTTGGAGGACTTTATGCGATCGAGCTGGACTATGCCCAGGCCGAGCCGTTGTGTAGGCGAGCACTTGCAATTAACGAAAAAGCTCTTGGCCCAGACCATTATGAGGTGGCTGTGATCTTGCGCAACCTGGCGCGGATGTACGACACCCAAGGCCAATATGCAGTGGCTGAACCGCTGTATAAGCGCGCGCTCGCAATTCAGGAGAAAGCGCTTGGCCCATACCACCCCTCCGAGGTACGTGGCCTCTATGACCTTGCGGAAGTTTATACAAACCAAGGAGAGTATGCACAGGCTGAGCCGCTGTACAAGCGTGCTATTAGAATCAGCGAGAAAGCGTTCGGCCCGGATCACCCATCCGAGGTAAGGGGCCTGTACAAGCTGGCGGAGCTGTATATAATAACAGTCCGGGCTGCGATGGCTGAACCGCTGTATAAGCGCGCGCTTGCAATTCAGGAGAAAACTCTTGGCCCAGACCATCCTGAGGTGGCTGTGAATTTGAGCAACCTGGCGCACCTCTATAAACAAATAGGCCAGTACGCGGTGGCTGAGCCGCTGTACAAGCGTGTGCTTGCAATTCAGGAGAAAGGGCTTGGCCCATACCACCCCTCCGAGGTAATGGACCTTGATGACCTTGCGGAACTTTATACAAACCAGGACAAGTATGCACAGGCTGAGCCATTATATAAGCGTGCACTTGCAATTCGGGAGAGAGATCTTGGCCCAGACCATCCTGAGGTGGCTGCGAACTTGAAGAACCTGGCGCGGGTGTATAGCGAGCAAGGAGAGTATGCCCAGGCTGAGCCGCTGTACAAGCGTGCGATTACTATTAGCGAGAAAGCGTTCGGCCCAGACCATTATGAGGTGGCTGTGAACTTGATGAACCTGGCGTGGATGTATGAACAGACAGGCCAGCATGTTATGGCTGAGCCGCTTTACAAACGTGCACTTGCGATTCAGGAGAAAGGGCTTGGCCCATACCACCCTAAGGTGGCTGCTAGCTTGAACAACCTGGCGTTGTTGTATAGAAAAACAGGCCGGGAAAAAGAAGCAAAGGAGCTTGAGAAACAAGCTGCAGCTATTAAAGTGAAGTAGTTACGATTTGATCTGACACTTTCCTCAGACAAGCAGGAAAGTGTCAGATCAAATCGTAA
Source organism: Pseudomonadota bacterium (assembly GCA_029555385.1). GTDB lineage: Bacteria > Bdellovibrionota_C > UBA2361 > SZUA-149 > SZUA-149 > JAKPSH01. The sequence goes on from JAKPSH010000184.1 coordinate 4,608, forward strand.
CTACTTCAGGTAATGGATTCCGTAAGCCTGGCTCCCCAACAAGATCCGCCCTGAATAATTCGCGGCAACTGCAACCCGGCGAAAACAAAAGCGGCTACACCTAAGGCGAAGATGATCCAGGCAAGAAGATTTAATCTCGAGCGTGATTTTGCTTCAGAAAGATTCATTCAACATCAGCACTCCGCACAAGCACACTTTTTGCGTTCATCATCCCAAAAGCAGGTTTCGCTATATTCGAAAGTGAATTGTTCTTTGCGCGCTAACCCTGTTGCACCGCAATCGTTTTTCTTATCAATTATATCCCACTCGGTTTTATTCTCTGGTGTCTTCTTAATTTTCTGAGCCTCTATCGCTGAACGCCTCGCTTCGTACTGCTCATTGGTTTCTTTCGTTACTTTGCTGTAAATATTAATGTTCGTTATCAGCCAAGTAATTTCCTTGTCTGTGAGCCCGCATTTGGCCTGGTTCTCAAAAAGAAGATTGGTGAGGTTTTGCTCTCTTTCAAATTGAATCTGGCAGGTATCGGTCTTTATGTAGCCCTCACTTACACAAGCAAACGCAGGAGCAGCAAAGAGAAGGACAAAAAGTGCAACAGACAACGGTTTGGAATAGATCATCATTTGATTTCTGCCATCCTCGGAATTGTGCTCAACCTCTTCCCGCTTCGCTTCCCGGGCGCGGCGCCGTAAGGAACAATAGCACAGGAAGCCGCGAAGAACACGAAGGAAAGCAGGAGGGCGGACCGGCGGGGCATCTCCCCTCGAAACTCAAGAGCCGCCCACTATGCTCCCTTACATCTATTCTTGATGCACCGTATTGCTGCTGGCGCACGACAGATGCGGGGTTTATCGGGTGGGAAGAGACATTGCTTCGCTTGTTTATTGAACACACTGCATGGGGGCACCGAGGCACAAGTGTCTCCATCACACGAAGTTACGGAAGGCCGAAGATCAGGTTCGGCAGCGCAGTCAACATCGGTCTTACACGAGTCCAGTGGTTCCACCGGGCAGCGCTGTTCGCCAAGCTTCTCCATAAGGCCGATTAGCAAGGCCATTCCGAAGAAGATCGCCAAAAAAAGAACGAGAGCGAAGCGCACGCCGCGATATATTTGCCAGGATAGGAATCGCCTTCGTTCTGATTGTATTGGTTCCATCTCCGCGTTCTTGTTGTCTCCCCTGCTCCCCTTCCCTACTGCACTCCGCGCAGTATCACCTCACCGAGTTTGCGCTCAAACTCTTCCCGATCAAACACTATGCCTGCATAAAAAGAAACAAAATAAGCGCCGCTGGAAAAAAGTATCGCATCCAGCTTGGAAACTGCTGAGGTTTCAAGAGTACGGCTTGCCCAAGCAATAGCTCTTGTTTCCCTTCACTCATGCGAAGGAGGTATTCGTGGAATTCGTCTAAGTCGCGCGCATAACGTCGACCAAGTAACGCTATTCCCAAGAGACCCAGTTTGGCATCATCCGATAGTCGTAAGAAGGCAAATACGAAAAGAAGTACCGTTGAGAATACAATCCAGTAGCTAGCATTGTACACGGCGCGCGAAACCCTGTCCTTGATACAATCGTCCGGGAGCCCTTTGGTGGACTTAAAAAGTTCTATTGTGCTCTGTACGGACACTTACCCCCTCCCCTATTTCACCCCCCGTATAATCGCCTCGCCGAGTTTCTTTTCAAACTCTTCTCTATCCAGTGCAAACTGAGATTCGTTAGCTGGGCGCTTTAGCGGGCCCAGCGCCGCGATTTCTTTTCGCACTTCCGGCAGATGAGATTGGATTGCAAGAAGAAGCCCGCGGAGCATGTGCGTTGGCGCAACGGCGCGGTTTGTGTGCTCTTTAAATGTGCTCACAAGCTCATTAAGAATCTGCGCCGAGCGCGGAGTCAAATAAAGCTCACCGCCCCGGATAAGTGTCTGCACGGGGGCAGGCTTCTTTGCACGTACGGGCGGCGTTTCTTTTATCTCTACGGCAGGTCGCTCGAGCACGCGAAGTGCAGGCTGAGCTGGCGCAGGCTCGGGCGCGGCAGGCCGCGGCGGCGGCAACTCCTCTGCAAGCTGCCCCAGCGCACCTGTTACTGCATCCCGGTCTAAAAACCTGGACATCGAGCTTTTTTGTGCTGACTTTTGTAGAACTTTTGCCATAACTCACCTCTTACTGGTTTACGGCAGCGCGGCGCTGCTGCACAAAGGTCTTCTTTAAAAATTTATCGCGCGCAAGCACTCGCTTTTCTACCTGCTCAGCGATAGCGCGATATTCTTCTGCGACTTTGCTTTTCTTAAGCCGCTTGTCTTGAAAAAGCGTAAGGCCAAATTCGGAAAGGCGCTGGAGCTGCACGGTATCTGAGATTTGCGCGTCAAACCCACGGCCGGGAAGCGTGTCATCAATGAAAGAGACGATTTCTTTCCAGTACTGGCTGTTTCTTTTAACCCGCCCGATGATAACCCCCAGCACTTCCAGGTCACGATTGAGACGCTTTCGCACGTCAGCGACATCTTTGAGAGTCTCCATCAGTCCGCCAAGCGCAAGGGGCTCTGCGTGGACCGAAAGGAGAAACCATTCAAGTGCAGCGTATGCGGCGCCAAGAAGCGTGGAGCCCGGCTGCGGAGGTGTATCGACTAGAATGAAGTCGTAATGTTTGCGAAGAATTTTTAGCGGCTGCTCCAGCAGGTCAAAGCGGTCAACGTATTTCTGCTTTCTAAGAAGTTCATCGATCTCCGCAAGCTCAGTTCTTGCGGGAATAATGTGCACGCCTTCCGGAAGTTCCCTCCCCTCTTCTTCAAGCGCATCAACGACAAGTTCAAGCGGCGCATCGTAATTTTGCGTGAGCAGCTCAAGCGTGCCTTGATATGAGGCTTGGTCGAGGCCCAGAAGCCGCGTTGTCCCTGCCGTCGGGTCAAGGTCTATCAGCAGACACTTAAAGCCCATCTCACCAAGCGCAGCAGCCAAATGCACCGCATTTGTGCTTTTCCCTACCCCGCCTTTGTGATTTCCCAGGCCGATTGTGATGCCCAGAGTTGTTTGAATCGCTTTTCCCATAGAAACACACCGTCTGCGTTTTTGTTCTCCCGTTTTACCGTTAGAACCTTCCACCGTTAGAACATCTCTACGGTAGAAGCAGTTGCAATATCCCGCAACGGTTTATGTAACTTAAAGCGGCGGTTTTTGGTTCTTGGGAGATACTTCGTTGCGGAAGATGCCGCCAATCCTCATTTGCAGGTAGCAAACTCCGGTATTGGCGGTATTTCCGGCGCCTCGTCTCTTCTCAAGACTCAAAAACCGCCGATTAGTAAATGAAGAATGCATGCCACGGTCCAAGCCTAGTTCCGGGCCGGGTTTTCACGTTAGAACGGTAGAACGGTTTAATGTTGAAATGGTGAAACGTGAGAAGCGCTACATTTGCCTGAGCCCGGAGCTTCTCCCGGTCTATTGGTAAAACGGTAGAACGGTCTAATGTTGTGCTGATACAAGGTTCTAACGGTAGAACATTAAAACGGCAGAACCGCCGCTCCGCAGCCGGCCGGACAAGCCAGGAGAAGAGAAGAACAGGGCAGGGGAAAACTAAGCGTCTAAAGATATATAGACGCATCTACCGTTCTAACGGCAGATTCTCAAAGTCTAAAAGACAGCCCTTTAAGTAAGAAAAATAAGAACAGCTTCTACCGGTAGAACGTTGGAAGGGTAGACCGGGGAGAGTGACGCTGCCGATGCACGTGTGCCGGTACACCGTTGTAACGGTAGAACATTAGAACGTTGTAACGGGAGATGCAGAGTGATGGAGGATGGCAGGGCAAAACTTCGCAAGAGCCAGTTAAGCGGCTCAGGCCCGGGATGAGGACAAGCCGATTCAGGCGCCAGAATTACCGAGTATGACTTCGGAAAATGCGCCTATATATAAAGGACAGAGGGGTATCTTGGTCTTTTATAACAATATCCATACGTATCCATATCTTACGCAGGAAATTGGGTTAGCGCGGCATTTTGCCAGGCCGCATTAAGAATAACAAAAGCTGTTCACCAATAAAGACTGTTCAATATATAATGAACAGTATATAATAGCGAACAGAGGAATCGCAATGAAGGGCTCGTATCTATTAGGACATTCTGCCGCAAAGAGACCAAAGGCAAATATTTTTGCAAAACGCTCTTCGCTGATTCTCCATGACTTGCTTGTTGAGCAAGAAGAACCGTTTCGCATCAGAGGCCTTTCCGAAAAAACAGGGCTTAGTGTAGGCCTTGTCCACCGGGTTCTTAGTGAACTTGCGCATGATGGCTTTGTTCGAGTTGAGGGGATACGAACGGCGAAGGATTACCGCGTTGAAAGGCGTGCGGAGCTGATGGAACTTTGGCTCAGCTCATATAGGATTGCAGACAGATGCCGGTTGCACACTTACAACACGGCCTATTCGGAAAAAGAGATTCTCAAAGCACTCACGAGTTCACCGCTGGCAGAATCGGCTGTGCTCGCGCTTCATTCGTCATGCCGGCAGTTTGGGTATTCTTATACTAATCTCGAAACAACGGAGCTTTACCTGCGGGATAAGGATAAGCGGGAAGAATTTGAACGGCTGCTCTATCTGGAGCCACAAGAGCGTGGATATCAGGTACTGCTTATTGAGCCGTACTACTCGGAGATTATCGAACGGCGAATGAGCCGCTCAAAGAACCTTTTGGTTAGTCCGCCGTTTCTGAGCTTTCTTGACCTTTATCACTTTCCGCTCAGAGGTCAGGAGCAGGCGGAATATCTTCTTGGAAAGCACCCGGCACTTCGTATTTTGGCTGCGGCAATGAAGAAGGATAATCGTGGACGAAAAAACCCTCGATAATGTCTTGTCCGAAGTACTTCTTGTGCTTGGAGCATTTACCAAACAGATTGTCATTTGGGGCGGCTTTCGATCTTACCCCATTAACTTTGTTACGGGACATTGCTGCGGTCCTCATTTGCAGGTAGCAAACTCCGGTCCTTGCGATTCCCGATGCCTAGTTCCTGTGGCAATCTCGAAAGCCGCCCGGAAGGTTAGCAAAAATTCCTGACCGCTGCGTCTGCATGCGAAACTCAAAGCCGCCCCGGAGAGGTGTTTAGGAACAGAAGACAGTTTTTGCAGGGCGGGGGAGATTGCCTTGTCGATAGTGCGAGCTGTGGGGTGAGCGTAGGGTAACGTGAAGCTCACCTATTGGGCACAGACAGACGCGGAGCGGTCGGCTGTGAACGGGCAGGTGGAGCAATTGGCTGTGCAATGTCTTTTGTTTTTTGTTTCTCGTGATGTCGAGATACAGCCAGTTGGACCGATTCGCGATTGTCCTTGGTGTCAGGCAACGCTTTCATGATCTTGCCATCCTTCCCGAGCAAGAGAATCACTTTTGTATCAGACGGAATGACATTCTCACCCCGAGGCCCCGGGAAGGCATCGCTCTTCTCCACATATCCATATTCCAAGACACGTTCCTCGACCTTTGCATCGCCGTGTAGGAGTTCCATGTTGGCGAATGTCTGACGGCAGTAAGCATAGGTAACGGTTCCGCCGCCCCTGATGACTCCGCCGTCGCCCATGTCCATTGACGTGCTTATGTCCGAAGAATGCCGTTTGATAATCTTGGCACTCCCCTTGCTTACGCATGCAATAACGGCCGTGGTAAAGGGAGCTAAGGTATCCAGTGTAGAATCGGACCCCGACCATCCTTTTGTTTCAGCGATCACCTTCCCCGGACCTATGACGGGGAAGCATACGGCAATACAGACGAGTATCAGCGAGATTCTCATGACGATTCTCTTTCCTGCACAAACAGTTAGATCAACGTAATGCACTATACCCAGCGCCAGCTCATCGTTCCACCGGAAAGATTCCCGGTCCGGATCTTCGTTGACATTGTCCGCCGCGGCCTTTGGCATCACATCACCCAGGAGCAAGAGGATCGGGCCGTTCAAGCCTTGAAACGGTTCAGAGAAAAGCGCATCTACCGTTTATCAAAAAGGACCGCAGGGGAACTTGAGAGCATGAACCGCGCGATGGAGGCAGTTGTGGCGGTACTAAGTGTAGGGTAGTTGGAGGCTGAAAATTTTTCCGCAGATACTCCAGAAAACGAAAAAAGTACTCTCAGGTAAAAAACAAAAAGTGTTATAATAACGGTGAGTGCTCAAGCGCACGTAAAAAGATGGCCCCTAAAGCTGCGAACTTGAGGGGCCGAAAGTTGCGACCTGGACGGCCGCAACAGTTTTTTCCAGAAGTTAAAGGTTATGCCGTAACTGGATTTGAATCAAGGGTTTTCGATTGGCAGTCCTTTTTGTTCGTAATCTTTCCTCCGGTCATTTGCGTTAGCTGGCGCACATAGCGCACTGGTCGCTTATTTTGTCCCCCGGCAAGGGGGAGTGGGGACCTGTGTAGTTAATAACGCCTATTGATAAGGAATTATTCGATGGCGAATAAAGATAGAAATGGGTGTAGCTTCAGCTACGCCACAATAGAAGCGGTGTGGAGAAAGGCGCTAGCGGTACCGGGCCATAATCCGCGAGATATTCGTAAAGATCTTTGCGGTGCATGGATCAAGCGAAGTCATTACGGTAATACCGACAGCGATTTTGGTTGGGAGGTTGATCATGTTTGGCCCGCAACCCTTGGCGGGACTGACGGCCTGTCAAACCTCCAACCATTGCATTGGCAGAATAACCGGAAGAAAGCGGACAGCGTCTCCGGGAACTTCTGCGCTGTAGTGGCGTATCAGTAGAGATGAACCGTAGCCCGGTGGTCAGCGGTATCGTCACCGGGTTTTTTGGGGTGGAGTCGACAGATCGATATTCACATTTCCCCGGCGTCAAACGCCTTCTTGCTTGGCATCACATCACCCAGGAGCAGGAAGACCACGCGGTCCAGGCCCTGAAACGGTTGAGAGCAAGAAGGATAGAGGGGTGGAATTCGAGTTCATTAACAGTGTCGTGTCTATGCGTAGAAATATTGGATAAGCAGGTAAATACCACTCTAAGCTCCCCGTGAGTTTCGACTAATCCTGACTGGATGGGTGAACTGAATTACCTTTTGTGCTATGCGTAAGTGAGTTCCAGAAAGGAGATCTCTAGCGATGGAAATGGTGAATACGTGTTCAATCGCACAGGTAAACGAAGACGAGTTTATCAGCACGTTGAATAGGTTCTTGTTGCCATCTAGTCCGATACGTCGTGAAGAACTGCTGCGTGGACGAGGTACGCAGTTAGACGATATTAAAAAGGCCCTTGCTTGTTCCGGGCGGCATGTGTTCGTTCATGGAGATAGAGGTGTTGGTAAAACGTCAGTTGCTCAGACAGCGGCTTACTTGTACCAGTCAACCGACGGTGACCCTGTGTTGGTTGGGTGTGATGCGGGAATGAGTTTTTACACGCTGGCAAAAAGTATCGCGGATAATCTTGTTAAGAGTGACCCCACGTTGAAGAAACGAGTGTCGTCCTATGGAGCAAAAGCGGGTGGTAAGTATTTGTCTGTTGAAATGGCCACGTCTCTTGAAAAGGGTGAAGTTCCTACGCCCACATCTGTGGATGCGGCAGTGGCGTTGATTCGATTCGCCGCATCCGCTCATTCACGTAGTCCCGTTGTTGTCGTTGATGAATTTGAACGGATGACGAGTCTAGAAGACAAAGCGTTATTTGGCGATTTTGTGAAACAGATTAGTGATCAATCAGTTCCGATCAAGTTGATATTGTGTGGTGTCGGAGAGTCTTTGACCGACTTACTTGGCGAGCATGAGTCCTGTTTTCGCTATTTGGCGAGCATCTTTTTGCCGAGACTTGGGATTACTCCATTAATGGAGATTGTTGAGGCTGCTGCTGTTGCTCTTGGGGTCGAGATCGACGATTACTTCTTACGACGCATGGCGATGATTAGCGACGGATTTCCGCACTACATACATTTAATCGGGATCGAGTTATTCTGGAGTCTGTTTAATGACGAAGATGTTCCTACTAAGGTTGCGGGAAAACATTTCGGGAAGGCGATAAACGAGGCGGTTAATAACGTCGAGCCGCACCTCAAGAAGATTTACGAACAGGCAACTCAAAAGTACAACGACGATTATGAATATGTACTATGGGCTTTGGCATATCATTCCGATCCCGAGCGACGATCGACAGAGGTTTACGAATCCTTGGGTGAGATTATGGAACAGTTAGGGTTGCCACAGCTGGATCGCGGGAAATTTAATAACAGAATGAATATGCTGAAGCGGAAGGCTCATGGGGAAATCCTGACGGGAAGCAGAACAGGATGGTATCGGTTTCGGGAACCAGTCGTTCGGGGGTATTGTAGACTACGGGCAGATCGTGCTGGTGTAGTCCTCGATCGATCGCACGCATTCGACTCTGCGGGAGCGTTGCCTCCTCCGCGGTTGAAGCAGCTGGAATAGTGTAATGGGCTATTCGGTTATCATTGATTAGGTGCTGATACTTTTTGTCGGCCTTGTCCGCCACAGCCTTTGGCATCACATCACCCAGGAGCAGGAAGAGGAGACGGCAGCTCGGCAGGTGAAGCGCTAACGCAAAACACGAGCAGTCAAGTTCAGAAATGAAATAAGCTTACTTGTAGGACAGCTGAAATCGGCTGTTTGCTTCCCACTGTGTAGAGGCTGTGCTAAGATTACCGATTAACAAAGGAGATGATGCGAATTGAAAGCAATTTTGATCATGTCCGTTGCTAGGCTGCTGTAATAATCAGCAAAGTTACCCATGACCTCGAAGCGCCGTGCTTGAATGAAAAAGCCAAAGAGTCTAGCCACCGATCGGAGCAAAATAGTCGGCTGATGCGTCAAGCAGCATCAGAGAAGGTCAAAAGGCCCCTTTTTAGGGGCCTTTATTTTTGGATCACTGATTTTAATCGACAGTGCTCCTTTGCAAATTCCCGCCTCTAAATTCGCCCGTCGTTGAACGATCTCACCCCAGACTGGAGTCGAGGGAAACAATCTGCAAAAAAGATTTTCACGGAACAATCAGACCAGAATAGTCCGCCTCTTTCGCGCGGAATTCTTCTATAGCGAAATCGCGATCAACTGGTTGCGGCAAACCTCCTGTCGATC
>JAKPSH010000141.1 GCA_029555385.1 Pseudomonadota bacterium
AACTCAGGGAAGTCCCATCATGTGCAGCAAGACGCGAGTCGATTCCGGGCCGGGAGCCGAGAGGGTAGAGTCTCTGCTCGGCTGGCGTGAGCCCCGCAGCGTACCCTTGGTAGGGCGTGGGCCGGGTGCGCCGGCGGAGCCTTCGGACGAACAGCATTACCGAGCGCAGCAACCGCGTCCAGCGGCGGACAGGCTTGTGCGGCCACGGATTGCCGCCGTGCTCCAGCGTTTCGAGGTCCAAACGGCATTCCGCATTCGGCGGAATCGACCCCGCAGGTCCATTGATGTCCGGTCTTCCGTACGGCATGACACACCTCCTCTGGGTAAAACATGCTCGGCAAAGCCGAGCGGACAGCAGACACGCGAAAGGTGTCTCTCGCATGTCTGCTGTCTGAACAAACCAATTACATGATGTCCGCACCGGATGAACGCCTTATCCAAACGCTCAGCGGTACGGGGGTGCTGCTCATCTATTCAGGGGGATAAGTCAATGAACGGGGGGCGCAAAAAGCAAAGGCGTAGTCAAAACTACTCCTTACACAGAAAAATCGCAATGGTTCACGACTCTGTTCGAAGTGCTCAATGTAAAGCACTGAAGAATCAATCCGCATCCAGCGGGACAGAAGCTGCGCAGCCCCGGTCATGTCTCTCCAGCTTTCTTTTTGCTTTACGATGACCCTGCCGGGCTGCTTTGCACCACCACTTTACCGCCTCTTCTGTGTTGAAGAATCCTCCGTTGCCGCAGCAATACGAATTCCCCAGCTCGTATTGGGCTTGGGCATCGCCTTTGAGCGCTGCGGGGGAAAGCTCGATTCTCCGGGCATTAATATAATCAGCCTTGTTTGAACTGGCCATGCGTGCGCAAGATAGGCACAGAACGAACGGCAGAATAAAAATCAACTTCTTCATCGGAAGTTCATTGGTGTTGATGTATTACTGGCAGCGATGAGAATTCTTATCATAGAAGATGATGAAACGATAGCCCGCCAGCTTTCGGGCTATCTGGAAGAACACGGCTTTGTGGCAGTTGTCAGCAGAGACGGGGAGGATGGGCGCTACCTGGGGCTTGAGGAAGAATATGATGCCGTGCTGCTGGACCTCGGCCTTCCGGAGTTGAATGGAATCTCTGTTTTGGAAACATGGCGGGCAAAAGGAGTTGCCGTGCCGGTAATTGTGATCACTGCCCGCACAAGCAAACTGGAAACTATTCGCGGGTTGGAAGCCGGTGCTGATGATTACATACATAAGCCTTTTGACTTGGGTGAGGTTTTGGCGCGTCTGCGTTCAGTTATTCGCCGGGGCAAGCAGCAGCTTAAGCGGGAGTTGTCGTATCAAGATGTTGTGCTCGACAGCGGCAGCGGCAAGGTGTTTGCCGCCGGCCATTACATTAAACTCACCCGCATCGAATTTCTAATCGTGCAGTACCTGTTCCATAACCAAGGAAAAGTGGTCAGCGTCACAGAACTGTCCGAGCACGTGTATCGTGATTTTGATCGCGACTCAGGCATCATCGCCCGTCATATCGCGAACATTCGCAAGAAAATCGGCACACATATCATCTGCACCGAAGGAAACCGGGGCTATTTGATTCCATATGACAACGATAAGTCTTAAGCTGCGTATTCTTTTGCTTCTATCCGCAAGTAGTCTCTTTGTTCTCGTCGTTCTTGCTATGTCAATTCTTTGGATATTCGAACGTTCGGTGAAACGAAGCCTCGATGCACATCTTGCCGCTTATACAGACATTCTTGTTAATGAACTCGCCATGGAGAACGGCGAGCTGAAATGGAAGCAAACCAGCAATTTATTAAGCAATATTCCGCGTCATTGGCAGGTGGCAAGCCGTGGCCATGTGCTATTCAAATCCGCCGGATTCGATGGCGAGTTCCCGCTTATGCCCGAGGTTCCCGGAGAAATACACCGCGTGAACTGCCGGGTGTCTGATGGAACGAAGCTGCTCGGTGTGCAAAACAGTTTTGTCTTTGCTCAAGGGCTTACCGCGGCGATTACTTTCGGTCTGGAAGAAGAGATCGCCAACCGCTACGTGGAACAGGAGAAACGGGCGCTGCGCAGGCCGCTCTTCGAACTTCTGGCGTTGGTTTTTCTGCTCTTCTGTGGCTCTGCACTGCTGGCGTCATTCTTAGCTGTGCGTCCTTTGTTGAAACTGCAGGCGGCGATTTGTGCAGTGCGGACCGGGAAGGCTTCGCGAATAGAAGGAGTTTTTCCGGAGGAGCTTGGTGTGGTCGCAGAGGAAATCAATCGCGTGCTTGAGGCGCTCTCTCATGCACTAAACCGCTTGCGCACTTTTGCTGCTGACTTGTCGCATGCGCTGCGCACGCCGCTGACGGTAATAAAAAACGAAGCATCGAATGCATTGATTAGAGAAAAGGCGGAGATTATGGAGCAGCTCATTGAACGGAACCTGGCGAGGGCCAGTGCTGCTGGAGCAGGCCGGGTCATTGGCGTGCGAACGGCGGTAAAGCCGGTGGCCGAGCGGATTCTAAAAGGATTTTCCAAAATCTATCCCGTCGAGACGGAGCTGATCATCGATGGCGATGTTTGTTTTTACGGCGATGAAGCTGATCTCTTTGAGCTGCTTGGAAATATCACTGAAAACGCCTGCAAGTTTGCTTCTTCTTCTGTTCGTGTTTTCGCCGATGAATCAGCGATAATTGTCGAAGATGATGGTCCGGGAGTGCCGCCGGGAAAGTTCAACTTAGTGCTCGAACGGGGAGTGCGTCTGGACAGCGCGGTTTCTGGAAACGGTATCGGACTCGCTGTTTCCGGAGATATTGCCGCACTTTATTCAGGCAGTATTGAACTTGGGATGTCAAGTTTATCCGGGCTGAAGGTAACGATCCGGCTGCCGCTTGGACGATGAATTTTTGCTGAATTTTCTCTTCACGCGCACTTCTGCGCAAATCTGCTTAACTAATCATGGGCTGTCCGGTTCTATCTATTAGCCGTAATTACTCACCGGCAGCGGCATGCAGCAGATTACGGTTCACGTTTTTGTCGTGGAGGATATGCAATGAAAGCAAGATTATTCGGGATCGGTTTGATTCTTCTGCTCGGCGCAGCGCAAGGCTGCACTTACGGTGTGCAAACGACTTCGGGAGTTGCTTATCTGGAGAAATATGCAGATTTGCCGAAAAACGCGGCGGCGCTGCCGGCAAAACCAGGTTCATTTTCTGAACAACTCAAGCTGGCTGCCCGTGTCGAACCAGTGCTTAAGTTTCCGGCGCGGATTGGGCTAGCGAAGCTCGTGCAGGGCAGCTTGGTCTCAATACCTGAGAAGGAAGCCGGTTACTGGGAGGATGCGCGAGCTGGTTTAGACGATGATGTCGGTGACTTTGTGCTGCTTTCTCCTCTGGGGATGCAGTTGGCGAGCGAGGCTGTCAGCGCGGATGTTGAAAAGACTTATTACGCGAACGGTGCGATCAATCAAATCCGGCTTGCCGCGGCAAGACAGCATCTGGATGCCGTTTTGATTTATGAAGCAGTTGATTCTTTTGAAAGCTCGAGAAATTGGCTGTCGGTGCTTGATGCTGCACTCGTCACGCTTGCCATCCTGCCTTCACGCAGTATCGCCAGCCGCAGCTCGGCAAACGCGATTCTCCTTGATGTGATGCAAGGTTATCATTATGGAAGCGCACAGGCTCAGTCAAAGGAAAAGCGTCGGGTGTCGCCTGCGGTAGCGGTTGATGATGCGCGTAAAGAGATGGCGGGAGATGTCGAGATAGAGGCGGTACGAAAACTGAGCGTTGAAGTGAAAAAAATGTTCAACCGGCTGCTGGTGAGAACGGCGCGCTGAGCCGCAATATCCCACTGCCGCAGGCGGAATTCACCTAGAAAATCGTTGAATCGCGCAGATTTGTGGCATCACGCGGGTGAAAGCTGAAGTCGCGCATGGGCGGTGGAGAGTTTGACGCTGCCGTGCGCTGTAGGCGCGCCGCCGCCCGCCTGCAGAACTCGGCTTGCAGGAACCGGAGATGCTTCACTGCACAAGGCAGCACGGCAATCCGATTCCCGCTCCAAGCCCCGCCCCGGTGCATTAGGTTAAGCCTTCAGCGCCCGGCAGCGTCAAACTCTCCACCGGCGTCTAACCGGAGCAGGCACGCTGCTGCCTCTCTTGGTTGCTTTTTTTTATGTATGAATACCTGGATTTTCTGCGCTGCTTCAAGAGCGGGAGAAAGTGCAAACGCGTCCAAGACGCCCTTTCGCCGCAGCACGTCTTTCAGAACAGATCAAAAACCCGGCACAACCCTTTGCCAACCGCAGCGCGTCGCCCGCATTGATTCGTCGCCATTGGTCTGGACCATTAGGCGGGCGACAGCGAAGGGAGGTAAAGGATTGTGCCGGGTAAAGAAGATCACGCCTTCAGCACCCTGATGGAGTAATGATAGGTGAGAGCCGTGCTCGTTTGCGTGAACGTATTCGTTTTCGTAGATGTTTACGTGCACGGTGCGTGAAACTTCTTTGGTTTTTTCCGAAAAGTATTGCGGGACAAAAAGGAGAATCAGGGTAAAAAAAAGCTCACGGAGATTTTCGCGCTTGATTTTAAGAATTACCACGGGAGAAGGGAAACTGGCGAGCGTCGGCGTATGGCTTCCCCCCTTGAACGGAAGAACAAAGCCGCCAAATCTTCGGCAAAAGAATCGGCGAGTTCTTTTAAGTCGAAACCGACGAACAAGCGATTCAAGTCCACCAGTTTAAGCTGCGGGAAGCGCCGGTCAACCAGCTCCGCGATAACGGTTCCGCTTTCCTGGTCGATAAACTTCGCCTTGAAGACAAGCGAGGATGCACGAAAACCGGTCGAAATGTTGGCTATTCCCGGTACCGGTACGGCAAACAAACCGGCGTAAAGAAGCGGATCGCCAAAAATCACTTCCGACAACGACACCTTAACCAGCAGTGTCCGTCCGCCTTCTTCAATAGGATCAAACAGTGGAAGCGGACTCGGGGTTTCGGGAAAAAGCTCGACGCTCATATTGTAATAGACCTGAGGTGCTTGCTTCCTGACTTGAATACTCTGCCGTTGCTGCGCTTTTCCTTCATTTTTGAAGTTCTCCGCCAGCGATGATTCAAGATAGGCTGAGAGATCGAAAACTCGCTCAATGTAGCTCTCTTCAGAGCGGATAAAAGCACTAGCAGAATAAAACCAGTCACTGCTGTCGATATTGTCGATGCTGACTTGATCAATAACAACTGTGTCAAACAACAATGACGAGATCTCCGGCGCGGACCAAAAAAGATCGAAGGGGACATCGCTGGATCTCTCAAGCCGCTCTGGTTTGCTGATAAATGACGATGTGTCAGGGTCTTGGAGGGCTGCCCGGACTGTGCAGCCGCTAAATACAGCGAGCAGGTGCAGAATAATGATTAACAGAAATCTAGGACTTCTCATGTCTTGCTGTAAATTCTCCTCTCTAAAGAAGAACACAGAAAAGACGCGCTGAAAAGAAACACTGTGCGGGACTAGAGATATCACGGCCAGGATATCAACGATACAGCCAGTGTTTGGACGAAGATATTAACTGCGAAAAAAGTGCCGTATGAAGGAAACGGACACTCGGATGGGCTTACAACCGTAGGCAAAACCTCCGAGTGTCATTCCGGCCAGCAAGTTGTTCCTGCGCTGGCTAAGCGCCAAGAAGCAAAAATGCCTGTTTGCGTGCTGGCTATCGCGCCGTGGCGTGTCTGATCAAAGCGTTCCCCGCGTCTTCCGGCGGCGAGGCGCTTTGGCGGCCGCCGCCAGCGCTTCTTCAAGATTCGGATAATCCGCCGTGGAACCGCAGACCAGCACTTCGCCGTCCATGCGTTTGCCGGCAACCACTTCGCGCAGGTAGACGTCGAGCGGGTGGTCGAGATCGGTCAGTGTGACCCGCTTGCGCTCGAGTTTCTGCACAAGGGTGCGCATTGCGTCACGCTCCTGCGGCAGCACCGGTGCGCTCCGCCACTTGCCGTCGATTGCTTCACCGATCGTGTGCATCTCGCCGCAAAGCGGAAGCTGCAGCAGCACCAGACCGTCTTCCACGGCGGCGAGAGCGACGAAGTTGAAGCCCTTGCCCGAGACGTAAGTGCCGAAGCCGACAAGATGCTGCGCGAAGAGGTTCTCCTGCAGCACGCGGTAGGCAGAGAGCGTGTAGGCCACGTCTGCGTTCGGCGTAAGCCAGAACACGTTGTCATGCGCATACAGCTCCACGGCGCTGCCGGGTGCAAAGGAATTGATGAAGATTCCCCGGTTCTCGCCCAGCGCGGCGGCGAACGCCTGGTAGTCGGCGAGCTGCTCGGCATCCAAGGCGAACGTCTGGACCTTCTTGCCTTCCTTCACGTGGAGGAACTGTGCC
Organism: Pseudomonadota bacterium; assembly: GCA_029555385.1. Taxonomy (GTDB): domain Bacteria; phylum Bdellovibrionota_C; class UBA2361; order SZUA-149; family SZUA-149; genus JAKPSH01. The sequence goes on from JAKPSH010000141.1 coordinate 6,351, forward strand.
ACGGGAGCCGCGGTAGCTTCGTCCTTCTTCTTGCCGCGCGCGGGTTTGACCGGTTCCGGCGTTTCTTCGTCCGGTTCATCCGGCGGCGCTTCCACTTTTGGGCCGACCCAGTACTTCACGGTCGGCCTGCGCTTGCTGGGAAAGACCCCCACCTCGCCGAGGGGAACGCCGTTAACGAACAGCGTAACCCACTCGTTCGGACGCCGGCCGGCCTTCGCTTTGCTCTTCTCAGTCGTATTCTTCGCTGCCATGAGATCACCTCATCCTCAACAAATCGGACAGAAAAGCGTGACGGGTGTCTCCAGGCGCAAAGCCCAAAAACCACAAAGCCCATCACGAGGCATCGGGGGTGCCCCACGTCTCGCGATGGTGTCTCTTCTACTCACTGTTGCTTAGAAAGAACGAACTGCGCCGAGCCGGTATCCATGCTCCAAGTCTCTTGTTAAAGGAAAACGATAGAAAGCGGCAAAAAGATGTGAAAACGAGCACAACTAAGGCCATGAAGTAGAGCAAAATGAGACAAGAACGGCAGCAGAGAAGGACCCCACGCCAGAATATCAACCAAAACGATTAGGTCTCCGATATTATTAGTTGATACGCAGGAACAGTTCCTCTACTTGGGCGAAGATACATGACCGATCATTCTCGCGGTAAGGAAGCTGCGGCTGGGCGTTTAATTTCGCCCTTTCTTGAGGTTTTCCTCGAATGTCCTCTGTGCGGGCGCAGCGGCGCCCATCAAAAAATTAAGTCGAAAGTTTTTGCTGATCGGAAGCGAGACATTGATTTGCGTCCGATGGAGTTCATATGTGCCGTTAAGTCGATCGAGCCTATTCACCCGCCTCTTTATTATATGTTTTTCTGCCGCTACTGCTGTTTCGCCGCCGGTTCTCCCGTGTTTGCAGAACCGTTTACGGACAGTTCGCTTCCGCTTCCGCGTATCCGTGAAGCGATTAATCAGACAAGGAATTCACTGCCCTGGACCGGTCCCGCCATCCAGTTGCTCACTGCGGGGCAGGATGCTCGGCGGCGCGACTATCTTTTGGCCATCAAACTGACGCTGCTTGGGATACTTTTTTTAGAGATAGATACAGCGGTAAAAGAGCACAGCATGATGAATCTCGGGCGCTATTACCTGCGTCTTGCCTGGCTCTTTCGCGAAACAAAGAGCGAAGATTCAACAGCAGTTGTTTCACAAAGCAAACTTGATGACTTTTTTGCCCGCCTGCACAGTCATTGGCCCGAAGCTCCGGCGGATGAGGAGACGGCGCTTCATATCGCTGCAAGTTTGCTCGGCAGGGCGCTGGACAGCACCTACTCGCTTGAGACACCGCTTGACCAAGTTGAGTTGGTGACTTTGGTGGCGCGTGTCTACATTAAGCTCAATGATTTTGCTCGGGCGCGAAGATACCTTAGTGCAGGAAAGGATATCGCGCGTAAAGCAATGAACGATGCTAGCCGAAAACTGCGGGGCCCAGAGTCTTTGAGCGGAATTTCGGCAGCAGAGCGCACTGCCCTGCAGGCAAATGTGCGCAAACTTCAAGCGTGTATCGACCACGCACAAGATATCTTTTCTGATATTCTCGGTGAGTGGGAGATGAGAGAGGAAAAGAAAGCGCTGGAAATAATGACCGCTCATCCAAAAGCATCAGCGGAAGAGCTGCTTAAAATGCTGCTCGGGCAGGGCATTTCCGCTTCCACTGCTCAAAGAGCAATGGCTGATTCAATGAAAAGAAATAAGCACAAACTGCGCGGACGCTCTCGTTAGGGTATAATAACATTCCGAACCTGCCATTTTTGACAGATCTATTATTATAATCTTAAATGCGGCGATGGCTGAACAAACAAGAGCGATATTTTGGGATCGGGACGGCACGCTGATCGAAGACAGGGGATACCTGGCGGACCCTGGCGAGGCTGTCTTAATTGATGGCGCTGTACGTGCTCTGCTTAGGCTTAAGCCTTATTTCGTTTTTTTTATTGTAACTAATCAAGCGGGAATCGCGAGAGGTGCTATCTCTGCGCGTGATGCCGCGCGGGTAAACGAGAGTCTGCTATCACGTCTTGCTGGAGAGGACATCCATTTTGCTGAAGTCTATGTCTGTCCGCATAGCAAAGAAGATAACTGCAAATGCCGCAAACCCCGACCATATTTTCTTGAGCAAGCCGCGAAAACCTACCATGTGGCGCTCGACAAATCGTATGTAGTGGGTGACCATCCTTCAGATATTAAACTTGCAGCAAATGCCGGCGCCAAAGGCGTTTACGTTTGCACTGGTCATGGTCAAAAACACTTGCACGAGCTGGAAGCAGGCGAGATCGTCGTTCCGGACATCAGTGCCGCGGCGGACTGGATTCTAGGCCGCGAGTATGAGAGCGGATGACTTTAAGCACCAACGGAAATTTAACGCAGCGGTTTTCGATCGGGTACACATAATCCGGCGTTCTCACTTCATGCTGCTGCAGAAGCTCTGCCTGCAAGTCAGCCGGAGTGTGCAGCGGCTTCTTGTCTGATGCTGCCTGAGCCAGAAGAAGCGTTGCTACATAAGAGGCGACAGTAAGCCCGGGGGGACTGAATGCTTCGTTCTCGCCAAGGTGCGCCTTCAAGGCGGGGAGTTCCGTGTCCAGTTCTATGTAGCTGATGCCCGCTAGGGCCGTGTGACCTAAGGCGTCGACAATCTCTTGTTTGGCTATATAAAAATTTGAAAAAATAGCGGCATGAAGAGCGACTTCCCGTGCTTGCTTAACTATCGGTGCGAGCTGAGGCAAGAGCATGTTGGCATAGAATGCATCCGGCGACTTGCTTTTGATTTGCAGAAGCTGAGTGCGAAAATCCGTTTCTGAAGGCAGTGCCGCCTGGTCAAAAACAAGCGTGCCGCCGAGTTGGAGAAATTTCTCGCGGAATGCTGCGGCAACCGGAGTTGTCCACTCGTCTTCAGTATAAACAAGAGCGGCACGTTTCAGTCCTTTTTCAATTAGTTTCGCGGCGAGAAAGTGCCCTTCATCGTCCGACTTGGGCCATACTTGAACAGCATACGGATTTCCTCCAGCAAAATCCCTGTTGCCCACTGCGCCTAAAAGGGGAACTCCGGCTTTGAACGATACGGGATTGAGCGTCATGCCCATCGAACTGCGATGTGTATAGACCGCTAACACTTTGTCTGCTTCAATTAATTTGCGAAATTCGCTGATTGCTGCTGTCGGGTCGTTTCTTGAATCAGCATAAACGGCGTGAAGACGATGCCGGGCTCTCGCTGCGGTAAGGCCCGCTTCAATGCCACGGCGGCAATCTTCGCCGGCTGACGCAAACTTGCCGGACAAAGTAAGCAAAGCACCGAACCTCGATGTTTCCGGGACAGCCGCATCTCCTTCGGCTGATGCGGCGGTGCTGAAGCATACCAGAATCCCGATTGACAACATAACCGCAGGCAAAAAAGACGTAAGTGATTTCATGAGCGATATACTGTTGGTGGTTTAATGCTGTAAAACAGTATGAGCTTTAGCACAAAAACCAGCTTATTGTCTTTTTGCTCAACGCGGGGCAAAGTTCAGGGCGCCAAGGTGCTGCGAATCAGCTAATTATTCTCCTTTTTTTCAGGCAGCCAGCGTGAAAACGGCCGGGTGTCTTTTCCTGCGGGAACAAACCATTTGCGTAAATCCGGGTCCCATCTTGCGCCAAGCTCCTTTGCTTCATCCTTTTCGCTGAAAGGGACATTGAGGATTACTCCACGTTTTATCATTGTATTGCCCAGCATGGTGTTTTCTCCTTTAGGGGCCTGTCGCACAATGCAGCCCCTGGTACGCATGAGAGGTTTCGGCCACGAAGCCCATTTTGCGACAGGCTCTTTAGTAATGCAGCCTACCTGAAGGAGTATCGCGGATGGGCAGGTACTGTTGCGTACTAAACAAAAAAATCTTCTGCTTCCGAATTAATTAAGGCGTTTGCGGTATTCGTTCCAGCTCTTGATTTGCAGGCAGGACAGGCTCTTGCGCTGGAGAGATTCGATTAGCCTTGCGGCTAACTGCAAATTGGTAATCAGGTTGACCGAGTAATCCGCGGCAGCACGGCGGATCAAGTACCCGTTAGTGATTTCGTGCTGGTGGAAACTCTTCGGGATGTTAATTACGAGATCGATTCTTTTTTCCCGGATGTATTCGATGGCGTTCGGACTGCGCTCGTCAAGCGGCCAGTGGAGCAGCCGGGACTGAATACCGTTCTGCGTCAAGAAGTCGCGCGTACCACCGGTAGAGTAAAGCTCAATCCCCATCTGTTCCAGCGCCTGGCACGCAGGCAAAAAGTGAACTTTCTGCGCCAGATTTCCCGTGGAAAGCAGCACGCTGCGAATGGGCAGGCGGTAGCCGACGCAGAGCAGTGCTTTAAGAAAAGCTTCCTCGAAGTCATCGCCCAGACAGGCAACTTCCCCCGTCGAGGCCATCTCGACCCCAAGATTCGGGTCGGCGCCGGCGAGCCTGGTAAAGGAAAACTGCGGTGCTTTGACGCCGACATAATCAATGTCAAACGGGGAACGTTCCTTTACTTTGTATGGATGGCCGAGCATCACGCGCGTGGCCAAGTCGGCAAAGTTGCAGTCCAACACCTTTGAAACAAAGGGCAGGCTGCGGGAAGCACGCAAGTTGCACTCAATAACCTTTACTTCGCTGTGCTTCGCGATGAACTGAACATTGAACGGACCATTGATCGAAAGAGCGCGGGCAACCTCTTCACCGATTGTTCTTACGCGCCGCATCGTCTCCAAGAACGTGCGCTGCGGCGGCAGCACCAGCGTTGCGTCTCCTGAATGCACGCCCACATTCTCCACATGCTCAAAAATTGCAGAAACCAGAATCTGGCCGTGATGGGCTACGGCATCCATTTCGATCTCTCGCGCATTCTCAATAAACTTGCTGATCACGACAGTATGGTTCTCGTTGACCATCGCCGCCTGAGTGAGGAACTGCTCAAGTTCGCTGTCGTTCAGCGCAACCCGCATTGCCGCGCCGCTCAGCACATAAGACGGACGCACGATGACCGGGTAGCCGGCGGACGCTGCGAAAGCTTTTGCTTCCGCGAGCGAAGTCAGTTCTTTCCATTCCGGCTGATCCACTCCGAGAGATTCAAGCATGCTTGAGAATTTGTGACGATCTTCCGCCCGATCGATGTCCTCGGCGGCTGTACCAAGAATTTTCATTCCGGCTTCGGCGCAGCGCAGCGCTAGATTGTTGGGAATCTGGCCGCCCATCGACAGGATGATGCCGCGGGGCTGCTCCCGTTCGTATATCTCGCGCACCGTCTCAAAAGTCAGTTCTTCAAAATAGAGTTTGTCGCATTCATTGTAATCAGTGCTGACGGTCTCCGGATTGCAGTTGATCATAATCGTGCGAAAGCCAAGCTGCGTCAGGGTCCGGATGGCATTGACGCCGCACCAGTCAAACTCCACAGAGCTGCCGATGCGGTAAGCCCCCGAACCAAGCACAATCACGCAACGACCGGGTTCCTCTGGCGATACATCATTTTCAGCTGCGTCGTAGCTGAGATACAAATAATTCGTCTGGGCGGGATATTCAGCGGCAAGCGTGTCGATTTGCTTCACGCAAGGTGCGATGCGATGCGTAAGACGCGCCTCGCGGACTTGGGTTTCAGTCGTTTTGGCGGCAGCAGCAATCTGTGCATCAGAAAAGCCATAGCGTTTCAAGCGGCGCAGAAAATCCGGGGACTGGATTGATTGCGGGTTATTCTGCGTATCATGAAAAAGCTGGGCAATATGCTGCACCTTATATAAAAACCACTTGTCGATGTTGGTCAGAGATGCCGCTTCTTCGACCGGCATTCCCTGAAGCATTGCCTCAGCCACAGCGAAGATGCGCCGGTGCGTGGGATCGCGCAGCTCTGCCGGCAAGTCCTCAAACTTAAATTGCGAGTTGCCCACCAATCCTGACACGCCGATCTCCAGCATGCGCAGCCCTTTTTGCAGGGCTTCCTCGAAGTTGCGGCCGATGGCCATAATCTCGCCAACGGACTTCATTACGGAGCCGATTTTCTTTTCCACGCCCTGAAACTTATCAAAATCCCAACGCGGGATCTTCACCACCAGATAATCGAGAGCTGGTTCAAAGCAGGCTTTAGTTACTTTTGTCACCGGATTATCAAGTTCGGGCAGGGTGTAGCCTAAAGCCAGCTTGGCGGCAATATAAGCCAGAGGATAACCTGTTGCTTTAGAAGCTAATGCCGAACTGCGGGAAAGACGCGCATTAATTTCAATGATGCGGTAGTCGCTTGTTTTCGGATTGAGTGCGAACTGAACATTGCACTCGCCAACAATGCCGAAATGGCGCACGACGCGGATAGAGACTTCACGAAGCTGATGATATTCACGGTCGGTCAGCGTTTGACTGGGTGCGACGACAATGCTTTCTCCTGTGTGGATGCCCATCGGATCCACATTTTCCATATTACAGACGGTGACGCAGTTGTCAGCGCTGTCGCGCACGACCTCGTACTCTACTTCTTTCCATCCGGCCAGATACTCTTCGATTAGCACTTGCGGGCTGTGAGCCAGCGCTTTGCGCGCCAACGACTCGAGCGAATTTTCATCCCAACAGACGCTGGAGCCAAGGCCGCCGAGGGCAAAGCCGACGCGTAGCATCACCGGAAAACCAATTTCCTTCGCGGCTGCCGCTGCCTCACTCAGGCTGGAAACGGCAATGCTTCGCGCATACTTTGCTCCCGCTTGCTGCAAGTTTTCGGCGAAGAGCTGGCGATCTTCCGTGTTGCGAATCGCCTCAACCGGTGTGCCAAGCACAGATACGTTGTGTTTGGCAAAAACCCCGAGACGTTCAAGTTCCAAGCCGCAGTTCAGGGCGGTCTGTCCGCCAAAGCCAAGCAGAATACCGCCAGGTTTTTCTTTGGCAATTATTTGCTCAATATAACTTGGCGTCACCGGCAGAAAATAAATCTCATCGGCCAGGTACTCGGATGTCTGAATGGTGGCAATGTTGGGGTTGACCAGCACGGTGCGAATGCCCTCATCGCGCAGTGCCTTGATCGCCTGACTGCCCGAATAATCAAATTCACCAGCTTCACCGATTTTCAGTGCTGAACTTCCAAGAATAATTACTTTGGCGATTGGACGCGGCATTTAAAGGAGCTCAATAAAGTGGTCAAACAAAAAATTCGTATCGACAGGGCCCGGCACCGCTTCCGGATGAAACTGTACGCTCATAAAAGGAAAGCGGCTGCTGCGAATGCCCTCATTCGTTCCGTCGTTAATATTGGTGAACCATGGCTTCCAGTCCTGCGGCAGCGTGCGCACATCCACGGCAAAGCCGTGATTCTGCGAGGTCATATAGCAGCGGCTGTCTTCCTGGCGCAGCGCCGGCTGGTTTTGACTGCGGTGGCCGAACTTGAGTTTATACGTCTTTGCGCCAGCAGCCAGCGCCAAAAGCTGATGCCCGAGGCAGATGCCAAAGATTGGTTTGCGTTTTTCCATTGCCCGATTGAGGACAGATACGGTCGCCTCAACCATGCTGGGATCTCCGGGGCCGTTGCTGATGATGATCCCGTCAAAGTTTTCGTCTGAAAAGTCATAATTCCAAGGCACGCGCAATACCGTTACGCCGCGAGCAAGAAGGCTCTTAATAATGCTTTGTTTTGCACCGCAATCAACGAGAACAACTGTTTTTGCGCCGCTTTCCAAAAGCTGCGGAGCGGCAATGCTCACCTGAGCAACCAGATTTTCTTTGTTTGGATCGTAAAAATCTACCGCGGTCCCTGGAGTATAGACGCGGGCGAGCATTGTTCCCTGCTCGCGCAGCCTTTTTGTCAGCAGTCTCGTGTCTATACCAGAAACCCCGGGAATGTGATGGCGGGCCAGCCAATCATTTAGGCTGAAAGCCGCACTTTGGTGACTGTAATCAGAACTTTCCGAGACGACGACTGCGCTTACCTGGATGTGATCTGATTCAAAAACCCCAAGGCCGAACTGATCCAGTTTTTCGGCAGGAACGCCATAGTTGCCGATTAGTGGGTAGGTAAAGACTAGAATCTGGCCCCGGTAAGACGGGTCAGTCAACGATTCTTGGTAGCCGACCATACCGGTATTGAAAACAAGTTCTCCCGCAGCCGGGCGCAGGGCTCCGAAGGATGCCCCTTCCAGAATCAAGCCGTCTTCCAGCTCGAGGAGAATTTTCTGCGGTGTCTCGGCCATTTGCGGCAGGCTCCCATGCGTTTTGCCGTCTTTTGTAGCACAGCGCGCAGTCTTTCCGCCATAACCAAGGTAAAGGGGTAATGGTTTATCGAAAGGGGTTAAGGTTTAGGGGAGTGATGAGATCATGAAATGGACAATCGGAATCCTGGTTGTTTTCCTTCTTGTCTACTTCGGTGCGGGGCCAATCTACCGGGCGATGAAGAAGCACGATTATGACAACCTGTATTACGGTCTCCAAGACGCAAAGCGCAAGTCCGGTGCGTTTTACCAAAAAGACGAAAAGCGGTTTATGAGCTACAGCGAAAAATATGTGCGCGGTATGGAACGCCGCTGAGCTTTCGGCGTACGGCTAAATCTTCATTTCCCGGGGTAGCTGACTTGGCCTATCAAATCAAAGAGAAACATCCCCGCCAGCCCGGCCAAGAAAGTTAGAAAGAGAATGCCCAAGATGACCGACCACCGTCTTCGCGGCCGTTGGCCCCTGACGGAACCGCGGCCATATCTTGCTTCTGAGGAACGTCGTGTTGCTGTCAGGCGTGTTTGCTGTCCGAGCGCTCGCTGCGTCATCGGATCTGTTTTTGCGGCGCCTGCGGCGGAAACTCCCGCGCCATTGCTGCGTTGCGGCAGAATCGGGCGATTAGCCAAAGGGCGGGCGAGTTGGCGCATTTGTTCTCCGTCCGCCCCAGTGGCCTCGTTCTTGGCCAGTTCGACACGAAGTTCGTCCTGCAATGTGAAGACGTAAGTCTTAGTCTCCCGCCTTTTGCGGGCACGCTGAACTTCTTGCTCAATTTCGTTGACATAAAAATTATGCAGCAGATCTTCTTCCTCGCTGCCGAGCGCTTTGCAGTGTTCGCAAAATTCAAAGGCTTGCGACATCAGTGCCATCGCCAAGCGGCCAGGCGCTTCGCTGCGCATACTCAGCGCTGTTTTGAGGAATGTAAAAGCGCTAAGCGTATGCAGCGTCGGCATTTTGCGAAGCTGAGGCAGGATATCCTGGAGCTTTTCTCCCAATTCGGGCAGTGTGCGCTCACGGCATTCCAACTGACAACGCACCCACCATAACTTTGTCGCCGCACATTCCGGTGACTGCGCAAGATGTTCTGAAATTAATTTTAAGGCTTGAGCATAGTCGCCGCTTTTTACAAACTGCGCCCAGGGCAGACCCATCGGTCCGCCAATCATATGGCTTGAGCATTGGTCCCAAAGATTGTCCAGAACTGGCTCTATCGCTTCGTTGCTCATGGAGTTTCTTCGCCGCCCTGACGGTCCTTAATATTAATTTCGCTGAATGGCTCCGTTCATTTTAGATGCGTGAGCAGGACAAAGGATTTGTAGCTGCGTCAGATAAACGCACAGCTCGATGATAGATTCTTTTTGCGAGTTTATTGCCCTAGGAGTATTCAATATTATCTAATCTCATCAAATCGGTGCGCTTAAGCTGTTTACGATTCCTCGTATCTGCCGATTCGAGATCATCCTTCGCTAACATATCCGCAGCAGCCTTGGCGAAGGCGGAAGCTACGTAGGATAGAGCTTTTTCTAGAACTTGCAGCGCCAAAAAGCGCTACAAGGTTCTGAAAAATGCGCTAGGTTTCGCGCAGTGTTTCTTTGGAGTATTCTTATCTTGTTTTGTGCGGATTATATTACGGGCCTGCCGCAAAATGGGCTCCGCAGCCGAAACCTCGCATTCGCAGCAGGGGCTGCATTTTGCGACAGGTCCATAATGGCGGAGAGTTGGAGAGTGACAGGATTCCGGTGAGAGTGATGGAAGAAAAAGATCACAACCCGGCGCTTAGCCTCGGGCGGCGTCAGAAACGTCTGGCTTATTGGAAGAAGCAAATTGCTCTTGCTGAAGCAAGCAGCGATGATGCGAACCGGTTGGGTGAAATGTTCAGCAGCTATGCGCTGCTCATATCAAAGCTGACGAAGAAGATTTCCGAAGCGGAACTTGCTGAAACAGAAAATCGCATTGCTGATTTGGAACGTGAATTCGTTTCTTTGTTCGAAGCGCGCCGTTTAATGACAAGTGATATCGGGACGGCGGCAATTAAAGATTAGAAGGGGGAACGGCTTTGCGGGTGCTGAAGGTGTACCCAGCGCATAAGTTTAAGCCTTCAGCACCCGGCAGCATCGCTCTGGGCGAAGCCAATGGAGCACACAGCCAAGGCAAAATTTATTCGCTTATTTTCTAGCTTGATAGATAGCGGTTGATCGCCTCCGCGGCTTTCTTCCCATCGCCCATGGCGAGAATTACGGTTGCTGCGCCGCGCACGATGTCGCCGCCGGCAAAAACACCCGGTATGCTCGTCATGCCGTTTTCATCGGTCTCGATATAGCCCCACTTATTCAGCCGCAGATCCGGTGTTGCTTGAGTCAGGAGCGGATTGGCGCGGGTGCCAATAGCCTCGATAAATACTTGGCAGGGCAGTTCGAAAAAATCGCCGTCAATCGGCACGGGACGCCGCCGCCCGGAGGCGTCCGGCTCGCCAAGCTGCATGCGCTGGCAGCGCACAGCGCGGACCCAGCGCTCGCTGTCGCCGATAATCTCTACGGGGTTGGCTAAAAAGATAAACTCAATTCCTTCTTCTTCGGCATGTTTCACTTCTTCGGCACGGGCCGGCATCTCTTCACGCGAGCGCCGATAGATAAGCGTGGCAGACTCGGCGCCCATGCGGCGTGCGGTGCGCACAGCATCCATTGCCGTATTGCCGCCTCCGGCAATCACCGCGTGTGTCGATGGCAGCAGCGGTGTCGCGGATTCCGCTCCCTTGTATGCTCCCATTAGATTGGCTCGTGTGAGAAATTCGTTGGCTGAATAAACGCCCTTCAACCCTTCGCCGGGAATGCTGAGAAATATGGGCAAGCCGGCTCCTGTTGCCAGGAAAACAGCGTCAAAACCCTCCTGCTGCATCAGTTCTGCCACCGTCATCGTTTGGCCGACGACAACGTTGCATTCGAATTTCACGCCAAGTTCTTCCAGCTTGCTTACCTCAGATTGAACAATTTCCTTGGGCAGGCGGAACTCCGGGATACCGTAAACCAAAACACCTCCCGGTGTATGCAGCGCCTCGAAAACAGTGGCGGCGTGACCCATTTTCGCAAGTTCCCCGGCACAGGTCAGTCCGGCAGGTCCGGCGCCGACTACAGCGACTTTTTTCCCGGTAGGCGGGGGAAGTGCAGCGGTCCGCTGATAATTGTCGGCGGCCCACTCGGCGACAAAGCGTTCCAGGTAGCCGATGGCCACCGGTTCCCCGCGGTTGATTCTAATGCATTGTGCTTCACACTGAGTTTCTTGCGGACAAACCCGTCCGGTAATTGCCGGTAGGACATTGGCGCTGAAAAGCACATCGGCTGCCGTCTGCATATCGCCGCGAGCAAGCGCTTCGAGAAAATTCGGAATATCCACGCCGACGGGACACCCGGCAATGCATTTTGCTTTCTTGCAAGTCAAGCAGCGCTGGGCTTCTGTTCTGGCGGCTTCTTCGGCAAGGCCGAGGTTGACTTCACTGAAATTGCGCGCCCGGTCCTCTGCTTTTTGCTCCGGCATCCGCTGCCGGGGAATCTGCATTCGTTCTGCTGCTTTCATGGGGGGATCGTCCTTATTTAGCTGTCAAAGACTGCTCCAGCCGGCACTGATAGTCTGTCTCCGCATGGAGTTTGTTCCAAGCGGCTTTTTCCTGGGCACGATAAGCGCCAAGCCGGTCGATGAGTTCATCGAAATCAACTTGATGGGCGTCAAACTCCGGACCATCAACGCAAGCGAAGAGCTGTTTTCCACCAACACTTACGCGACAGCCGCCGCACATGCCGGTCCCATCAACCATTACCGGATTGAGCGAAGCTACGGTGTGAATATTCTTCTCTTTGGTGGCTTGCGCGACAGCTTTCATCATCGGCACAGGTCCGGCCGTAATCACGGCGCCAACGCTCTGTTCGCTTTGGCCGATTATCTCAGCGAGTTTTCCCGTGACAAAACCATGGTAGCCGTAACTGCCGTCATCGGTGCACGGGTAGACTGCGTCACAAAGCCGGCGCAAATCTTCCTCCAAAATTACATACTCTTTGCTGCGTCCGCCGATAATAGCTGTCACGCGGTTGCCGAGCTGCTTCAGCGCTTTTGCTTGCGGATAGATAACGGCTGTGCCGACTCCTCCGCCGACAAGCACAACGTGGCCAAAGCGCTCCATTTCGGTGGGTCTGCCAAGCGGTCCGGCAACATCCGGAATTGTTCCGCCCGTTTCCAGCCGGGACAAAAGCTCGGTACTTGCTCCAACGGCTTGAATGACCAGGCGTATTGTTCCCTGCCCGGCGTCAGCATCGGCCACCGTGAGCGGGATACGCTCACCGTCAGTGTGCGCCCGGACAATAACAAAGTGCCCTGGTTTGTGATGAGCCGCGACGCGCGGCGCCTGGACAATTATCGAGCGTACTCTTGGAGCCAGCCACTCTGCTCGAACGATAGGAAACCCCTTCGTATTACTGGGGAAGTTTGCGGATTTCATGGACATAGCAAAACCTTTAATGATTACTAGCGATGTCGAAATAGGCAGAAAGAGATAGATAGCAAACGATTAGTTTGTGCGCAACTTAATCGGAAATATAAATTAAGACTTTGTCGCAAAACAGGCTTCGCAGCCAAAATTTCTTATTTGCGGCAGGGAGTGCCCTTTGTGGCAGGCCCGTTAGGTTCTAAGTTCGCTGCACAGCATTTTTTGCAGTTTAATTGCTGCGCGGAGCTGGGCTCGGTCACGGCGCTGGATAAACTTAGGTTCTCTGCGGAATTCGTCGATTGCATTCTCGATAATCTGGCGCGCCTCGGTGCGTTGTTCGTTCTGTGCGAGCAGACAAACCAAGTCGATGCGATGCCGCAACTGGGAGCTTGAACGAATTATCCGGCGGCTGAACTCGATTGCTTTATCCGGCTGTCCTTGCTCAGCGTAAAGACTGGCGAGGAGAGATGCGGCATCATAGTTGCGAAAGGAAAAATCCTTTGCCAGCAGTGCTTCCAAGACAGCGGCGGCTGAATCATCTTGCTTCAGCCCGATGAGACAGCTTGCTTGAAGGAACTGATAATGCTTATTTCCCGGTTCGGAACGGACTAATTCTTCAGCGAGATTCGCTGCTTCCGGAAATTGATCATGGTCATGAAGTGCCCGGGCTAAAGCGAGTTTGTTTGCGGCGCTGGGGCTAGATTTAAAGGTGGAACGAATGTCGTCCAGAGCGGGCGGACGCAAAAGAAGCTGTTTCCAAAGCCGGGCATATTCCGGATCGTGAATTTTTACCGCAAAGAAATAAACCCAGTCCCCTAAAGGGATCCAGCAGATAATGAACCAATAAGACGAACCACCGCAGCATCTGCCGCCGCTGCGCTGCACAGCATCAATTAACATCCAAGCTTTGAATGCAAGAAGCAGGGCCCCGATAATCGGCATCCGGTCAAATTCCCAATCTATCTTGTTCCGAGTTCATAATATCGGCAGCGATCGGGTCAAGCCTGATATGTCCTTGGGCGGCCGCGGCAACCCACGGTTTTCAATAAGGAAACTCCGCCAGCGCCGCTGCTGCGGCCTCTTCGCCTCGCCGCATTATTTCTTCGAGTCTGAAGACATCAATTGCGGAATACTGTTCAAGATGAGGACGAATGGCAACTACACGAGAATCTACCGGAAAATGTGCCTGCTGATTGAGCAGAATGATGTGCAATGTGCGCTGGAGAGTTTCCAGCATGTTCTTTGCCCGGATCTTGTTCGGCGCTGAGCCGAAGTCAACTTGGCTGTCCATACTTGTTGCCACGTCAACAGCCACAATCGTGCCGCCGTTGTAACCTTTAAGCGCTAAGTCCAGCGGCAGGTTCTGAGACAAGCCGCCATCAACAAGCCAGCGCTTTTCATCGGGGTGAAAGAACGGTTCAAACACGAGAGGTACTGAAATCGATGCTCGCACAGCATCGGCGACTTTGCCTTGAGCAAGGACCACGCGCTCCCCGGTGGCAAAATCAGTCGCGCCGATCAAGAGCGGAAGCGGCAAGTCGGCGAATGTTGTTTCCCCCAGGATGCTGTCAACAAGCCGCTTGACCTTGTCGCCGCGCAGAAGGGCGAACTGTGCTTTGCGAAAATCAAAAGCCAAGGTAAAAAAGTTCACCTCGTCAAGAATCTGCTTTATTTCTTTGTGGCGTTTGCCGCACGCCGCAAGCGCGGCAATAATTGAGCCGGCAGAAACGCCGGCGAAAAAATCACACGACCAATTATGTTCTTCGAGCACCTTGAGCACGCCGATATGCGCTGCGCCCAGTGCGCCGCCGCCGGACAGGACCAATGCCGCTCTTTGTTCCTTGTGCATCGCGTGAACTTGCTTAAGGTGTTGGTTTTGTTTCTACCGGCAGGATCCTTACGCCCTTGGTGTTCGGATGATCCAGCCCTTTGCGCCGCAGTATTTCCGCATACAGCAGCGAGTGCAGCGAATAGCGCCGGTGAGATTCGAGGCAATATGGCGCACAAGCGGCAAACAGTATTGAACCAGTGCCAACAATGCCCAGTGCTGTGAAAAGCGGCGAGAGCCCTAGCGACTGACAGATCAAGTAGACTAAGCAAGCGCCGCACGCAATAATTGCCAGACACCAGCAGAAACGGTCCAGATTAGATAACGGTGCGAGATACAGCGGATCCCTTTCCGTGCTTTGAACTGGTGCGTTTTCCAGGTCATCGCAGTATAGCTCCAGGGTGCTGGTGCTGATGTTGACCAGCGAAAGCCGGATGAATTGCTCGACTGGTCCCTGATACTTGAGAGCGCGTGCGTGTACGCTGGCGGTTGGAAACAACCATGGTATTCCGGCGCACAAGACGGCTGCTTCGCATATACTTAGAGTTTCTCCAATAGCCCGGTAGTGTTCTTCGAGCAGATCCCGGCGGGGAACTCGATGGGTTCGATCGGATTCATCAACATCACGGGCGGCAAGGATCGCTGGGGTCATAAGAATAAGTTATCACGATGATGGCCGATTTTCATTGCCGGAATTACGGGGCGCCGCCGGAAAAAGTCCACCCGGCCCCCCGCCTAAGCCGTCAGTTAACGTCTTGCTGCGGCTTCCATTACTATTTGTGAGCTAAAAGGCGGGAAAAGACAAGGGGAACTATGTTACTAATGGAAGGCACGCTGATGCGGGAATTAATATTTGAGCATATTCAGCGTGCTGTGGAAGTTTCACGAAACTAGAGAATCTGCTTTGGTCTCTATAATATGGAAGGGTTTATCGAGCAGTATTCCGGCGTGTTTGCGCCTTAAACGGCAGCGGCATATTAAGGTCCAGTGTCGATACATCAGACGTATAAAGCGCAGTTTAAAAAACTGGGATGGGCCTGGTGTTTGTTGCTTTTTGCCGCCGTGATTCCGCTGGAGCTTTGGGCGGAACAAGAAAACGACAGCGGCAAGATTCCTGCGGTCGAACTCAGGGTTCGCTCAATAAAAATTGAGATTCGCGAAATATTTGATGAAACCGGCATCGGTGCGTTTTACCGTGGCGTGAACAAACTGAAAATCCAAACAAAGGAAGAGGTTGTACGCCGTGAACTGATGCTGCGAGAAGGGGACGTTTTTAACGAGTTTCTTGTCGAGGAAAGCGAACGGAATCTTCGAGCGCTTCCTTTTTTACGGCAGGTTTCAATTATTCCGCTTTATGACGGCAATGTTGTCGATTTGCTGGTCAGCGTGCAGGATACGTGGACGCTTTATCCGTTTATTAATTGGAGCTCTGGAAGCGGCACGGATAAGAAAGGAATCGGTATTGCTGAAAGCAATGTCTTTGGTTACGGCAAGCGTCTGGAGTTTCTTGCGGCGAAAGACGAAGGACGAGACAAAATCGAAGGTGTCTGGGACGACCGCCGTTTCTTGGGCACGTACCATCAACTATCGGCGGGGCATTTCCAGCGTTCCGACGGTTACCGCACGGTCGGTACGATTGGGCGGCCTTTTCGCTCCTTCGCTGATTCGTATGCTTGGTCAGTTAACGGCGATTCCTTTGATCTTGTGGGCCGTCTGTTTAAGGGCGGCGAAGAGCGCTATATCTTCCGGCAGCGGCATAATGCCTTTACGACCGGTTATACCTGGTCTCTGGGCGAGCCCGAAGAAGAACTGCACCGCTACACGGTAGGTTACGATTACACGCGTGATGAGTTCATTGAAGCTGATGAGGAGGATTTTGAGGACGTTAACGTCGATCCTTCAAGCGTATCGCGCGATCCCGAGCTGCTGCCGGCAGACCGGGAGTTCAGTGGGCCGCTTTTTTCATTCCAACGCCTGGAACGCGATTTCCTTTCGATAAATTTTGTTGATCGTTTTGAAAGAGTGGAAGACTTCAACCTCGGAAATGACTTCACGCTGAGTGCGCAAATCGCACCGGAGGCGCTGGGCAGCATCCGCGATACGCTGCTAGTGAAATCTTATATCAGCGATGGTTGGCGCCCGACGCCGACATCTTTCCTGCGCGGTGAGCTGCGAGGCTCAGTTCGCAGCGACGACGATGGATTGAGCAACGTGCTGGCCGGCGTGGATCTTAAGTATTTTAATGTGCTGGGCGCTGTGCTCCCGCGCGGAATTTACTTGGGCAAACATACGCTGGCGTCTGCGTTCAGCATCGACTACGGTGATGATTTTGATAAAGACTATGAGCTGGTGCTTGGCGCATCGAATGGACTGCGTGGTTATTCAGACCGGACATTTGTCGGCAGCCAGCGCATGGTGCTTAATCTCGAAGACCGCTTCCATGTTGTGGAAGATGTTTTGCGGCTGTTTAACATCGGAGGTGCTGTTTTCTTTGACGGGGGCGGGACGACTTACCACGGTCTCGGTGATCTGATTTCCGATAATCTCTACGG
>JAKPSH010000189.1 GCA_029555385.1 Pseudomonadota bacterium
GCCATCTGCAGTGAGAAGCCCGGCAGATAATCTTTAGAAGTTGATTGGGGATATTATACCGATCCAGATAATATTCCCAACGAAGAAAGACAAAATAGGTTGATTATTGTTTAATATTAAGCTATTAAATCAAAAATCACAAATTTTATAGAGGGGTGTTAGGCCGACAGTGCTGTCGGCGTTTGCAATATTAGCACCGATCCGCATAAACATTGTTCGCCCGCCGCATACGCTGGCGGGCGAACGGAGCCGCGCCTGATTGTCGCTTGCTCAACCGCCTGCGGCGGCCGAACAAGCGACTAGAACCGATTCCAAGGAACGGCTCAGTCGCGGCTCCATTAGAGTGCTATGACAACTAAGAAGCAAGAATTGGGAAACTTCGGGGAAGCGATCGTCGCGAAGACGTGCGCATGCCCAAAGTGCAAGCGGCAGAAGACCCTGAAACGTCTGCCGACTAACTTCAAGTGCGCGGATCTAATCTGCGACTTTTGCGGCTTCCTATCCCAAGTTAAGGCGATGACGGTAAAAGACATCGAGCAGTTGCCAAAGCAGGTGTTAGGGGCTGCATGGGGGCCACAGAAGGAGCGAATGGACTCTTCAATTTACTTCCCGCTCTTTCTGGTGCTAAAGGCGGCAAATGGGCATGCCATCTACTATCTGCCTGTCGACTTCCAGCGGCCCGAACTGTTCTCGCCAAGGAAACCACTATCGGAAAAGGCCCGAAGGGCAGGATGGCAGGGCTTTATGTATAACCTAGAGGCTCTCCCAAAAGGGGCGTTGGTAAGAGTCGCGTAGCACTCTAACCATTCGCTGCAGGCGCGACGGCCCCGACGGGCCGCGGCCTGAGCTCAAACGTTCGCCCGCCGCATACGCTGGCGGGCGAACGGAGCCGCGCCTGATTGTCGCTTGCTCAACCGCCTGCGGCGGCCGAACAAGCGACTAGAATCGATTCCAAGGAACGGCTCAGTCGCGGCTCCGTTATGTGTGGTGTGAACTATGATTAGAAAATCTGTATTTGGAAGCAGAGGCGAGAAGGAATTATTCACTAACCTTCATACGCATTGGGGATCAAAATTTGATCTTTGGCCATCCTTACCCTTTGCACAGATAATTGATGTTGAGACAGTGGGGCATTATTTGAAAGAGAAGGAACGTGACTTTTTTCTGAAAACAAACATCGATTATACTTTGTGTACAAGAAGCGGTAGGCCAATCTTATCAATAGAATTTGATGGCCTTGGCAAAGGCTTTAGCAGACGGGGGGAATATGTTCAGCAGGCAGCAACAGTTGATCCACACCGCAAGCTGAAACTAGACCTAAAGCTTAAGGTCGCCCAAAATGAAAATTATCCTTTCTTTGTTGTGTCCTTCGAGGAGTCAAAAGTACTTGACCAAGACATCAGCCTAACAATCGTTGATGGGATTATAGGGCAAGTCCTTGCAAAACAGGAGTTCCGAAAATCAGTCGAGACGTTATATGAAGACAATAGAGACAGAATAGAGTCGCTACCATCAAGCTCTCAACATGATTATATTCAAGATTTAGTTTTGGATGCTGAAACTATTGCAGAACTAAAATGGGATCCAATTGCAGTATTGGCTGCAAAGTATGACCATGAAGCTTACGAAAAAGGTATCATCAAGAGCTACAAAACTGAATATCTTAATGATCCCGAACTCCCACATGGTGATGCTTTTACAGACCCAGTTATACTTGAGAAACGTATTGTTGCAATGAAAAATGCGGTCCGAGTTGGTTGTCGAATCATCGCGGACACCACCAAGATAGCGATCATTGAAACTGTTTGGCTCAGGAACTTTGAAGACGCTATTGTCTCTCCGTTACACATAGCAAGTAACATTGCTGAGCTTTTGGTTTTTAAGAGGGCACTTGATCTTACTAGAGATTCGTAAATCATATAACCAGCTAATCCACCGGACGGCTTACAGCCGCCGGTGATCAGAATGTTCGCCCGCCGCATACGCTGGCGGGCGAACGGAGCCGCACCTGATTGTCGCTTGCTCAACCGCCTGCGGCGACCGAACAAGCGACTAGAACCGATTCCAAGGAACGGCTAAGTCGCGGCTCCGTTATGCCGTGACCTAATTTAGTCACACCCGTAAGGAGGTTTTCCACAATGGATATTCCACGGATCTTCAACATCACCGAAAGTGCTCACCGCATCCATAACCCGTTCACACCCGAAAAGCTGGCCACTCTCGGCGCGGCGCTGCGTCTGGAAAGGGGAACCCGGGTACTTGACCTCGGCAGCGGTTCAGGCGAGATGCTGTGCACGTGGGCACGCGATTACGGCATCATCGGCACCGGCATCGACATGAGCCAGTTGTTCACCGAGCAGGCGAAACTCCGCGCTGCAGAACTCGGCGTGGCCGATCAGGTCACGTTCATCCATGGTGATGCAGCCGGCTACGTCTCTGACGAGAAGGCCGGTGTGGCTGCCTGTCTCGGT
>JAKPSH010000214.1 GCA_029555385.1 Pseudomonadota bacterium
AACAATCGAATCCGCTCCTTCATTACCCGACCCGCTAATGCCTGCCATAAGCGGGCGATGAACTCTGGCGTCTGAGAGAGCTTTTCGGGATTCAAACACGGAGCCGACCTCCACTCCAGAAATGTGGCCAAAGACTCGCGCTGCCCTATTTTCCTCAGGATCGTAATAGATAACCTCAAACCCCAGCTCCTCAAGCTTCTGCTTTACCGTCGCCTCTCCCCCACTAAACTCCCGCGGAGAGAGTGGTCCCTGCTCTGGAAACTCATACCCGTGGGCTGCAGCAATTATTGCTTTTGAATCGTACTCTCTCCCGTCTAGTGCCAAATAATAAGACTTTGCCGGCCGGCAGCCATAGTTCTCAAGAAAAGCATCGCGTCCTATTTCATCAAACTCACGGACAGCGGCAAGAATGCTTTCTCGATTGCGAATATCAGATAGACCCATAGTTAAGTACTTACAAGTTTAACTGGATACGGAATCTTCAGCGCCTTGGCGATAAGCTCAAAGCCTTTTTCGTCTTTGTATTGCTCAATATCCAAACCCCGCGTTCGAACCTTCTCCCAAGAACTGCCAGCATTATGATGCTTGCGGATGAAGTCCTGGGGAAAGGTATAGAAGTCAGGTTCGCGCAGTCCTTCTTTTGCCTTGTGGCGTTTGGCCATTGAGAAGAAATATCCAACGTTAAGGAACACGACCACTAGAAAGTCAAAGGCATCAAGCGATGTTGCCTTAACCGGGAAACCCCTGTCGCAGTCAGTTGCTAGTCTACTTTTCACCTGAACACGAATTTGCCGCCCCTTCTTGCGGGGATCGGGATGAATGCAAATTAAGTCGTATCCCTCGTTATTGGGTGGTGCCTTATAAGTGAGAATATTTCGACGCATCAAGTACCCCATCACCAAGTACTCTGCGCCATGCGAGACAACGGGGAAGCGGGTAAAGCGCCTGTTTGAAACCTCATCTTTTCTCATTGTCAGCTTTATGAATTATCGTTGATACGCAAACTCATTCATCATGTCCGCAAAATGCGACTAGCTGATCCGCTTCGATTTATGCCGGTTGGCACCGGTCCAGTACAGAGACCCGCGACCGATATCTAGCTTGCCAATTCTTTCACCATGGGCATACATTATCAGCTTGAGCGCAGACTTTGCGCGCACTAAATCGCAATTTTCTAATGTTGCTTCGACTCTGTGCTTTTTTGTGATCTTCCTTGGTGACATTTTTCTTCTCCTAGCTGAAGCAGTCGCGGCGCATTAAACAGGAAACAGGCAAGTCTAATTGAATTAAAGATCATTTTCCCAGTCCTTCGAAAACACCCTCTTGAAGTTCAAAGCTGTCTTGCAAAACCAGTCAAAGCCGCTACTCCATGCGTCGCCGTTTTCGAAGTCCATTTCGTGATAAACGCAAATACGGCTTGCTTTCTTAGCAGGGAGCTCCTGCCAATCTATCTTTTCTTTCAGCTCAAGCTCCTTTTCAATTTGTTCTTTTGCTTGAAGAAACGTCTTAAACAGTTCCTTATTATCGGGAATATATGTTTCACAACGAATTTGGTTATCTCGAGAAAACACACAGAAAGCGAAGTGACAGTCGGAACGGCCAAGTGCCATAGTTAACCAATGCCGAGGCCGCGGAGTGCGGAGCTTCAGCTCCCGGTAGTTTTCAGCAGCAAATTCTTTGAACTCTTGCCAAAACTCAAGCTGCTTTGTTGCGGTATCAGAGAGTAGCCTGTCCTTGGCACTGCTGCGGACCGACTTTGTCCATTCGTTCGGTCGAGAGAGCACAGAAAACTTTGGCGCCGGAGGTGAGTCGTCTATCTGCCATAGCTCGATTGCGACTAAAAAGAAGTTTATATCTTCATCGGTATGCTCATTTAACCAGTCGACCGCTTGACGGTGTTCTTCCCTGACCTCCCGCACAATCCAAATCACATACTCGGCTTCAAGTCCGGCAGCATAAGTAATGAGCTGACCTAAATGGGAGTGATCCGTGACTTCGAGCTGATTTTCAATGATGATCTTTCGGCCGGTGTTCTCCTCTTCAGCAAGGATATCAACGTTAAAGCGGCCGACGCTTGCTTCTATCTGCCGGACGTCAATTCCTATGCCCACTTCATCACTAAGAAGAGCAATATTTTCCGCCTCGCTGAGCCATTTAGTGAAGTGAAGCGCTTCGTGCTTCCAAAAGTCGCGAAGATTGACACGCTTTAGCGTCCCGAGATTCATCGCAGATGCCTCCGAATGAAAGTGTGGAGCCTAAAGCGTAATACCGCCAAAAACACCCAGAATCAAGGGGCCCCTATAATGGCTAAACCCTCTCCGGCATTTTCCGGAGCCAATCTTGGATTTCGCTTTCAAGACAGCGAGGAGACCGCGTACTAAGGTATTTTGGCTTGGGGAAAAGCCCTATTTTCGCCGATTGAGATTCTTCTCGAATTCCTTCAGCATAATAAAGAGCGGTTCACACTCTGTGGCATTCTTCTTTACGAAGTCGTTCAGCCTGTATACGCCATGCTTGCCGTTAGGAGATCGGCCCTGCTCGTACTCGAGCATTTGTTCGACGGAGTCGAACGAATCATATAGCCGCCTGATCTGCTCCTTTTTTATAACAAACCTCAGACGACGATTGTCGATGCCTTCCAAGATCAGATCATAGCCGTTAATAGCATAGAAAGTTCTGACACAGGCAGGTGTACGCTGTACGATCACGTCCTCCCTTGAATGGTGTGCGCTGATATAATCGAGAAATTGGCAATATAATTCGTCGAAGTTGTTTGAGCGCGATGCAAATATCTCAGCTTTTGAACCACTTTCTGCAGCGGTCTCGGTTGACACAACGTTCCTCATCTTAAGTGGCCGTAGTTTCGTGCATGGGACCGCCGGAGCAGGCTGCCTAATAGGATGCGGCAGCGGCTCAAAAACCCATTCGACAATCATAAAGCATTCAAGCGGCACTCCGGCTCGTTTTCCTGCCTCGAACCACTCGTTCTGTGTATGACGCACGCTGTCGTGCCTGTGCCACTTTACTTCTATGATACGGTAGTCAGTGCCGCGCCAGGCAATCAGATCCCAACAGCCTGCATAGCACGGTTTGCCGCTGCCGTTTTTCCGATTTTCCCGAGCGATTGTATCGAGGAACAGGCGAATGTGTTCCGGCGGAGTTAAACCGTAATTACGATCCGGAGGATGAAAAAGAGAGGTTCTCCAAAATCGAATGGGACGGCCATAGCATTCTACATCATACCCTTCCCAACCATCAGCAAGAGAGAGTAGCACCGCAAACTCTCCCCACTGCGGCGCACCATGAAAATCAATCGTCGGTTTGCCGTTCCAAGTGTCCTCTACAGGCTCCCCGGTCCACCTCTTGAAACGGGCTGTATAGCGAGCTACCTCTTCGCCGTTTGGCATGAGCACTGGATCCGCAGCTTGAAAATCGCCGTTGAACATCTATTGTTCGTTATATTACTTGCTTCAAGTGCCGATAAATTTCCACCATCGCCAGCGTATCTAACTTACAATATTCCTTAAGGTCGGCGGCCAGGCGTTCTTTTTTTGCCGGATTCCGGCATGTAACCATCCGATTCCATGCCGCGGATGCAGTATCCCCGTCCTGAATGCCAAGACCCTTATAGCTGAGCCCGGAAACGAGCACCGGAAGCACAACCTTTATCGAAGTCCTGCCGCCAAAATCGGGGTGCGTATAGTGTTTGAGGAATATTGCCTCTTCATCCCAAAGCCGGCCTACGATTGACTGAAATCGCGGCGCGTACTCGGGAGAAGCACTGGCTAGCTTTGTCAATTCAGACCCCTCAAAGCTTGCGTGATACGCAACAACAGAGCCCGTATCACCAATTGTCGACAGAAGCGCATCAATGAATGCCGGACGCGGATCGCTGTCTTCTGTATGCAGAAACTCACGGTGCTTGATGGTTCCATCCTCCTGCAGGATATGACAGCTAAACTGGAAGGGAAACTTCTGATGCGGATGAATGTCGTCGTAGCGCGGGATGGCGCAAGCATCAGTTTCGATATCAAAGAAGTAAATTGGATAGGTAAGCGCGAGAAGATGTTCTTTGATACCTTTCTTGTCTACCTGAGGTTTGCCCGAGAGAACTGCTTTTACGTACGCCCGCTGGCGGTCGTTAAGAGAGAAATCGGCTGGGATGTCTCGCAGGTCAATAATGCCTCGTTCAATTAGCGGTTCCTTCTTTTTCCAGAGCAGGCCAGGGATGGTGCAGACCGAATCTTTGGGCAGGTTGCGCCAGCAGTAGTCTTTGAATTCGCATCCCGGATCGGCAGTGCAGTAGCTGCCTATCTGAACAAACGGCTCGTTTTGCTCTTTTAGGAGCATATTCAGCGCCGGAACTTTTTGCTGAATGTCGCGCCGAAGGCTTTGGGCTTCTTCGGTCTTATCTTCTAACCGGAACAACTCAACAGCTGAATGTCTCGTAAACTCCTTATTGACAACCATAACACTGGCGCAGCTAACCCTGAAGCCAGCTTCTTCAGCCGCATAGAGCTGAAATGCAACATCTGGCAGGTGTTCTTTTTTCACCGATCCGGAGGACTTGACCTCGATCAGATGCCAACCGGCAGGCGTTTTCTCGATGATGTCGGCTCGAGCAAGAACATCTGATGTGCTGAATGCGGCCTCGAAAAGCACCGTTGCGCCATTTGCGATTGCTTCTTTGGTTTCTGCAATCGCGGCAGAAGAATCTACCGCACTGATGAGAACGCCGCTTGGAAAGTATTCGCGCGCAAGCTCTGTCACTGTCCTCCCCTGCTCTGCCCGCCGTTTTTCCGCCTCCGAGGCCGGTGCAGCAAGCTCCGGCCT
This sequence comes from Pseudomonadota bacterium, assembly GCA_029555385.1. Classification (GTDB taxonomy): domain Bacteria; phylum Bdellovibrionota_C; class UBA2361; order SZUA-149; family SZUA-149; genus JAKPSH01. Next base: position 4,834 of record JAKPSH010000214.1, read on the forward strand.
ATTCTCAGACAGCCAAAGCCGCTTTGGACAGACGTCGCCTGCGAGAAACTTTGATTTGGTAAGCATGGGCGCTACTATAGCATCTGCGCATGTAAGAAAACAGGTACCTACGGTATTGACTATTAGAGCGCAGACGGTTTGTTTCCTCCCATCTAATCCGTAGCGGACTCAAAAGAAAGGCAACAATGACTTACATTACAATCACTCGCCAAGAACTCTACGCCCAAATCTGGTCCGAGCCTATGGTCCGGCTTGCGAAGAAGTATGAACTGTCAGACGTTGGCCTTGCGAAAATGTGCAGACGGTACAACATTCCCCGCCCATATCCAGGCTATTGGGCGAAAAAAGAGTCGGGAGTAAGAACAACACCAACCCCGCTGCCTGAACCAGAAGAGAATTCTGAGATAAGATTCCAATTGCGCAATGACGGCCGTATTCTTAGACCGGAAGTACGCGCTGCAATAAAGAAAGAAATTCTAAAAGAAGACTCAAAGAAACAAGAAATTAAGGTTGGAGAAAACTTACGACAAACTCATCCGCTAGTCTGTGTTGCCCGGGAGCAGCTTGAACAAGCCGAGGTAAATGAAGACCGGTTGCTCATTCTCCCTCAGGACCATGCTCTCTCAATTACGGTATCCAAGAGACTCCTAAGGCGAGCACTTCTTATTATGGATGCTCTGCTCAAATCGCTGGAGGAAGTGGGATACAACGTAAATTCCGGCCCAGAAGTCGAAATCGGAGGAGTAAGAATTACGTTCTCCATTACAGAGGCGCTCGATTCTAAAAAAGGACAGCCTGATAAATTCAATCTCGAAGGTAGTTATCAGTTCGGGCACAGCAAGTTTGTGACGAAATATATTCCATCTGGACGTCTGACGCTTCGTATTAACGAAGGAGATGCTTACTGGGCAGGCGGGTGCCGCAAATACTGGCGTGATAGCGAAAAGACTAAAATAGAAGAGCGATTGGGAAGTTTTATCGCAGGCCTTGCCGAAGTTGCCATTCGGAAAAAGGAATATGATCTTGCCTGCGCTGAAGAGGAGGCACAGAAGCGTGAAAAAGAACGAAAGCAAGCGGAATTGGCTCGGGCTCGGGCAGATAAACTTGCTCGAAGAAAAGACGAAGAAAAGCGCGTAGAAGCGTTGATAAGAGAAGTTAGTGACTGGAAGAAAAGCCAAGATCTGAAGGCTTACATCAACGCGAAAAAAGAGGTGCACGAGGCAAGGAGAGAAGGAGTGCAGAATGACGACGAGTTTAACGAGTGGGTCAAATGGGCGGAAATGCAAGTGAAGCGTCTAAATCCACTTGCAATAAACCCGCCATCTATTCTCGATGAGTCTTTGGAAGAAGAACCGGAACTGCGGAACTCTTGGTAAGGTTTGTGCAGATGGAGCAAGAATCGAGAAATACGGCCTTGCGCGCTAGCAGCTACGAAGAGATAGAGCCACTGATTGGCCTTTGCAAAGGCGGAAAACTTTTTGCTGTCCAAGAATGGATCGCCGCGGGAAGTCCTGTAAACCTACCGCTAGAGCTTGAGGCCAAATGTCGAAGTAAAGCCCCACTTTATGTTGCGATGAAACTTGGTTTCCACAGTCTTGTCGAAGTCCTTTTGGACGGCGGCGCCATCGGAGACAGTAATAGTTGGGATTCTCCAATCTACACTGCACTCGATATGCGCCGCTTCGATATTGTCGAACTGATTATTGAACACGGTGGATACGACCCTGCCAAAATCGACATGAAGCAAGTATTTGACTGCTGGGACCCGGCTATTATGGAGTACTTCATCGAACGTGGAGCTGAGGTGGAGAAGGGAAACCCGCTTGCCTATGCCCTATCTGAACGCATCCGCACAGCCCTTCGGATTTACAAGCAGTACCAGGAGCGATTTCCAAGCTTTAAAGAACAGGCAAACCTCGCGCTGCGCCATCACTGCGCGAAAGGAAACCTGAAATGGGTTTCCCTTATGCTCTGGGCTGGCGCAGATCCCTATGCTCCGGGGCCAAGCGAATACGACGATGAATATCTGGACGATGAGCCTCTTTCAGCGCTGGGGTATGCAGCACTTAACGGTCATGTTGATGTGTTCAAGCTAAAAGCGATTCGATTAGACCCGTTCCATCCTGTAATTAAAGAAGTTCTGCGCTACCTGCACTGGGATGAGACCGGTGAGCTTATGCAGGAGCTGATAAAACTAGGAGTCAATTTGAACGACGAGGAAAACGGGGGAAGCCACGCCTTAGAATATTTGCTTTTGACTATGGGAGCACCACGATTCATGTCATGGGGAAATGGACTGCAGCGGAGTAACATTGATTCGGAAGAATCGCGCGCTAAGCTAAAGATGGTTCATTTTCTTGCAAAGAACGGCGCAAACTGGATTCCCGTTAATAAGTACACAATCGAATCAGCCCGGAAGTCACTGCTGAAGCTTGTACCCGACTACACAGTGGAATTTGTATGGATCATGTCAAAATACAAGGCTTGCGCCGTTGAACATCTTCGAGAGCTGACCCGAACCCCTGCAATTAAGACACATATTCGGCTGCATTCACGGCGTGTGGCGGAATTATTGGACTCGTGGGGATGAGAGCGATGATTAACCGCTTTCTATAACGACATGACCAGAGAGCCGAATTTAAGCAGTACGCGCGCAAGTGCTGCCTTAAGAGCATCAAACCCATCTGCCTTGGTTCTGTTTTCTTCATTGGTATAAAGCGCCGGGTAACCTCAACCATTAACGAAACAATATCTTAGGAGACTGTATGAATCTGACTCGAGAAGATAAAGAAGCTCTGCTCAAGGCTATCGAAGTTCTTGCGAAGCTATTTGCTCCGCAAGCCCCTTCCCCAGTTAGGGAGGCATTACCTGCGAAGCCTAAGAAATCTTTGGTCCAGACCCTAAATATTGTCACTGAAAAGCCGACACCTGCCGTGTCGACAAAGAACAGGCTTATTCCGCTTACCAAATGGAATAACTATCATGACTTTCCCCCCGTAGGAGGCCTGCGGCATCTGGTATTCTACGCAGAACAAAACGGATTCAATCGGGTTATCCGGCGCATAGGCCGCCGTGTACTTATCGACGAGGCCGCTTTCTTTAAATGGGTTGACGAGTCGAAGAAATAAAAAGTGAACAGCTGACTCGCCTCCTGCCCCGCGCAACTCACCGCGGCTCGAAGTTCCACCCCACCAAACTAAGCTCTGGTTGCTCCGCTGCATCGCCCGCGCCAGGCCGGCGACGCCGGCCGCTAAAGCGGAAACCTGTCACGGGCGCTGCCGCCGCTTCGCGCCCGGCGCTTAGCTCCCACCCCACCCTTTCCCATTTTTCCGAACGGCTGGGGTTTGTTCTCCAAGGGAGGGGCGAAAGAACAAACCCCAACCGCCCGGAAAAAATTTCGCGGAGCGAAACAGTGATTGACGAGAGGACAGGGGTTAGCCCAACGCGCCGGGGTTGTTCGGTGCTTCATAGAAGAGGGAACACGTCATGACAGCCGAAAAGCAAGACATTTACCAGACGATCACAGACCAGATCATCAGCGCGATCGAGAGTGGGAAAGCCACATACAAGATGCCCTGGCACACGATGAGTGCCGACAGCTTTGCGCCGATGAATGCGGCATCAAAGAAGTTCTACCGGGGCATAAACGTGCTCAGCCTTTGGGCGGCAGCAGAGAAACATGGCTATCCAACCGGCTTTTGGGCAACATACCGCCAGTGGCAGGAACTCGGCGCCCAGGTGAGAAAACGCGAAAAATCTACCTTGGTTGTCTTCTGGAAATTCCGGGATATCGAGCAGGAAGATGCTCCAGAGGGCGAAGAAATGGAACAAAAGACCTCACGCGCTATTCTTGCCCGCGGCTATAGCGTCTTCAATGCCGCGCAGGTTGACGGGTGGACGCCGCCCAAGTCTGACGAGAGCACGAAGAACGAACGGATAGAGCACGCGGAAAGCTTCTTTTCCCGTATCGGCGCAGATATCCGGCACGGCGGAAACCGCGCCTTCTATTCTCCAGCGACCGATCACATTCAGATGCCGGAGTTTTTCGCCTTCGATGACGCGGTTAGCTATTACTCGGTTCTTTCGCACGAGTCTTGCCACTTCAGCGGTGCACCATCGCGGCTTAACCGGCAGCTTACAAACCGCTTCGGTGATGAAGCTTACGCCTTTGAGGAACTGATCGCAGAACTTGGCGCCGCTTTTCTTTGTTCGAGCCTCGGCTTAAGCATCACCCCGCGGCCGGATCATGCCGGTTATGTTGCCTCATGGCTTAAGGCGCTCAAGGATGATAAGCGCGCGATCTTCACCGCAGCATCCAGAGCGCAGCAAGCGGTTGACTACCTTGAGTCTGTAAGCCATCTTCGGCCGACCTTGTTGTCGCGCGAAGATTGCGCCTCAGTGCCGCTGGGCATCTAGCCCAGCTCCTTCGTTGCAATTTCCGCTTCGCGATCTCGGCTCGAAACTGACTTGCAGAGTCAAGGTAGATAGGGGCTTTGTTGGGCAGCGCATTGCTCAACCCATTACCGTAGGGCGACCACATCGGATTTGTCTAAGGCGGCTTTGAAGCCGATTGGCGGAATCTTCGTCACCGGACTCTCGAAGAACATCAACGACCTCGTCAAGTACTTCCAACGCGCTCAGATCCTCGTCGCTATCTTTATACCAAGAGAATAGCCGGTCCATATAAGAAAGCCCGACTGCTGGATTATCGCTTACGAGATGCGCGTAAGCCAAACTGATAAGAGCGTGCGCTATTTTGCGACGCATGAACCGAGGTGTGTAAGGATCGTCTCTTAGATTCGCATCGATAGCTTCGAGTGCCTTTTCAAATGGCGCGCGTGACTCCTCAAGACGGGATTGCGATAAGAGAACATTTGATAGTCCGAGATACGCCAAAATCCGGCAGGACCTCTGCAACGAGTTCTCTTCGACCGCGTCGATAACTCGCACAAAGGTGTGTTCCGCCAAGTGATAGCGGCGGAGGCGGACTAGCAGGTTAGCCTTTAATGTGAGGTAGATAAGTCGAAAGCTGAGCATCTTCATCTGCCGAGTTAAGAAAACAGTAGCAGTAACGATATCATTGTCCGGGGTTTGCTGCCATGTGGTCATGAGTTGTAGCGATCACAACCCGTGACTGAGAACGCTGTTCCCCTCTCCCTGGACCCTCGCCCCGGCTGCCGTCAGCTCGTCCGGAGGGAACTTGTCTTGAAAGAAAAGAGTCCGACCCCTGCGAGGGGCAGCGCCCCTGGCGTTTCCCCCGGACCCCCTCAAAAGAACTTTTTTCGCTGCGCGGCGGTCCCCAGACCGCTCTAGTAGCGTCGCAAGCGTTAAAAAGTCGACCTACGATACGTTGCAACGGCATTAGAAAGGACGCCTGGGTGCAGCTCTGACTATTCAGCCTTTTGTTCATAGCCGAGTTTGCCTCTCCAGGCCTCATTCAGTTCCTTCCCTTTCGGAAGTTTTCGGTGCTTTCCCAATTTTGCAAGGCACTGACGCGCGGGCAGGCATCATGTCTGCCCGCGTTCTCGTGGCAGAGAGCAGACTTGAGGTGCAAAAAACGGGCGTTACGCCTGATTACACTCGCTTAGTCAGATGCCCAGAACAAAGGAAACCAAGGCGAGCACGCCGCCGCCCCACATCAGGCCAAGAGCGGCCCACTGCGGCTCCTGCCCCGTAAGCATAAAGTGGCTCTCGTTTGCGTTCTTCAAGAACGCCTCAAGTCTCGCTTTTCGATCATTCGCTGTTCGCTCACTTAGATAGCCAAAACTCCTGATATCGTCTCCTTCGGGCGGCGATACGACTATGGCGTACATGAGGGAAACAGTATTTTTGTGCCGTGCGTAGATAATCGGTGCAACCAAGACGTCCGACCCTTCCACAAATCTCTGCTCGAAAAGCAGCTTCTCGTAGACGCGGCTCTTGCTCAGAGCTTTCACGTAAAGGCCTCCCGGTGTGCGGCAAAAGGACAAACTGAAAAAAGACCGCCTGAGATAGCTGATGTAGCCTGGAGCGGCAAGAAGCAAGAACAATACGTAAGGCGTGGGATGCTCCGGCCACTGCGGAAACAGCAGATATGCCGGCAGAATAATCAGCAATGACCATGAGACAGCACACTGCAGGACGATAATACCAAAACG
>JAKPSH010000239.1 GCA_029555385.1 Pseudomonadota bacterium
GACAGTCTCGGTAATCTGCACCAAGCTGCACGAGGGGCAAAAGACGACATCCAAGGGAAACGTTTCTTCTGCCGCATTCAGTTCGTCAGGTTTGAGCAAGGCATTGGCGAGCGGCATCTCGCCCAAGGAGAGAATCAGTTCAAGCTTGGTGTGTCCGCAGGAGCGGCAGCAAGAAATCTGGTTCATGCTGTTTCCCTATTTTTCCAGCGCAGCGTGCCATCGAGGAAGCTGTTGTCCAGCAGATGCCTAAGCTGCTTAAGACGGATGTATTTCCGGCCTTCAAAGTCGGCAAGCGTAAGGTTTACTGCTTTTAGCGCTTCATACAGCTCCCGGGCTCCTTCGCGGGCGTTCCATTTAAGCTTAAAATCCGGGAGGAGGCGTCCGAGCTTGGCAAAGCTTACGCGATAGTTGCGCGGGTCCGGCCCGCCTTGACCGGCAAACTGGACGGTGCAGTCCGGCACGGTTTCGCGGACAATTTCCGCTAACTCGCGCACTTGATAGTTTTCGCTGTCTCCGCCGATATTGATCGCCTCATTATGCGTGAGACTGCGCGGAGCGGCAAGTACCGCGGCTACGGAACGCGCTACATCTTCCACATGAATTATCGGACGCCACGGGGTGCCGTCGCTCATGATTTTAATCTTTCCGGTAGTCCAGGCCCAGCACGTGAGGTTGTTTAATACTACGTCGGCCCGCAGACGCGGCGAGACGCCGTAGACCGTGGCGTTTCGCATGAATACCGGGGAGAAGGTTTCTCCAGCCAGGGAGCGCAAATCGTTTTCGGTGCGTACCTTCGACTCGGCGTATGCGGTAATCGGTGCAAGCGGCGATTCTTCACTGAGATAATCGTCGCCTCCGGAGGCGCCGTACATGCTGCAGGACGAGGCGAAGACCAGCCGCTGGACGCCGGCGGCTTTGGCTGATTTAGCCAAGTGAACCGAGCCGGCATGGTTGATGTCAAAAGTCCAATCAGGATTCAAGTCGCCGATTGGGTCGTTGCAAAGTGCGGCAAGCAGGACGACCGCATCAAAGCCGGCCAAATCCTCCGGTGTGATGTCGCGAATGTCCTTTTGAATTTCCGGCCCGTGCCAGTCGTCTTTCCCGAACGTGCCATCGCGGTAGAGAAAAGTATCAATTCCGGAAACATCGTGTCCTACTGCCTCGAGGACGCGCACCATCACGGAGCCGATGTAGCCGTTGTGGCCGGCGACCAAAATATTCATTTTATTTCTCCCATACCTTCCAGGGTGCTTGTCCGGATTGCCAGAGACTTTCCAGCAGCCGCTTGTCCCTCAGCGTATCCATGCATTGCCAGAAACCATCGTGTTTGTAAGCCGCGAGCTGGCGTTCCTCAGCGAGGCGCTCAAGCGCGTGGCCTTCCAGACTGCTGTAATCCCCTTCAAGATACTTAAAGATCGCTGATTCGCAAACCATGAATCCGCCGTTAATCCAGCCTTCGCCGATTTGAGGTTTTTCCGTGAAGCTGCCGACAAGATTGCCCTCAAAGATAATGCCGCCAAAGCGGGCAGGGGGGCGAACCGCTGTAATTGTGGCGATTTTCCCCTGTGCGCGGTGAAACTCAATCAGCTCCTTAATGTTGACGTTGGCTACGCCGTCGCCGTAAGTGACGAGAAATGTGCTCCCCTTCAGCCAAGGCTCAAGCCGCTTAACCCGTCCACCGGTCAGTGTATCGTGGCCCGTGTCGACCAGGTTCACCTCCCAGTCTTCGGCAGAGTATTCGAGGTCTTTGACCTCGCGTGTGGCCAGATTAATCCGCAGACTGTTTGAGAACTCCAGATAATCGCGGAAGTACCGTTTGATGACCTCTCCTTTGTAGCCCAGTGCGAGATAGAAGCTGCGATACTTGTAGTGCCCGTACAGCTTCATGATGTGCCACAGGATGGGGTGTCCGCCGATTTCGACCATCGGTTTTGGTTTGACTTCTGTTTCTTCTGCAAGCCGGGTCCCCAGACCTCCGGCGAGGATGACGACTTTCATTTTGGTTAGCCTCGCTTCGAGATAATAAACGTATCCGAAATTGGTACACTGCGATGTGATACGGGCTAATTACTCTCCACTGCCTTTCGGACTCTCTACAGCTTCTGCCGAAAGATATTGCGTTACGATAGTTTAGATAGCCAAGTAATGTATTGTGATGCTCGTTTTATCTTGAATTCTAATCCGATAGTGCGGTAATACCAGAAGCTCTACATTTACTAGCGTTGTGGTAAGCAAACTCGCAGCTCCGACGATCGTATTGTATCACTTGTTTCTGCGCAAAAAACGAAGAGTTTTGGCCGCCGCACTCATCTTTAGTTTTAAGCAGTAATGATCGGTTCTAGCTCAGATGCACCGCGTGCCGGCTATTTACATTGTTGCGACGTTCTGAGGCGTCAACGACTATGCCCGAGAATCAAGCGTTAGTAAGCATCGGTCTGCCCGTGTACAACGGCGAAAAATTTCTACGCCGGGCACTTAATTCACTCACTGGGCAAGACTACGGGAACATCGAACTGATTATCAGTGACAACGATTCGACTGACAGCACCGCGCAAATCTGCGGAGAATTTCTGGCACATGACCGCAGGATTCGTTATTACCGTTGTGAAACCAATATCGGCATGGCCGCCAATTTTGTGCGGGTACTTAATCTTGCCCGCGGCGATTACTTCATGTGGGCCGCGTGTGACGATTGGTGGGACAAACGCTTCGTCTCATGTCTATTGCAGGCGCTGATGGAACATCCGGATCATGGCGTGGCGATGTGTTCGGTTGAACGTGTGGGAGAGGACAGCGTGGTACAAGATGTTACGCGCTTCGATGGCGAGGACGATCTTACGCAGCTCGACTATCGCGATGTTTACCGGCGCATGGTCATGCTTACACCGAATCCCAAAAGTTGGCAGACGCATTTGTTTATTTACGGATTATTCAGAACAAAGCTATTGCGACAACTGATGAAACACCGATTTCCTGATTGCCGGGCCGCAGACCGTGTATTTATGAGCCAAGTAGCTCTGGCGACACATTTCTGCTCTGTGCCGGAGGTTTTGCATCGCCGCACGATTCGTACTCAGCAAATTGGAGAACGCTATAGTAATGAACGTATCGGAAAGGCCTGGGAGGAGCGCTTTCGCTATACCAGACTTCTCTGGAGCATGTTTTGGCACGTCATTACGTCGGCGAGCATTCCGTGGGGCCGGAAAATGTCGCATGTGCCCGCGGCATGCGCAAAACTCGCGTGGGTGAGGCGGGAAGCTTTGAAGCGTGAACTGATGCCTAGATTCTGTATGAAGCGTAAATCCATTTCGATCAAGCCAAAAGCTCCAACAGGTCAGCATCTGCTGATCGCCGGTAATGTGGAAAATTTGCGCGGAATCTTGCCGGACTTCGATGAAAGCTTCTATGTAACGAATAATCCCGACGTTTCCGAAGCGATTAGAAATAGACGGATCGATTCTGGTTGGGAGCACTTTGTTCGATTCGGGGCGAACGAGGGACGACCATTTTGTAAGAGTTTATCTGACTCCCCATTAACATGCATTCTTTCGGCGATAGAGCGTTCGATGACAACAGCAAATATGATTTTAGGAAGCCAGGATCCTTTTTCTGTCACGGTGGAAAAACATAAAGAGAAGATCGATGAGCCGCTTTTGGCGTTGCTGCGTTATCTCCATGGAGAAGCGAAAAGAGCCAGCAACAGTATCTTGGCGGACAGGTTAATTGAAGTTTTTTTGGGCTGCGAAAAAATTCTGTCGGCTGGTAAAACTAGACCTCCGACGGGAGAAAGTCGCGGCCAAAATAATAAAACGAATTCTCCTAGTTAGGAGTCGAAGATGGAGTCTTTAGGCACGCGGCAAGTTCCGAAGCATCTTCAGATTGAGAGTATCAATGGCGCATGCACTGCACGGTGTACTATGTGCACGATTGAGAGTTGGACGAGAAAGCCTAATCGAATGACCGAGCAAGCATTTGAATTGCTGCTTAGTAAATTTGTCCCGTATAAAGATCGGATTGAATTCCTGACAATCCATGGATGTGGAGAGCCGCTTCTCGATTACGGTTTACCGCAGAAAATTGCCACGGCGAAACTTCTCGGATTTCGTGGCACAGGTTTTGCGACCAACTGCACTGAACTCCGTGCGGAAATGGCGCGAAAGCTGATCGACGCTGGGCTGGATACGATCATTTGTTCAATAGATGGAATCAAAAAGGAAACCCACGAAGCGATACGACGGCGAACTAGGTTCGAAGACGTTGTCGAGAATGTGCGGCGTTTTATCGATATTCGCGACCAAAAACACGGCAGGACGCGAGTTCTTATACGTTTCATTCGGCAGCAAATAAATTACGACGAGTGGCCAGTTTTCCAAGAGCAATGGCAGGAATATCTTGATCCGTCGAAAGGTGATGACATCATTCGATTTGATGCGCACAATTGGGGTAACAAAGTTGAGAATTATGAGCATATATCCTGTGATGCTACATGCGTGGAGCCGCTCATTTGTTCCGATCTGTTCGAACGGTTGTATATCTATTCTGATGGACGAGTTGCTCTTTGCTGTGCTGATGATAACGGATTCTTCGATCTCGGCAATGCGTTCGAGAGTGACCCGATCGAGATTTATAACAACAAAACATTCACTGATTACCGTTCATATATGGTCAATGGCCGCATCGCAGAATTGCCAGTATGTAAAACATGTACAATTGTAAGGTCGCGGCTGACGAAGACTAAGGCTGCTTCGTGAAGTCTGAAAGGTATTTTCTATGGAAGGCGGGAAAGAATCCGGAACTTTAGTGGGAAGCAAGCCGCTTTCCGCATTTACTAATCTCTTGGCTCAGGTTGTTGATAGAAAGCTGCGTGTTGAGCCGTCTGGATTTCCATCAGTTCTGTACTTAGAACCTAACTTGTCTTGTAATCTAAAGTGTCCTGCGTGTCCTACGGGCACGGGGACTTCGGACCGGCGACCCGCACGTCGATCCCTTGAGTCCTTCAAGTCGATTGTCGAGTCGCTCGGTCCTATGATCTTTAGGATTTACTTGTCCAATTGGGGGGAGCCGCTGCTGAGCAAGGAACTCCCAGAAATGGTTCGTATTGCTCGCCGGGCGGGCTGCCAAACATTTATTTCATCGAATCTGTCATTGCCGCTGCGCGACGACTATTTAGCGGACTTGATGCAGGCAAAGCCGACGCATCTCAAGATTGGTCTTGACGGATTTACAACGGAGGTGCTGCGCCAGTATCGTCGAGGAGCCGATGCCGAGCTGGCAAAGAAAAACCTTTTAAAATTAGTCGAACTAAACAGAACGAACGGTGGAGCAACATGCATCCATGTGCAGTATCACTTATTTAAACATAATGTTGAACAGGTTGAAATTACGAAACAGTTTTGCTCGGAGCATGGCGTTTCTTTTGGGGTTAGCAAGCAAGTCTTCGTGCCGTCAGACATCGAAGCTAATATAGAAGCAGCTCTCCCAGAGCTTAATAATTCTGTTGCATTTACGCAAAAAGTTCGCAGTTGTGCTGATTTTGAGTTAATGTGTTCTTGGCTCTATCATTGTCTGGTTTTTAGTCCAGATGGTGTTGTAGAGCCATGCTGCGCGGTTGTCAACAAAGCAGATGCTTTTCTTAGGGAAGCCGATCCGGCGCTGGGAAACACGAAATATCTCCTTACCTCGTTCCCATTTCAACGCGCGCGGGATTATTTCCGGATCAATTTCCAGACAGCAGAAGATATGAGGGAATATCTGATTAAGAATGTTGCGGAGCTTGATGGGATGGATCTCCGGGCGGCAATTAAACAGCAAAGCCATCCATTTGTTTGCAGCCGTTGTTCGATAGGCCCGGAAATATTCCGCTTTACTCGATTTCCACACGAACTCCTGCTCGATGCGCTGGGTGCGCTTACCTGTGAACAACAAGGACAGAAAACCCTCCTCCTAACTGAGTCAAACCGTGCAGCCTGTCTGAAACTTATTGTCCTACTGGCTGCGGACGTGATGTCTTATGAGTCATCCTTGCATGTTCTCGCACAAGTTCAGGTTCTCGCTCGTGCGGTATCTGCTTATGCAGTAAAGCAGGAGTCCGGTGGTTCTGGGGCCTTTGTTGATGCGGTGTCTGAGATCTGGTCGATTATTGCAAATCAACTGCCGCCAGATTTTGTGGCATTATGGCAGCACTTTCTTGGCGATAGTTCAAGTAGTCGAGGATTTCTTAAACAAGATCGTCCATCCCTGACATAGTTCTCAGTGTCACTCGGGCGGTTGACTGAAATAAGTGTAACCGCTGGTAATTAAGAGGATAGTGGCTGCTCTGAGCCAGCCGCAATTTGCGGCGGTGTTCGGCTGTTACCGTGTGCGCCACAGATCCTTTCGGCGCCCGTAGATTAAGCATTCTGCGACAGCTATGATAACTCGTTGTTAAATGAGGTTCCGATATTCTTGGTGTCGTTTGTCTTTATTGGAGAGTTGTTCATGAAAACGCTCATTTGCGTATTCGCAATCCTTTCAGCGTTTCCAGCAAGTGCCTTTGCTCAATACGTTGGTGTGATGAAGGGAACCATTCATGGCGCGATCGTAACATACAAAAACAGCACAGAGGTTCGAGTAACTTCAGGATACGGGGAGACGAACAAGAGTTACTGGGAGATATCGAGCTATGTTGATGTTGACCTAAGCGCTGTCCTGCCATCGGGGCCCGACTATGTTTACATCTATATTGATGACAGTGCGTCGGTTTATCCCGCACCGACGATAATTGGCTCAACCGATGAGCCGGTCTGGGCAGACGAAAAGCAAGGTTGGTATCGGACGACTACTGGCAATGAAGGAGACCGTTGCATTGGGGCAGTATGGTCGCCAAGCGGTTCGGCCACGATCCTTGAGTTCACGAGTTATGAGGACGCCGCCTATATTGTCAAAGACGCAGAAACGGGGATAGCTCACCTGATTGATGGAGGGAATCCGGATGGTAGCCTGCAATCTATTTCAGCGGCAGACTATACCCCTGTTAATGCAGTTGGTGCGTACTCCCTAGTTAGTAATTCAGACAGTGGTGACTACGTAATCGTAGGTGTTTGCTCAGCTGACAATACCGTTCAGTGTTTGGTCACCAGCGGTCATAGTGCGCAGGTCCACATTAAGGGATGGCTGCAGTTTGAAAAAAATGGGAACAGAGACCTCGTCTGGTTTGGCGAAGACAATGATAACAATGCTGCTAATTTTCGAATTTATGGGTACAAGTTAAACCGCTAAAAATTTATGTGCTGCGGCGAGCAGGAATTATCCGAATTCTTGCTCGCAGATTTGGTTTTGTTTTTAATCCGCATACGTCGTAAATCCGACAACCGCCGAAGAAATCATCTCCGGGCTTTTTGCTTGTAATCTAACCTTTTTCTTTGTAGAGATAATAGTAGTTCTCCGCAGCGAAGGCGGAAGCTATTATGGGACAGATTATCGACGGAACCGCTGCGGCGGATACACATGGCGCTAAAAGTTTGCGTTTCTCTTGCCGTACACGAACAGCCTGTGGTGATTGCCGATCAAATTGCGAACATCAACAGATTTTTGCCTGGGTCTCTTATCGTGCTGCATCTTGCAGCCGGCGGATTCCTGTACCGGCGCGACGTCATGGATCTGTGTAATCAATACCCTAATGTCGTGCTTAACCCGGTTGGACTGCCTACGGCATGGGGATGGATGTTTCACGTTCACCTTTCAAACTACTACTTTGTGCGGGCTAGCGGCGAGAACTTCGATTATTTTATGCTTGAAGCATCAAATTCTATGTTTTTTCGCCATGGTGCTGCGGATTACATCGCGCAGTATGATGCGCTTTGCGAGGCAACTCCTAGAGTGCTCGGCCAAGAAAAATGGTGGGTTACACAGCACGCCGCCAAAGATGAATGCTTCTTGAAGATGATGCGCGACTTGGGGATTAAACACCCGTGCAAGAGCTCGCACGAAGGGACTGTCTTTCGGCGAGAGGTATTTGAAGAGATGTTCCAAGTGTTTCGAAGGTACTATATTTTCTCATTTTCCGAAGACCGTTATGCAAGAGAGGAGATTTATCTGGGCACTGTTGTCGGAATGTTCGCCAAAAATCTCGGCAGCCGGCTTACTTTTCGCGACATGAAACTTACGATGGAAAGACTAAAGCAGCTAGTTGTGGAACCGGAAGGTTTTTTCGCAGTTAAGCCGATCCCCAGGATTATCTCCGATCCGAAACGGTTGTTTATTAACTCTCTGCCATAGAACTATTGTAATGACAGAATCAGCACAGCAGCAAGCAGAACGATTCGTTGATTTGGCGGTGAGAGGGATTCAAGAGGGCCGCTTGGAAGATGCTGATGTATTACTCAAACAAGCAGGTGCGATCGGTGCGGTTCTCAACTATTGGTTAGCCTATGGTCTTCTCCTTCATCGCCTTGGCCAGGTGGAGAACTCCCTTCTCTACTTAGCCCAGGAAATGGCGCTTTTTCCTGAGAATATGCTGGCTCCGGTGCAGCTACAGGAAGCACTTAAGGCATTCCTGGGCTGCGAGTATAAGCTAAGTTTGCCTTCGGCGGCGCAACAGTCGGGTCATAATCAGGAGATGGCTGAGTTGCTCGGTGCGGTAGAAAAGGACGGCGAACAAAAGGTGCTGACGTTTCTGCTCGACCATTATGCTAAACTTTCCGCGGATTGTGGTTTGACGCTGGCGAATAGTGATTGCGCGGCAATGCACAAATACCGGGCTCTTTTCTATTGTGCGGATAATGAACAGTATGCGGCAGCTATCTTTTTTGCGTTTAATTTGATCGCGGCTTATCCGGATCTTCCTGGTGTTCGGCAAGTGCTTGTGCTTAGCCTTCTTCGTTCGGGGATCCGGCTTTCCGCTTACCCCTGGTGAATCGTCCCGCAGCTTAGGCAGGCTTGAAGCTGTTCTGGAGTTCCCATGCAGGTTACTTCTTCGGCGATGTCAGCGGTAATCTTGGAGCCTCTTTCGATAAGCATATTGTAGACCGGGCCCACATAGAACTCATTGTTGGTTCTAAGATTCTTAGCGATCATTGTTTCAGCGGTGTAGATAAAGTCAGCAGCACGCGAAAAGTAGTACATGCCAGCGGTGGCCCAGTTGGAAATAACTTGCTTCTCGGCGATTTGAGTTATTTCTCCGGCGACATTAACAAGGGCAAAACTCCAGCGCGGATCCTGATCTGCAAACACCGTTACGATGCCATCCGTTGCGGGACCCCGTGTAATTAATTGTCTTAAATTTGAACGAAAACTCGTATCAGCATTGTGAATCATTAAGGGTTGTTCGGGATTAATTGCCGCTTTCGCTGCCAGCACGGAACATGCCTGACCCTCGGTTACTCCCCGCAAGGCAACAATCACTGTATTTTTCTTGCCGAATCGCGTTTCGATATCCGCGCTTAATGCTCCAGATGCTAGGTGTTCTTCAAGACAGACAAAAATAAGGCGATCAGCGAGATCAAGAGGTAGACTGCTTGCTGCTCTCGCATACATGGGAATCCCTTTAACAGATATCAAAGGCTTTGGCACGGTCCATCCGGCTTTGCGGAATCGTTCGCCTCGGCCAGCCATTGGGATAATGATATTCATTCATCTCCTGGTAGTGACATCTCGCTGGATCGCGGGAGATTGGAACCGCATCCGTCAATCTCCGTCCAGTCGCGGAACCGAAGCGCGTTGTCATCGATGTAGACATCAGCATGCGGTTTGCCGAAATGAATTTCATCGAACGGAATTTCATGGCGGCGAAGCCATTCGAGGGTTACTAGACCTTGTCGTGCGAGGACCAGCCCCACATTACCTTCGCAAGTCTTGAAGTGACGTGCAGTGTAAATTACAATGTAGTGCCCCAGGTCCTTGAGCTGCCGTATTTTCTCCGCTGCGCCGGGTTTCGGAAGCACATCGGCGTACGTTTCACCATGCTTGCGCAGTTCGCAAATTACCCCGTCGAGATCGAGACAAATTCTCATTTGATATTCTCCGTAGAACTATCGAGAAGCTCGTTAAGAATGCGAATAGCATTTAAGAAAAATGCTTGCTGTCTCGCTGTATTGTCGTAATGAAAGACGCCCATGCTGAGGAACAGCAGACTTTCGATGAGCTTGATTTCCTCCCGGGGGAAATGCGCAAAAAATACTGATTCAAACTGAGCGATTATTTCAGATAGCGATGGGGTAGAATATATCTCAAGTTGATATCCATCACCGATTTTCTTTACGGAGAACAGGTCATTAACTATGTAGTCATACATGCCATCAAGTGAATGATACAACTTGGCAACGTCATAACGCGGATCGCCATAGATTCCCTTCTCACCGAAACTTCCCCTTGGATCAATAAATTTGCAGATGCGACTGTTGAGATCGTAAAGAATGTTGGAAAAGCACATATCGCCGTGAATAACAGCGACATCGGGATGCGATGCCAGCTTCGCCACCAGGTTCTGAATTATCGGCCAGATAATCGGAAAGCCGTGCAAGGCCCGGTCATTGAGCGTGACTTCTTTTTGCTCGATTAACTGGCGTAGGTCGGAATTCATGGATCTCAGTTTTTCGACGCGTTCTGAGACCTGCAACAAATACATCTTCTCGAAAATGCGCCGATCTGCTTTTATCCGGTAGCTGCTCATTGTCTGGACAATGCGCAGAATGTGCGTAAATACCTGCCGCCAAATTAACGGATCAAGGCTTTCGTAGAGCAGTACTTCAGCCAGGGTTGGATAGCCGTAGTATTCGAGAGTTAGAGACATCATCTCTAGGCGGGTATCCGCGTTGATGATTCGCGGGAAAAATATCTGCAATGGCCCGGGGAGCAGCATATAGTAGTGGATTTCGTCGAGGAATTTCTCTTGGTTTCGGCTCCCTTTGGTAATTGTGCCGTTCATCTCATCGTAGCTTAATGAGTTAAACGTTCGTTGCTGCAATAATCTCCGGCGCGACTGCATCAGGCAGTCAGCATGGCCGCAGTCAAACCAATTACTCACTTCGTGCGTTCGCAGCGGCTGAGACTCATTGTAACTGCACAACACGTCCGTGAGAGAAATCGTTTTTTTCGCAGTTTGCTGTACTTTCGCGGACTGTTCGATGAGCGTAAGCAAGAACTGCGACCACTGGGAAATTCCATAGACGCCGATCAGTGCTTTGACATCATCCGTTACGGGCGCCGTTGGTTTATCGATTAGTCGTGTAATGATGCCGTCCCCCGCTGTTTGAGCCAGACACCATCGCGAATGGTCTTCGACGGGATGAGTCAGTACAAATGATTCGCCGACCGACGCTAGATCTAAATCGGGGAATTCGAAGAAAGTATCGCCGAGAACGATTAACGCTTTATTCGTTGTTACGAACTTTGCGCAGCAGAGAATAGTATCCCCAAGTGCCCCATTCTTATCCGGTGTGCAAAATGAGATTTCAGCCTTAGGACCAAAAACATTCTTTACAAAAGAACAAAGCAGTGAGTCTTCGTGCCGGACGGCAATGACGAACTTACGGTAGCCGAGTTGGATTAAATAGGTCAGGTTCCAGAAAATTACTGGCTTGCCATTCAAAGGCACCATTGCTGAAGAACTCTTGCCTGTGACGGGGAGCAGTGATTCATCAGGCGGGCCGGCGCAAGGAATGATTACCGTAACGTCATCGGCGCAGGTGTTCGGTTCGATTGGCGTGAGGCGTTTTCGCCAATCGAGCTCCGACAACGCGCCGGATTTCTCACTACGTGATTCGACTTCGAGTGAATTGAGATCGCTCACATTGCTGGCCCTTCAAAAAGACAGGTGGAATACATTAATTAGATGCCACAATAGACCGAAGTGCTTCCCCGAATTGGCTATACTTTAGCATATTAATGTTTTATTGCGTCACCTCCCGATTTAATCGCGATTTGGCAAAGGTTTGTCGCTCTTGAGGGGGAGTGGTCAACGGTCATCACCGCGCCCCCAAATAATCCCCAAATAATCCCCCAAATAATCCCCAAATAATCCTCAGGGCTATTGTGCTGCGGTAGGTTTGTTGGATGCGGACAGGGGCGAGATGATACGGCCATGCAGGTTGAGAGAGGGGCTGCAAGAAGCAAAGCTGACATGTGTTGGGTCTGA
>JAKPSH010000244.1 GCA_029555385.1 Pseudomonadota bacterium
GCGCAGTATTTTCACGCTCTATGACCCTGAGGGCCGCCCGGTAACCGACGAAGCGGGTCCGAACACTGTCGCCGTGATGTATGAACCTGATCCCAAAACAGGGAGCCAAACCCGCCGCGTATTTGTTGACGGCAAGTGGCGCGATGAAAAAGGGTTGGAACTCCTTGCGTTCTAATATGTGGCAGCAGCTTGCGCGCAGCATGGTTTCAGAGCCAAAACACGTCGGCAGAAGATAATACGGAGTGTAAAGTCAGCCAGTTAGAAACGTAAGGCCGGAATTTAATTTCGCAAAAGAATCTTCCTTAACGGCAGCTTAGGGTTCAGCCAAACTAATATTATATATTGGCTTAGCCGAAGCCATGTATATCGGACGAACTATTGAGTCACTTCTGGGCAAAGTCGCCACTCAGTTTCCGGTGATGCTTGTCGTTGGTCCACGCCAAGTTGGCAAGACTACTGTGCTGCATCACGCACGCCGAAAGGAGATGACATACGTAACTTTGGAGGACCCAACTACGGTGTTTCTGGCAAAGGAGCAGCCTTCTCTTTTTCTCAATCGTCAACTTGCTCGGCCTCTCGCTGAAGGAATTACAGCGTAAGCCCGGATCCGCAGGTCCCTATCTTCCTACTCAATCAGCGTTTCTGGAACGCCAGGATGCTTACAATCCTATATCTCTTGCCGATACGTATCGCATTATCTGGACCGGATTTTATCCGGCGATCTGGGTTATAGATCATGGTAAGCGGGCGATGAGTCGGGCAGAGTTCACAGTTTTGGGTCCGGCTCCGGGGCTGGCAACGAATCAGGCGCAGGTTATGGCTTTGACCCGGAATCCGGAACCAACCGCCCTGAATTGATTTCAAATCGTATTGATCGGGACCTATTCTATAGTTCGTATTTGCAGAGGGACGTGTACGACCTGGCGAATGTTGGAGATAAAGGTTCGTTCATTAAGTTTATTCGCGCAGCCGCAGTTCGTACCGGTCAGCTGCTAAGTCTGACAGATATGGCCCGGGATGCTGATGTTGCGCAGCCGACCGCCAAGCGCTGACTTTCGGTGCTTGTAGCATCCGGTATCGTGTATCTTCTGGAACCTTATCACACGAATATTACGAAGTGGTTGGTAAAAACCCCGAAGCTGTACTTTCTCGATACGGGTCTATGCGCGTATCTTACGGAGTGGTCCAGCCCGGAAACCCTTGAGGCGGGGGCGATGTCCGGCGCCATTCTCGAAACTTTTATTTTTTCTGAAATCCTGAAGAGCTATTGGCATCATGGCAGGCACGCACCGTTCTATTTCGATCGGGACAAAGACAGAAAAGAGATCGACCTTCTAATCGTCCAGGATGAAATCGTTTATCCTCTGGAATTTAAGAAAAGCGCCGCACCAGGCAAAGACGCCGTTCGAAATTTCAAACTGCTCAAGAATGCAGGGCTGAAAGCAGCACAAGGCGCGGTGATTTGCCTTACCTATACGCTGCTGCCGGTCACCGAACATATTAGCGCTGTTGCGGTAGGGTTGCTTTAAATAATCTTTTCAAGCTGCCGGATCGCGGTTTCAAAGTTCCGGACTTCGACGCCGCGTTGATGCCATTCTTTATCCCCCAAGTAGAGCAAGTATGTCTTTGCCTTGGGATAGTCCTCTTGGAAAAGTTCTAACGGCTTAAGATCGTCGGCCCGAAGTCTGTCGGTCAATTTAAGTTCAAATGCATGCAGCCCGCGGGGACCGTAGAGCACGAAATCAACTTCGATCTTGGCGGCGGTTCGCCAAAAGAAAACCTGATAGTCCAAGTCGTAGTAATCGTTGACCGCCCGGAGATGATGTAGAAACAGCGTTTCCAGCGCGGCGCCGTCAATCTGGGAGTTGCTATCCAGCGGACCGCGCGGCCGCAGGCTATTATAGACCCCGGAGTCGAAGAAGTAGAACTTCGGGTGACTGGTCATCCGCCGTTTTGCCCTTTTGCTAAACACGGGAAGCCGGAACGCAATCAGCAGATCTTCAAGAATCGAAAAATAGTCTTCAACCACCTTCGGCGAAACAGCACATTCTCTGGCGACATTGGCAATGTTCAGCACGCTGCCTTGGGAAAATGATGCCGCCTCAAGAAATCGTGTAAAGGCGGCTAAGTTGCGAAGCAGTCCCTCCTGCAGAACTTCTTCGCGCAGATAACTGCTGACGTAGCTTTTTAAGTAAGCACGGGGAGCATCTTCGCTGTAGACCGCCGGGAGGCAGCCGTGAACAAGGGAGTTGCGGAGATCGAAATCGATACCGAGTTCCGCGGCAACAAGCGGATGCATTTGTTTTGTGAGCGCTCTTCCGGCAAGCAAGTTGACTCCCTTGCGGCGGAGCTTACGCGCGCTTGATCCGGTCATAATAAAGAGCAGGCGGCGTGATTCGATCAGCCGATGAACTTCATTCAACAATTCCGGCACGCGCTGTACTTCGTCAATGATTACCCAATCTTTGTAGTTTTTTGGGATAAGTTCTGCGAGCCGTTGCGGTGCGGCCAAGAAACTCGTGTAGACCTCGGAGTCAAGGAGATCGAAGTACAGACATTCGGCAAAATTGGCCTTCAGCCAGGCTGTTTTTCCCACCCCGCGTGCGCCGAAGAGGAAAAAACTCTTGTTTTTCGGGTGGGTTACGAATCTGGGATACATGAGTCTTTTTTACTATAAAAAAAAGACTTAGCAAGGCATAATTTACTATCTCGTTTTGCGCATCCGCTGCACTTTGCCGCGGATTTCCTAATTATTGAAGTTCTCCGTTGCGAATCCTAACGACACGCTTCCCAAAGCGAGGTTGAACCAGCAAAGCACCTTTGTCCGGGACCACCGCTTAACACAAGCAGAGGCGTATGGTTCGAAGATTATGCGGATGACAAATCCGACGAGATGCATGCACGGGATAAGCCAGTTGTTGCCGAACAGCCGGCTCAGCGAAAGCAGAATCATTGGCATACGCACAAATACGCCGTCCTCCACTCACATCACCATATCCCGAAGATGTAATTTGGAACGATGCGTTCGAGCAAATCTTCCTACCGCCGCGAATACAGCCACTGCCCGCCTTCGTGAATCCACAGCTTCCCGGGACCGGTGAAATCCTCCTCCCGAAGCGACTTCGGGTCGCGGTAGCCGAGCCCCACAGCGCGGCAGTCGGCTTCGCTGATTTGGGTGGCGATGGTTACTTTGAAGGAGAAAGTCTCCGCGCCGTTTGCCATTTTACCTAAGCCGCGGACGTTGATCATGTGCGAGGCGACGTTTTTGTTGAAGTCGGGATTGCGCTGGCAGTAGTCAACCACGTAATCGCGGCCATGATAACCAATCTTGCGCATATCAGCATCCATTGCCGCGTTGGAATGAAAGCAATGGATGTGCGGGGCAAAAAGAATTATCTCGCCGCCCTCGGCGATCACTCCGGGGCGCTGGAGTTTGTAAGAGCCTTTTCCGGCAGTCCAAATTTCGTCATACATCTCAGGGATCTGCTGCACGACAACCTGCTTTGGCTCATCAAGGTATTTGATGTGCAGCTTCGATGAGAGCGCTGCTGCCGCACGAAGCGCTGCCGTGAAGCCTTCCAACCCGGCACCGCTGTAAAAGCCGTTGGCAACGACGTTGTGGCTCTTATCCTCCGTGTAAACCATGTTCAGCGAAAAAAGCGGCGTCTTGGGCAGGAGCGCAAAAATATGCTTTGCCCCCTCATTGACCACCTCGCGTGCCGGGTTGTCCAGCGTGCCGATGATTTCCGGAATGCCGATCAACACTGCGGCCCAGTGAAAAAGCCCGATGACCTCCGGGCCGGAAATTCCCGGAAACAGAATTTTCGTTCCCCCGGAATATCCGGTTCCTTCATGAGGCACTGTGCCGCTGATCGCAAATATCGCATCGTAGCCCTGGGTCAGAAGCTTGTTTACCGTTACGGCAAGCGGCTTGTCTAAATGTCCGGAGGTCTTCTCTTTTACGTAAGAGGCGGGAATGTCAACTACGTGCATCAGCGCGTCTGGGTTGTCAAACTCGTGGTTATACATCGAACCAAGCAGCGGATGGGTTTTCTTGGAGAGACCGAGTTTTTTCTCCAGCTCCACCTGCGTCATCGGGCGGTGCGTTCCTGCGGCGTTAAGCGTATCAAGCTGCTTGAGTCCGCGAGACGCCAGCGCTTGATAAAGAAGCGGCACGGCGGCGTCAGTAAAATCATGGCGCGAGTAATCGGGATGAATCAGGAGAACTTTTTCGAAGCGCGTATGCTGTGCGGCCGTCTTTTCGATAACTTCCGCCAACTGTTCTTTGCTCAAGCCGCCGTTTGGATTTTCAGCCGATGCCAATGTCATAAACAATCCCCGCATGTGTTCTTAATTCTCCAACGATTTTAGCGCCTTTCGAACTCGAGATACAAGCTCGAATTCCGTCATATTTTATGCTAGTCCTCTCTCGTGCTTATGGTTTGCGGAGCGCTTAAGAGGGATTTGCGGGAGATTATTTTGTGACACAGCAAATTTGCGCGATTGTTTTTGATTTTGATGAAACTCTAGCTCCGGACAGCACGAGCGGGTTTCTTGCCGGTCTGGGCATTGATGTTCCCGCATTTTGGAATCAAAACAAAGTGCTGGTCAAACAGGGCTGGGATCCGATACCGGCTTATCTACAGCAGATGCTCCAGGAGTCGCGGCGGCGTGAATCTGGAAAGCGCATCACGGCGAAAAAACTTGCTGCCTGGGGCGCTAAAGTGAGGACCTACCCCGGCGCGGCAAGTTTGTTCGGGCGGCTTCGCAAACTTGCGCACGCCATCAATCCCGCGATTACTCTTGAGTTCTACATTGTGAGCAGCGGCATCGGCGAAGTAATCCGGGCGACGAAAATTGCCGCGGAGTTTAAGGACATCTGGGCCTGCGACTTCAGCTACAACAAAGCGGGGGAGATTGACGCGCTGAAAAATATTGTCAGCTTCACCGACAAGACGCGTTTCTTATTTCAGATCGCCAAAGGGATCATCGGTCCTCGGGCGCGCACTGAACCGTTTGCGGTCAACGAAAAGGTTCCCGCAGAAAAACTGCGCGTGCCGTTTGATCAGATGATTGTTGTTGGCGACGGTTACACCGATATTCCTTGCTTCTCGCTGGTTCAGAAAAACCACGGCATCGCCATCGGCGTTTATGACCGCGCCTCGCGCGATCGCTGGGGCAAGGCTTGGGGTTTTATCGAGAACCGCCGCGTAACACATATGGTGGCCGCCGACTACCGCAAAAACTCCGGCCTCGACGACGCGCTCTCTATGGCTCTGGAACGCATGGCGCGGACGATTACCCTCAAATCCATGACCTACCGCGGCTAGCATAACTCCGTTAGGCCTGCGTCTTTGGCCGATTTTCGCTAAACGGGATATCGCTCCGCTGCTCACAATTCCCCTTTAGCGAAAATCGGCGCAAATCCACAGCCCTAACAGGGTTGTGCCGGGTTTTTGATCTGTTCTGAAAGACGTGCTGCGGCGAAAGGGCGGCTTGGACGCGTTTGTACTTTTTCCCGTATTTGAAGCAGCGCAGAACATCCAGGTATTCATACATATGAAGGACAACCAAGAGAGGCAGCAGCGTGCCTGCTCCGGTTTGACGCCGGTGGAGAGT
Source organism: Pseudomonadota bacterium (assembly GCA_029555385.1). Lineage (GTDB taxonomy): Bacteria > Bdellovibrionota_C > UBA2361 > SZUA-149 > SZUA-149 > JAKPSH01. Next base: position 5,620 of record JAKPSH010000244.1, read on the forward strand.
TTGACGCTGCCGGGCGCTGAAGGCTTAACCTGATGCGCCGGGGCGGGGTGGAGCGGGCCCGCCGCAGGAAATCGGATTGCCGTGCGGTCTTGTGCAGTGAAGCATCCCCGGTTCCTGCAAGCCGAGTTCTGTAGGCGGGCGGCGGCGCGCCTTCAGCGCCCGGCAGCGTCAAACTCTCCACCGCCCATGCGCGACTTCAGCTTTCACCCAGGTGATGCCACAAATATGCGCCTTTCAGCGACTTTCAGGGGGAATCCGCCTGCGGCAGATTTATTCGCTTATTTGGCGGTTAGCAGGTTGCTGAAGGTGTGATTTTTCTTACCCGGCACAACCCTTTGCCTCCCTTCGCTGTCGCCCGCCTGCCGGTCCAGACCAATGGCGATGAATCAATGCGGGCGACGCGTTGCGGTTGGCAAAGGGTTGTGCCGGGTTTTTGATCTGTGCTGAAAGACGTGCTGCGGCGAAAGGGCGGCTTGGACGCGTTTGCACTTTTTCCCGCACTTGAAGCAGCGCAGAACATCCAGGTATTCAAAAAAGTGAAATACGACCAATAGAGACAGCAGCGTACCTGCTCGGTTTCGACGCCGGTACGGGAATCCGCTATAAGCAAGCTCAAGGTGCCAGACCCGAGCAACACAACTTCGCGTAAGTAATGCATAAATAATCCCGAGCGGAATACTTAGGTAACGTTGTTTTTCTGACGATAATCAGAGAACTGTGCGCTGGGTGACTTAAGCAACGATCCTTAAAGTCCCTGATTTACTTATTCGGGCTGCAAAAACGGAGTTCTTAATGCGCCGGAAAAAGACAACTGTTTGCATTACCAGGCCGCAGCTTAAGAAGAAAAAATTAAGACGAGTTCGATTGGCTGTGCCGATTGTTCTTGTTGCGCTTGCTTGTATGATCGGCGCGCCTTCCGCTCAGTTGTTTACGGTGAAAGAGATACATCTCCCATCGGCGCTGCTGCCTGCGGTCTCCCGGCAAGCGCATTCGGAGGATTTGTTTGCAGCCATTCTCCAGGGCGATGCGTTGATTGTGCAGCACCTGCTTGATGACGGCATCGATCCAAACGAAAAAACAAATGACAGCGTACCGGCAATCGTGCTTGCTGCAAAGTGCGGACAGGCAGGAATTGTTGATTTGCTTTTGACAAATGATGCGGACCCGTATGCTGAAGACGGTGCAGGGATGACTGCCATGGATTATGCCGAACTGCAGCAAAATACCCGGCTGATGGAGACGATGGGTGCATATGGGGTTTCGTCATCGCCAGAATTCCGCAAAGCAGAAACAAATAGAACAAGGTTTGCCGCGGCAGGTGCTCAAGGTGCACAGCAGCGGATGAGCCGTGCTCAGCAGTTGAAGTTTTCCCAGCAGGCAAACCCTGGAACCGGCCCGATAACCGGCGAGACTTCTGCGCGGCCTATACTGCGTTTAGCCGCAGAGCCCACGTGGGTCTGGACATACGACAATGAGATAGCTGCGCAAAATATCCGTGTGAGCATACGAAACGACGGCGATGCAACAGCGCGTAAGGTGCGTGTGGAAGCGCTTCTTCCCGATCGCACAAAAAAACTTGCTTTTGCGGGCCCTGCGGATCTACCCGGACGCTCGAAAGCCGATTACCTCGCGCTGGGCAAGGCAAAGCTGGGGAAAGCGGGAAAGATTGAGGCAAAAGTAAGCTGCGAAAACTGCCGGTAGGGGTCTTTTTCATGAAGAACAAAGTTCGGCTGCAAACTGTGCTCTTGGCGTTTCTTGTCGGGCTCGGTGCGAGCATTCTTGCGGGGCGCTGCCTTGTTGATCGTGCTTCCCGGGTGGCTCTTGCGGCGATGGATCGCACGCTGGATGCCTATGGCGTGCGCATCTCTCAGCTGTTGCTTCAGGATGCGCGAATCCTTCTTCCGGGAGGCGTTTCTTTTGACGGTCTTTCGCTTGTAGCGAGCATGCCTGGCATGGAATCGAGCAGCAAGCGCCAGTCGTATGGGTTGTCCGCGGAGTCGATTGCCGTGAATCTGGTAGATCTTAAACCGGCCCGCGCCGTCATTCAATTTCAGGCAAGAAATTTTATTCTGGCAGAACGGTTGCGCAGCCAGAAGGTTAACGCCGGCTCAAATTACTCCGGCGAATCTCCGCCCATTCAAGGAGATTTGTTCAGTATCGTTGCACGAATCGACCTGCGCCGTATCCGTCCTTCCGTCTATCACTTATTGCAGAACGTACTGCGCTTTGCCCGCGAAGGCGAGGGGCCGGAACAAATTGAGTTTCATGGCAAATCTTATATTCAAGTCGGCTCCGAGCTGTTTCCAGTAAGCTTTGGCACAGTCCAGTCCGGAGGCGCCACGCGGATGCTGATCAATATGAGAGATGTCCGAGAAGCGATGGTTCATGCTCCCGAGAAGGTTACCGAGGAAGAGTATAAGGTCTTCAATAAGCACCCCACTCTTGCTGCACAAATGATGCGTCTGCGTGAGGCGGCAAACAGCGCGACAAGATACGCCTGCCGCTTAAACCCGGGTCTCCCGCAGGAACCATACCGCCGCATGTTTTACAGTTACGCGCTCACCAAACAGCTCGGTGCAGACAAGGCCCGCGAGGCAGTCGAGGCATACGCCAGGCGTATGAGCCGTGAACAGGCCGCAGCGTTTGCGGCAATCCAGCGCGAGGTGGAACTGGGCCGTAAGTATGCCGTTTCCGGGGCCGCAGAAAACGAGCTGCCCCGGCTTTTTGCCAGAGACTATCTAGGAGGTCAAGCATTGCCAGGTGTGAAAAGCCAAAAAGGCAGTGCGGTAGGGCACGTCTAGCGGTGTGCTGCGAACTTTTGCAGCACCCAGCGGAGCTCCGCGCGAAGATGGAATGACTTAAGTCCAGCAAGCATTTCGGGCGCAAGCATAATATGATATCTTTCAACACTGCGAACACTATTTCAGGTAAGACTTGCCAGCAATGCGCGTTTGTGCGGTCAGCAAAAAATCTTTCGCGGTCAGAGAAGAAGAGGAGAGCTTCTATGACCGCATATCCCCCGTTTTATTCGGGCAGAAGTATCTGATTCCGCTGCCGACGCACTGCCCGGAAGAACGGCAGCGGCGCCGCGCAGCGTTTCGAAACGAGCGCGCATACTATCATCGCACCTGCAGCCGGAGCGGAAAAAAGCTGATCTCCATCTACCCTCCTGAGACAGAGTTTCCGGTTTACAGCGCGGAAGTTTTTTGGTCTGACGATTGGGATGCTCTTGATTTTGGCTGCAGTTTTGATTTTTCACGGCCATTTTTCGAGCAATTCTACCGCCTGCAAAACCGGGTGCCGCGGCTCTATTTTTCCAGCACCAATCTGGAAAACAGCGAATACTGCAACCACGCCGGCAACATGAAAAACTGCTACCTGATTATTGGTTCGCTTAATTCGGAAGGATGCCTCTACGGTACGCGAGTAATTTATTGCCGGGATTGTGTTGATTGCCTCTGGGTTGATCGCTGCGAGCTTTGCTACGAGTGCGTAAACTGCGAGCGCTGCTATGACGTTGCTTATGCGTTCGACTGCAAAGATGTGCACGACTCGCGGTGGGTGAGGCACTGCCGCAGTTCTCATGATCTGCTGTTTTGTCTCGGTGTGCAGCAAGGCTGTTATCAGGTGCTCAATAAGCAGTTGAGCCGCGAACAGTTTTTGTCTTTCAAGGAAGAACTTTTTCAATCGCCGGCGTTAATGAACGACTATGAATCGCAGTTTTCTAAGCTGCTTGCACAAACACCTGTTCCGGCGCTTGTGGCGTACCGGACCGAAGACTGCACTGGCAACTATCTTGCCGAGTGCCGCAGTTGCTTTTGGTTGTTTGATGCACAGCGGTGTGAGGATGTGCGTTATGGATATGATGCCGTCGGCGTGAAGAATTCGATGGATGTGTATTCGTTATATGACGCAGAATTGTGCTACGAGATGTATTCTGGATCGATGGGTATGTTTCATTGTCTCTTTACGCGTGACTGTTGGCCGGGGCAGGAACTGCTTTATTGCGATCACTGTTTTAACTGCGCCTCCTGTTTAGGCTGCATCGGGCTCAGGCAAAAGCAGTATTGCGTGCTTAACCAACAGTATTCAAAGGCGGAATATGAGAGGTTGGCTGGGCAGATTATCAGCAAAATGGCGGAGCGCGGCGAATGGGGTGAGTTTTTTCCAACTTGGAGTTCACAATTCCCCTATAATGATACAGTGGCGCAGGAGTACTATCCGTTGACAGAAGAGCAGGCGCTAGCCCGGGGGTATCGATGGACGAAAGAGAGGGAAGCGGTTGTTGAATACACTCGTATTATTGACGCGGTGGACCTTCCGCTGTTTGCCTCCGACTATGCCGGCGATCTGCTTGGCGCTGCTGTCCGCTGCGCGCAAACTGGAAAAGTGTTTCGCCTGACTAAGGCGGAGCTTGAGTTTTATCAGAGACTGCATCTTCGGCTTCCCCGGGTTCATCCGGATATTCGTCACTTGCAGCGCAAAGCTGAAAAGAACCCGTGGCATTTATGGCGTGCGAAGTGCGCTGATACCGGTGCCGAGATCTGGTCGGGATATCCGCCGGAGCAGCAGAAATTAGTATCTTCAACCTGAGCAGCAGCGCAGTAGAAAGGAGGACGCTGATGGATGGAGTCAGCCGGAAATGCCGGATTACGGGGCAGAAGTTCGTCGTCAGCGGCGATGAATCAGCGCATCTTCGGCGAATGGGGGAACTTAATCCGCAGCTCGGTGAGCTGCTGCCTCTGCCCCGAGTGCATCCGTTTGAACATTTAAGGCAGCTTCTTGCTTTGGGCAACCTGAATTACCTCTACCGTTCACAGAGCGGCTGCTCTGGCAAACCCCAGCTTTCACGCTACAATCCGGATTACGGCTATAAGATTTGCACGCTGGACGAATTTTGGAGCGAGCGCATTGACAACACTGAGTTCGGCGCCGGATACGACTTTACGCGTCCGTTTTTCGAGCAGTTCGATGAACTCCTGCGCCGGGTTTATATGCAGCCGCTGAATCTTACCAACGCTGAAGGCTCGGATTATGTCAATGGCGCAAACAACGTCAGAAACTGCTACCTCTGTTTCAGTGTTGCTGAAAGCCAGGACTGCTTCTACTGCATACGGCAGTATTTCGGGAATGACAACGCGGGATGCGTCGGCAGCAACCGATCGCAGTTTTGTTATGACTGCGTTGACATTGACGGATGCTGTGAATGCCATCATGGACAGGATTTGCGGAGCTGCGGAGGGTGTTTTGGCTGCTTTGACTGCGCAGGCTGCAAGAACTGCGTCGGCTGCGTCGGGCTGCGAAGCACAGAGTTCTGTATTTTCAATGAACAAAAGACCAAGAAAGAATATGAACAGTTCTTGCAGCAGTACAATCTCGGACGGCATGGTTCGCGCATGGATCTGCTTGAACGCTGCGCGCAGTTCATTCAATCATTCCCGCATCAGCCAAGCCGTCTGATTAACGCTGAAGACTGCAGCGGAAGCTATATTACAAACTCAAAGAACCTGCATCAGTGCTGCAACGCAAGCACATCCCAGGACTGCGGCTATATGGTGCTCTGCAATAAGAGCAAAGACTGCTGGCGTGGTTTCGCAATAAATTCCGAGCTTGCCTATGCGTCGCTCGTGCTCGACAGCTACAACAACCTTTACTCGTATTCGGTGTTTGGCGGCGGCCATACACTCTATAGCTGGTTCTTGTATCAAAACTGCGCACATTGCTTCGGCTGCGCATTTTTACGCGGGAAGTCTTACTGTGTGCTGAATAAGCAATATACCAAGGATGAATATCTCGCGCTTTTGCCGCGGATTGCTGCGCACATGAAGGCAACCGGCGAGTGGGGAGAATTTTTTCCGCCGGCGATTTCCCCGCATGCTTACGGCGAATCCTGGACCGGGGAATTCTTGGCGCCTATTGCATCTAACGAGGCGGCGCGGCGCGGCTACCGGGTCGAGCCGCTTGCGGAGGAGGCCAGCGCCGAAAGCTACGACTTGACTACGAACGAGCTGCCGGACGATATCGCGGATGTTAACGCCGATGGTTTAGCCGGCAAAACTATCAAGTGCTTGGCTTCTGCCGCAGCAAAGAATGCCGCCGATGATGCGGAGCAGGAGAGCGCAGCAAGACGCTGCCGCACAAGCTGCTTGTTTCGTTTTCAGAAACGCGAGATTGAACACTACAAGCGTCAGAATATTCCGCTTCCCCGCACCCACTGGCGGGAGCGCCTGCGGCGGCTTACGGCAAAGCGGGAACTGCTCAATGCGGTGTAGAGGCTGAGCTTCTAAGAAGCATTAATCTTAGTCCCGTGTCCCCTCAATCAGGGGTGCAAAGCCGTCGTGAGTCACTACTTTCAGCATCGCCGGGAGAGTGAAAGAGTTTTCACCAGTTGCAGAAAAAGTGCCGAGAACGCCGTGGAAGTCTTTTACGTTATGCAGGAAGAAATTAACAGATTCGGCGCTTGTTCCGTGCTCGCGCGCAGCGCTGAGGAGAAAGATCAGGTCATAGCCGTTTGCTGCGCCAAAAAGTGAGCTGTCTGGATAGTGCTGCTGGAATTTCTCGTTGAACGCTGAAGATGCATCACCGGCCATGACGTACCACGCGCCGGTGAGCGCGCCGTCTGCGGCTTTAACTTCATTCGGATCCTCGAAAAGCTCAAAACCGAAAAGCGGCAGTTCGATGCCGCTTTGGCGCACTTGACGGGCAAATACGCCGACTTGGCCGGACATGAGAAGAACCAGCACGGCATCGAGATCTTTTTGCGCTTTAAGCTTTGCCATAAAGGGACGGAAATCGCGGATTTCGGGCAGATAATCTTCATCGAGCGTAATGGCAAGCTGCTTGTTCTCTTGGCGAAACGCATCCTTAACCGACTGCGAAAAAGGATGAACCGAGGCAATGCAGGCAATCCGGCGGTAACGGCGGCGCAGCGCTTCGGGAACGAGCGCCTTGGCCTCTTCTTTTGGCGTAACCCAGAAGTTGACCACCCATTTTTTCCCTGCCGAAATTTCAGGATCGGAAGCAATGGCTGCCTGCGGCACTTGTTCTTTGTCGGCAATGGATGCAAGCACCTTGCTCGTCTGCGAGCTCATAGTCACAACAACATCGATTTTTTCCAGTGCCCGCAGTTTACGGTAAGCGGCAAGCGTGCGCACAGCATTCATCGCGTCGTCTTCGTAGAATAAGCGGATGCTTTTGCGCTTCTCTGCCGGAAGCTCCGAATAAGCAAGCTCCATGCCGTTTTTTACTGCCGTGCCGATTGCGGCCCCGTCTCCGGTGAGCGCCACTATTACGCCGACGCGAAGTTCGGAGCCGTCTTGAGGTGCGGCTTGAGCCGGGTGCGGGAGGACAAGCAAGCAAGCAAGGATTAGAAACGCGGCGGTGAGATTTGAAAACATCATCATCAACGTTACCGGGTGCAGTTTGAAGACGCCGTTTTATAACACTGGCAAAAAAATAAAGGAAGAATGCATAGATTAGCGCTTTAGACGCATAGTATAGTGGGAGCTGTAAAGTCAGCAGGGGACCGGCGAGGGGAACGGATCATTGAGCAGTCACTGTCCGGAGATGCCTCTATTTTTTAGAGGCTGATAAGATTTATCTGCCTGGCTTCATGCAGTACAGCGGCTGAGTGCTGTTTGAAGCCGGCGCTCAAAGCAAAGGTTTTGCCTCCATTCTTTTCTTTTTCCAACTTATCAGCAGGCTGGGCTTTATCCCGGCAGTCTCATTTGCGGGATTGCCGGGAGAGGCTCGTCTGGTTGAAGGGCAGGTATCTTGCTGCTCCCGCAAGATGTGCTGCCATCAAGCTGTCTAATCCGGGAGCAAACGAATGGAGGCTGAGGCATGAGCGCGCAAGCTGTTGAGGAAAGAAAAGATGTTGCGGGTGAGCCGGAGAAAGCAGCAGCGGCTGTGGAGTCCGGCGGTGCGCCGGCGCAGCCGGCAGCAAAACCGCCGGTCCGGGCAAAGCTGGCGACGCCGAGTGTGGCGGCGGCGGGTTTGCTTCGCCAAAATGGCGCTGCCGCTCCTGACCGGCCGGCGACAAAAGATCGCGGTTGGGGAGGCTATACGCAGCGCAGCTCGATCTGGGATCTCGCGCCGGTGATCCTCTTTCTGGGATTTGCCCTGGTGGTCGCTGGTGGTGTGTTGATCGCCGTGCTGTTCGGCAAGTGAGCTGAATATGGTTAAATCATGCCGGGGAAAACCTGTTTCCCCGGCGCCAAAGGTGGAGTGAGCGCTGGCTTATCTCAAGAACCCCTCCGGTGCTCTGCTGCTCTGTGGTTAGTTTTATCTCATAGCCGCAATATCTCACAGCCCATGGCTGTGGGATATTATGGCTAGCGCCATTGCTCCAGTAAAAAAGCCGGACTCCCTTGACGGATTGAAGCAGACGAACCGCAGAGCACGAAAGCGCCGGAGGAATTGTTTGAAGGGTTGATCTGCATCAAGGAGTCAAGCCGCCGGGCGTGCTTAAGTGCGGCTTCCCGAATCGCGCGAGCGAGGGAAAATCGCGGGTTATTCAATAACTTATAAATTAGAAAGGAGGAACGGCTGTTATGGGGATGTTCTGTTTTCAGTGTGAGCAGGCGGCACGGGGCACGGGATGCACAATGGTGGGCGTTTGCGGCAAAGACCCGCAAGTTGCCGCTCTCCAGGATTTGTTGGTTTATGCCGCAAAAGGCATTGCTGTGCACGCTGCGGCGGCACGGCAAAAAGGCATCGCTGATGCCGAGATTGACCGTTTTGTTGCAGATGCGCTCTTTACCACAGTTACCAATGTCAACTTCGATGCGCTGCGCATGGAAGGCTGGCTCCGGAGCGCAGGCGGGATGATCAAGCGTGCGCGCAATCTTCTTCCGGAAGCTGATGTGAGCGTTGCAGCACACGGCCCGGCAAGCTGGACGCCAGCGCCAGCATTAAGCGGACTTACGCAGCAAGCAAGCCGCATTTCAATAGAAGAACGCCTCAATGAACAAGGCGAAGACATCACCGGCTTGCAGGAGCTTCTGACTTATGGACTTAAAGGAACGGCGGCGTATGCGGTGCATGCCCGTCGTCTTGGTCTTGAAAACCAGGAAGTATATTCATTCTTTCTCGAAGCACTCGCTTACCTGGCACGGCCGCTTCCCGATGCCGATGAGCTCCTTGCGTTATGTCTTCGCTGCGGCGAGATAAACCTCGAAGTAATGGCGATGCTCGACCAGGCGCACACCCGGCGCTTCGGCCACCCGGTGCCGGCGAAAGTGCGTATCACTCCGGTGAAGGGCAAAGCGATTCTTGTTTCCGGCCACGACCTAGGCGACCTTGAGGAACTCCTGAAGCAGACGCAGGACTTGGGCATCAACATCTACACCCACGGCGAAATGCTTCCCGCGCATGGTTATCCTCAGCTTAAGAAATACCCGCATCTTGCCGGCAACTACGGCGGGGCGTGGCAGGACCAGGCGCGCGAGTTCGATGAATTCCCGGGTGCGATTCTCATGACCACTAACTGCATTCAAGAGCCGCGGGCAAGTTACATTGACCGGATTTTCACCTGCGGCCTGGTGGCTTGGCCCGGTGTGCGGCACATTGACGGTGAAGATTTCTCACCGGTTATCGCCGCAGCGCAGGCCGCCCCTGGTTTTGCTGAAGATGAGCCGGAAAAAACAATCCTTACCGGCTTCGGCCACAACAGCGTGCTCGGCGCCGCAGATAAGATCGTCGGCGCTGTAAAAAGCGGGGCGATCAAGCACTTCTTTCTCATTGGCGGCTGCGACGGTGCAAAGCCCGGACGAAACTACTACACAGAGTTTGCCCAGGCTGTGCCCAAAGACTCGATGATTCTCACCCTTGCCTGCGGCAAGTTCCGCTTCAACAAGGAAGAGTTCGGGGAGATAGAGGGGCTCCCGCGCCTGCTGGATCTCGGCCAGTGCAACGACGCCTACTCCGCAGTCAAAATCGCTTCCGCCCTGGCCGAAGCATTCTCCTGCGGTGTAAACGACCTGCCCCTTTCGCTCATTCTCTCCTGGTATGAGCAGAAAGCGGTCTGCATCCTGCTCTCGCTGCTCCATCTCGGTATTAAGAACATCCGCCTCGGCCCGACATTGCCTGCGTTTCTCACGCCGGGATTGATTGCCGTGCTGCAGGAGAACTTCAATCTGATGCCGACCGCGACTGCGGAGGGGGATTTGGCGGCGTGCTTGAAAGCGGCGTAACTTAATGTCAAGCTCAGCCGGAGAGGGAGATTTCTATCTGTCCGGCTGCTCTCTATTCTGTTGACTACCAGCAATCAAGCGGGACGATAAAGCTGGTTGGTTAGGTGGTATCACTACGGGTCTTTTCTGTTCATAACCTCATTATTAAGTTAAAATGGCAGCACGCAGTGCGGCGAAGAGACTGTGTGGCAGTTATGTTTTGTCGGATACCGTATTTGAGGCCTGTCGAGGTTTAGAGTGGCGAAAAGGAAAGGCGCTGGCGGAAATAAGGACAACCAAGCGGAAAAGATCTTTGAATTTCCTCTCGGTGAACGGGATCTTGAGCGCCGGCAGGCTGTGGCACGAAAAGCGTTCGTTTCCGGGATACTTGACGATCAGCGCGACGAATCACGAAAGCGGGGTGACTCTGTTTGGCGCATAATTCGATACAGGCGGGTGGTTGACCCGCGTCATGTGCCGATGCGGCTTCCGCTTGATTCATTTGTGCTGCCAGAGACATTTGAGCGGCACATGGAATATCTAGCAGCAAGCTGCAAGCCCATGTCGCTTAAAGAACTAATCCGGCGCATTGACAACTATGAAGCAGTGCCTCCCAATACCGTTGTCGTCACTTTTGATGGCGGGCACATGGATAATTATCTCTATGCGTTTCCGAAACTTGTGAAGTATCAAATACCGGCGACAGTATTCCCCGTAACGGGATATATCGGGAGCAATAATTTCTTTTTTGAAGACCGGCTTGCGTTAGCGCTTGAGGTTTTGGAAAAGCGCGGCATCGCGCTGCCGCACCTGCCGTTTATTGCTGAAGAGGCATATGCACTCATTGAGGAGATCTCACCAAAGTTGATGGTTAACGAGAAGGTGCTGGCCATTTTTGTGCGTGCGATGCGAAGAATTTCCGAAGAGCAAAAAAAAGAGGTTTTTGCCCAGTTGGGTGCATTGCTCGCCGAGATAACGGAACCGCCCAATTTTGAAGATTTTGTGCGGTGGAATGATCTGCGGCATATGCAGAGCATGGGCATAAGCGTAGGTATGATCGGGCATAGCGATATTGTTGCGACAGGGGTATCTCCGGAAAGACACGTTGCCGATCTGATTGCCAGTATTGAAGCGTTCAAGCAGCAGGATGTCGAACTGGAACGAACGTATGCGTTCCCGGAGGGACTGTTTGATGAAGCAGCTCTCGATACTCTGGAAAAACTGCAGCTTCGTTTTGCTCTAGGCCTTGGTGTAGTAAAGGATCCGCGTTATCAGATACGTGTGCCGATGATTTTAGGACGGGTGCCAATGTGTGAGCTTCTTGCGCCCAGCCGGGAAATGTTTGCCTGCCGCCTTTGGGGGATTCGCATCGGCGATACGATATTCTGAGAATTAGGTTACGGATGAAACTATGATTGACCCGCGGGTTGAATTGCTTGCATCGGAGTTTGCGTCCTTTTGGACGCGGGTATTTCAGGAATATCCGCGTTACCAACTTGACCTTTCCTGGCCTTCAGTTGGAACAATTGATTATCTGCTGTTTCCCCTGCGGAGGAAAAAGACCCTGAGCGCAGTCGAGCGTAGAATGGTGCAAGGCGCAGCAGCTTACCTTGGAGTAATGGCTCGCGATTGTTGGAGTAAAATCTCCAAAGGAGGGCAAGCAAGCGTTTCTTTTGTTCCCGAATCAGGCGACGTTTTGCTGCGAATCGACGGGGGAAGCAGGCTCCGCCAAGGAGATTACTTTGCTGTTGCTGTGAGCAAGGTGCTGGAGAAAATTCTGCAGCATCCGCCAAATCCTTTCCCGGCATTTGAAAAGGCAGCATTTTCTGTCGTCCCGGAAAGCAATATGGTCGGCTTGTTTGCTGCCGGTCTTTTTTCGGGACTGTGCCCTTACGGAGCCGGAGCATGGCGCAAGGAGAGTCTCGCCGGCTTTGCGGAGGCGCTCGCTCCAGTGCATGCGCAGCTTGCGGCAATGTGCGCTGCTTACTACCGGAACCTCTACCCCACGGAACAGCTTGGTGCTGATAGCCGGCTTTATTACGGTTATTTAATATTTCCGCCGCCCGGTTTTGAAGAGAAGTTCCCGGCGCTGAGGGCGGCTGGTGGAATACTTGAGTTTTTACGCAGCATTAATGCGTCAACCAAACAGATGGCTGAGGTGGGGCTTCATTTAGCGACATTTACTGACGAACTGATCTCATCCGCTGGTTTTGCGCTTGCAGCGGCTTTGTATGACGAACATCCTCATCCCAAGCTCAAAGCCATCGCAGCGGCGGCGCCGGAGCGGTTTTCGCTGTTAAGACCAGCCGTAATGCTGGTGCGCACAATGCTCGGCAAGGAAGAATCGTGGCTTGAACTGCGAAAAATAGGAAAGACAGACGATGCGCAGCGGCTTTTGCATATCGAACGTGAGCTGGGCCTGGTGCCGCTTGTGCATATGAACGGGTTCAGCGGACTTGAGCATCCGTTACTCGATGATGTTCTCGAAGCTCTCTGCTGGAGAGATGCTGCCGCAGCCCGTGAAATAATGAAGCGTTTCCGGATGCTGCATGATATTACCGCCGAGTTTTTGCTGCAGGAAATTTATCTGTCGCTTCTGCTTGGCGATTTTCCGGAAGTGGAAGAACAGCTCAAGTTTCTAGGCAGCCGCGAAGAACATCTGGATATAAGCGAATTACTGGACTGCCGCCTGCTAAACGCCAGGTTCCTCAAAGCACAGGGCAAGAACGAAGAGGCTAGGAAAGCGTTTACGGATACGTTTGCTATTGCAGCACGGGACCAAGATAGCTATTTCGACGCGGGACGGGAGCTTGCGCTGCTGGAATATCAAATAGGCAACAATAATCGCGCGCAAGAAATCCTAAAAGAGATTATCCTACTTAGGCCGGAAAGGGTGCATGCGCGGCTGCTTTATGCAGCGCTGCTTAGGGAATCTGGGGCGGAGGAAGAGTTTGCGGAAGAGATGCCGCGCTTGATCATGCTTTCGCCGAACAGCAGGCAGGTATTTGCACTGCTGGTCGAAACACTAATTGCGAAGAGCAAAGAGCTCCCTCAGGAGTAACTGTTTTTTATTGAGGAAATACGGAATGCGAGAAAAAGCGGCTCTGCGAACGATTAGATGGCAGGCTGCTCATGTCTTCTTGGCGCGCGCGGTCGACCATGTCTTGCGTTGCACGTGTGTATTTGTCGTGGTTTGTTACGGCATCAGCAAAAATTCCTCCACCAGCGACTGTTTGCCTGAAAAGCTTAAAGGCTTTTACCCGCTTATCTTCGGAAAGTTTCGCAATATCGTCTATAGTCTTTATACCATCTTCTGGATAAAGAGCCTTCACAAAACCCAGCACTGCGCCGTTTACTTGATCGACCGTTTCCCAAGTGCTTTGACGCCTCTCAATGCCAGCAGAGAACTTAGCAACTGAAAGTTCGAAATCCGCAGATGATGGTTCGCCCTTGTGGTTGCCGGTATTGGTGTAAGGCAGCGGCAATCCGCCGCAGATCGCCATTTCGTATTGGATAAGGGCCGCTTTCTGTGAGAGCATCGAACGCCAAGCGGCCAGCTGTAATGCGAAATCTCGTTCCCTGTTAATTATGTCCAGAGCGGTTTTGCCTTGTGCCGTTACCTGCGGATGAGCAGCTAAAAATGCTTTCGCCGCGTTATCCGCGATTGGAGCACTTTGTATTAAGCCAAACGCGTTCCAGGGGCTGGAGAATTCGGCGCCATATCCTCCGGCATGCATGGCAGAGGTAGCGCTGTCGCGGTCTGCGTCCGAGGTCTGTGGAACCTGATATGCCGCTCCTCCAGGAGCAGGCATCTCGGAAAATTTAGTTTTCGGATCCGAACCCCGCATATCGCCAATTGTTTCCATCTGACCCAGCGGTCCCTGGCGAAGCCCCGTGGGAAGCGCCCGCCCGCTGTGAAAATTATTACGAAATTGGTCTACTGCCATCTTAATGTTATCGGAATGATCCATCCGGCCCGCGGTTTGCGCCGCTCCTGTGGTTAAACTATAGGTCGCATCTGAGAAATGATCCGCATATTGCCGCATATTGCCGGAAATCAAGGCGGCCCCGCTTTTTAAAGAGCCGAGAATAAGCTGAGCACTGACCACAGGAATTGCCAACGTGCACGTGGCGATCAGCGTATAATATGTTCCCATCTGAAACGTTGGGTCCATTTCGTGGAGCGCGTTAAGTGCCGCACCGATTTCCGGTTCGATCTCCCGCACATTCATTCCGGCGTTGTCGACCGCAAAGAGCGAAAAGAGCATATCGTCAATTAGCATCACAATGGCAAAGCCGATATCCCAGCTCTTAATCCAGTACCACAGAGCAAACCAGAGCAAGAATCCCTGAGCTTTGCCCGGAACGAGGAGCAGCAGCGCAAAAAACGGAAATGTCATTCCGAGGAAATAGAGCACAAGTCCCTGATAATAAGGCATCGAACTTGCAAAATGAATCATGCGGTCTTTCTCCGACCATTCGCGCATGTTAATGCGGCGCTGCTCGGAAAAGTCATTAATGCCCTGCATGCGAAGCGCAATATTGGTGCCTTCATGCCGGTTGGCAAAGTATGTGATCCATGAAGCTTGGTCATCCGCCGCATCTTCGTTCCTTAAAAAATACTTCGCGATAACGCGCTGGATAACCTCGGCTTGTTCGGTGCTGAGAGACGGTTGATTGTCAACGTCATAAGAAATAGCTTGGGCACCGGCATCAATGCCTTCAATTTGCA
>JAKPSH010000245.1 GCA_029555385.1 Pseudomonadota bacterium
GGCAGTAAAATAACGGGAGGAAGCCCCGGCAATGACAAGTTTCGCTCGTAATCCTGGGTCAATCATCTCGAATGCTGCAATTAAAGTTTCAATGCCTTTTTCAGGAACCAATCGACCGACAAAGATAATGTATGGAAAACCTTTAAGGGCATCAGGCAGGGGCGGCAGCGTGTCCGGATTCGTGCCGCATATCTGTATCATTAGTCCAGTTGTCTCTAACGTTGAGGGATCGAGTCCTAGACTCAATAACTCTTGATACTCGTGATCCGTGTAAACAAGAATGCGCTCAAACTTGGCAATGGTGCTAATAGTAGCCGGCGGGATTCGTCCTTTGTCGCTTCCAGAGATATGGAAGGCAGGAAAAAGAACGGTCTTTGCCCGCATGATACGTCCGGCGATTAATACGACGTTTGCCAAGTCAGATACAAAGGGCGATACAACAATGATATCCGGTGTGCGACTGAGCAGACCAAAGAGCAAGCGAATAACCGGGTAAGAACTAAGCAACCAATGTGGCTTAATTTTCAGCCGGCGCAGCAAGCCGAGAGTGCATTTCTTTATCTGCCAAGAGATTCCGCCGATGGAGTAGCGAACAATGCAAACTCTATCCTCATCTTCCAGGGCCAAATTCTGCGGCGCGATATGTGGAGTTTCGAGCGAATCGAGCGAGTTTCCTGCGCTTGTTAAAACGGTTACCGTCATGCCGTCAGACTTCAGCTCCTCAGCCAGCCACTGCATAAATCGTTGAGTTCCTCCATAGGACGGGGGATATAGGTGGCAGACAATAGCGATAGATCTATTTCCATTTATTCCCCTGCCGCGTCTTGAAGCATAAAACCTGAATCCTCGAAGACAGCACATCAAAATAAATCCTGCGGCGACCGCTGCGACCAAGAGCAACTGTTCTTTGATTAGTATAGGGCGCGCGGATGCGAAGACGCAGGCCGGAATGAGCGCGCTAATTACGATAAGGCACGCTCCAGCCCTGGCAGATAAGCCGATCCAAATGCCCGTCAGAAACAAAGCCGCAAACACGAGGAGGATGGATATTAACGCATAGTTCGAGACGTACTTACCAAAAATCTTCGAGACATTCTGTGGAATGTGCCGCGTTTCTTCGAACAAATCTGGATAGGCGAATTGAGAAAGTGGAATAATATCCCTCTGTGATACGTAACCAAGAAGCAGCTTCTTCTTATTAGTGAGCTCAGCGGAGCTCATAGCAAGCACCAATTGTTGCTCCGGATAGAGTCCATAATTGGGCTCGCGGTACGGAACAAAAGGCAGCAGCCTGATCATGAACCAAAGCAGTTTTGCGGGCGACTCTTCTGCAAGATAAAACGGATTGTATTCGGCGGCTTGCAGCCACCGGACATCAGGAAAATCTGGCGCAAGCGACCAACTGAGATTATTCAGCAGATCATGTTCATAACTGCCGCGCTCTTCCAGTGGAATGACAATAAGCTCGGGCTGTGCATTCTCAATAACCGCTCTTAGCGAAGCGCGAGCCTCCGCTTTTGCATTATCCGGCCACCACGATTGTGACGGAAAGCGCATGAAATGCAGCAGGGGTTTCTTTTCGCCGAATACTTCCCATATGCGCCGGGCTTCATTCTCGCGGATTGCAGCATCAGACGGTATTGCGGGGCTGGTGAGAAAGGCAATGGTGCTGCTTCCGCCCAGTGCGATATTTTTGAGCAATAATCCGCCCGCCTGTATCACTTCATCGTCCTGATGAGCGGCAAGAACAAGAAGCTTAACGGGTTTATTAAAATGATATAGCGGCAACGGGGGCGCCAATACGGCGCGAAAAAAAAGCAGGGCAAGATTGGCCAAGGCGATGCCGGTACAGTAAAGCGCAATAAGTTTAAGTGTCTTTCTCATTGCCTGCTCACTGCTGCTTCTGCACAAGAACCTGCTCAATCATCAAGTTGAAGCAGCGAACATATTCCTGCTCTGACAGTTGCGAACGAAGGCGCTCCCTGCCGCGTTTTCCAAGAGCTGCGCTGAGTTGAGGGTTGGCCAGGACCATCCTCAGCCTTTGCGCCAAATCTGCTGCGTTTTCCTTTTCAAACAATAGACCGTTCTCCATGTCTGTTACGTAATGCGGAATGCCGTCTACGCGTGCGGCGATGACCGGCTTTTCATGGGCCATTGCTTCAAGCAGCACTTTGCCCATAGCTTCGGTGCGTGAGTTATTTGAAACACTCGTTTGTCTACAAAATGTAGCCTGGTTTGACATGGAGTATTGTCGCCAGTCATCGGCGCTACGAGTTATTGCTTCGTATCATGCGCCACATCGATTGTACGATGCTGCGTTCATAACGCATGATATATGCGGTGTAGTATAGCAAAGTACCGGTGATTGCCGCGATCAGAAATACGGTCATCGTCGCGGTAGTCGCCTCTTGCGCCGCAAAGAAAACGCGGTGGAATGCTAACAAGGCTGCGGCAAGCACGCTTGTTGCGATCAGTGGACTAACCAGAGTCTGCACTACTTGAGTGAGGTTGAGGCCTACTATGCGGACTGTGTATGCGAAGAAAGCAAGGCGCATCAAGGGAAAGCATACAGCCCAGGGGATTGTCAAGAGGGCGATGCGCTGCTCTGGGGCGCCGCTGTGAGCTGCTGTGGCAAACGCGGTAACCATAACCGGGACGGCGGCTGCGTTAAAGTAGAAGTTCAAATTTGGCTTGCCCAGAGCGGTCACGGTGAGGGAACTTGATGCGGTCAGCGAAACTGCCAGATGGCAGAGGCAGAGCAGTTGGAACGGAAGGACGCTTGGAATCCATTTGTCGCCCAGAACGACGACGATTAGTTCATGTGCGAGCAAGATGCCGCAAACATAAAGCGGCAAGACAAACAGACCTATTACCTTGAACAGCTTAAGAAAAAAGTTCCTGAATTCATCCATGTCTGTCTGATAACGGGCGAAAACAGGATAAGATACAGCGTGGACGAGTGATAGTATGCGGCTATTTGGTATCTCGGCGAGGCGCTGCGAGAGAGTGTAGAATCCTAAGATGTTAGTCGAGAAACTGCGCCCGCCGAAGAATATGTCCGCGCGGGAGTATATGTAATGCAGAGAGGCGCCTCCGACCACGGGCAGCCCGAATCGAATATAAGGCGCGGCTTTCCGGTGATCGAAACACAAGCGGGGTTTCCAGCGGGAGGCGGCAAAAACCAAGACCATCTGACTAAACTGCCGGATAACGTTTCCCCCAAGTAGAGTCCATACGCCCGCGCCCATGTGGGCCATGATCAACATACCGAGGCAAGAAAGAACTACTGATGCCGACTGCGTAAACCCGACAGCCTTGAAGCGCAATTCGCGCTGCAGCAAATGACGCGGCACAATAGTCACCGGTCCGATAAGAAAGAGAACTGCGACTGCTTGTGTCAGATGAAAAATCCGCGGTTCGTTGTAAATGGCAACCGTTGGATAGGCCAGGCCAAGACAGACTAAGGCCAGCACCGAGCCCCAGAGAACTAAACACCAAAAAAGGCTGGATAACTCGTCTTCGGTAACTTTCTCTCTTTGTATTACGGCAGCACCGATGCCGAGTTCCTCAAAAATTTGAACGAATCCAGTGAGAATAATCGCCATCTCCATCATGGCGTAGTCGTCGGGGGCCAGAATGCGTGCCACAAAAATCGTGACCAACCAGGAGATGGTTTGACTTACGACCGAAAAACCAGCGAGCCATAACCCGCCCTTAAATGCTTTTGCTGTAACTGACACTCATGGCTCCAGAGATAACTGGTTGAAGACATAGCAACTTATAGCACCATTAAACTGAAGGGGACAGCTCTAGTCGTGTATTTCATGTTTGGAGTTTATACTCACACGTACAACTATGCGAACTATCGTCAAGCCCTATGTTTGCATGCGCTCTCTGCGCGGCGAAGCCAATTATTTTGCGCAATGCAGTCAGCATCAAGAAAGGCAAGGTGCGGCCCTTAGCCTGAGCCGCCCCGGCGTTTCGCTGTGCGGCAACTGACAGACCGGGGCAGACCAGGAACGATCGGCATACTTCTTGGCCAAGGATGCCTTATCGCCCGTTGAACCATTATCCACAACGATGATCTCGTACTGTGGGTGCGTATATTCATTTTCTAGCACCACACTCAGACATCCGGCGATCTGCCGTGCTTCATTACGGGCGGGAATTATAACAGAAAAACAATGTCATCCCGCAGTTTATTGTGCTGGTCCATGGGGGGTATTTACGAAAGCCCGAGGCCGCAACCCAGGCTGCGTTTATTGCCCGGCGGCAATCAAGGGCCGCCAGATTAGAACGAATGACGTTTCCACGTTCTGTTACGGTTTGGTGTTGTACCAGCGGATGTTGTCAATAAACCGGTTTGAAGCATTGGCCGTGGGGCCTTGATTGGTGTAATTTCCACCCACCCACATAACATTCCATCCACGGGAATCGCTTCCCCGGTTGCTGATATTGTCCAGCCGGGCGATTTCATTTCCGTCCATGTAGGCGACAGCAAATCCATCCGCTTGGCCTAAAGTGTTTAGTCTTGCCCAAACAGCGAAATTAACCCAACGGCCAACTGGAATTGGAAGATTCGTGTCATAAAAGAGGTTGATGAATTCGCCGTTCTCGCCTTCCGGGTGGTAAAGAAATAACTGAATATTGGTGTTCTCGTTCTGAGTTGACAAATTGATCTGGGAACCGTTGTTGTCTCCGGCGTTGTAATAGGTAAAGCGAAGCATTTTCTGTGAGCCGTCGGGAAAATCATGCCCTTCCGGAAAGAATTCTTGCCACTCAACGTAAAACTCATCGACCTGTGGGGAGCCGGTTATGCGCAAGAATTCGTCGTCTCCTTCCACGCCCACCTGGGCCGAAGTTATTTCGTCGGCTCCTGCCGGCACGTACTGCTGCATGACGCAGCCATGGTCCGGCAGCTCAACAAACGGGGCGACTCCCGGAGGATAATTATCTTCACGCACGAAAGACGCGCTCCAGCCGGGACTAAAAGTGCAGGCATCGAAGCTTTCGCTTGCCAGCAGTCTCGCTGGCGGGCGTGATGGGGAGGAGCTTGAGGAACTTCCGCATGCGGCGCAAAGCGCGATAAGGAAGTAAGAAAACAATGTATATGCACAACGGTTATAGCGCTTCATAGTTTGGACCTCCCGGTGGCAAGCTAAGTACCGGCGCTAACATACCACTTGCGCGCGCGGGTGGGTAGGCTATTACCGCTGCGGCGGTTGTTGGATCTGACTGGATTGTGGTTTTCCTGGGGTCATGCGACAACATTAATCGCTCATAATTAGCTATCAGGGTGCTGAAAAACTAATTTTCAGCACCCTGCTGGATTTAAGGGATCCCATGTTCGACCCACGATTGAAATGCCTCAACGCTTTGGCTGGAGTTATGTACCAGCTCGGTTGCGGGTCATATTTTACGCGAGCTCTGGACTCACTGGCGATAGATAAACCCGCGCCCTTAACGATTCTCGTTCTGTGCCAAGGAAATATTTGCCGCAGTGCGTATGCCGAAGCAAAGCTGCAGCAGTTGCTTAAGGGCCGTCATTGCTCCAATGTTTCGGTCAAATCGGCGGGAGTGGCTACCGCTGACGGGAAATCCGCCGATGCGGCGGCAGTTCAAGCAGCAGCTTTGCGCGGTATCGACTTGTCTGGTCACAGGACGACGCGAGTAACGGCGGAACTGCTGGCCGGTGCTGACTTGGTGTTGCTGATGGATCCTTATCAACGAGACGCAATCCGTGTATTGTCTCCCGGTGCGCTCAAGAAAACGATGTATCTGGGAGCCTTGAGCGCCGGCGATGGCTTTGGACTGACTATCGCTGATCCATTCGGCCGCGAGCCGGAATGCTTTCGTAAATGTTTTGAACGAATCGACTTTGCTATGGAACGCTTGGCGGAGCATCTGTATGGATAGTCAGAGATCCTTAGATGCTTTGCTCCAGCGTTTCTCCTTGGCGAAGAAGAGAGTTCTGGTACTTGATGGTGAGACGCGAACTTCTTTAGCCGTGGTGCGTTCCTTGGGCGAAAAGGGAGTAAATGTTGCTGCTGCCGCTTGCCATCGTTTTGCCCTTTCGTTTGCCAGCAAGTATACGCAGCACAAACTGCTCTGTCCTAATGCGTTAAATGAGCCACAGGCGTATCAGGCCTGGCTGCTCCAAGCGGCAGGTGAGTTTTGTCCTGACGTAGTTTTGCCGCTCACCGATTTATCTTGCTCGCTTTGCCTGGCGATCGAAGACGAACTGCGGGAACTGACTTCGATGCCGCTTGTATCCGCGGATGTTTTTTCGGAGCTGAGCAATAAAGCGGAGCTGGCCAAAACGGCGAAGGCCTGCGGCATTGCCTGCCCGGCGGCGCTTTCACTGCCTTTGGCGACGCGCTCGCGTATCGAAGAGGTCGCGGCGGTTCGCGCTTTCCGGTATCCGGCGGTATTAAAGCCGGCAGTCTCGGTAGTGCGTGCGCGAAGCGGGGCAATTCGTCTGCCGGTAATGTATGTTGACAGTCCGGAAAGTGTCATCGAAACAATCCAAGGGCGGAAGGACAAGCGCTGCCTTCAGGTTCCGTTCTTGCTGCAGGAACGGATTACAGGGCCTGGCTGCGGGGTGTTCGCGCTTTGCCATCGCGGACGTGTGTTGACAGTATTCTGTCACCGCCGCTTGCTCGAGAAACCCCCAAGCGGCGGTGTGAGCGTTTTGTCTGAGAGCATAGCACTCGCGGATGCACCAGTGTCTCAAGCAGTCATGCTTCTGGAACAGTACCATTTTCATGGTGCAGCAATGGTGGAGTTTAAGCAGGGACCTTCGGGTGAGTTCTATTTGATGGAGGTCAATGCACGTCTATGGGGTTCGCTGCAGCTTGCCGTGGCTGCCGGACGGGATTTTCCATTGCTGCTGGTGCTGCTTGCTTTGGCAAAAGATCATGCTGCGGAATCAGCTCTTGCGGAATACTGCGCCGCCTTGCCGCCATACCAGGACGGACTCCGTCTGCGATGGCTGCTGGGCACGCTTGATCATGCGTTAATTCGCTTGAAAAAAGAGCCATTTACGTTTCTGTTGGACTTGCTTTTGCATAACTCGCTGCGATTGTCTGGCAAGAAGAGAACGGTTTTTGATGTTTTTCGCAAAGACGACCCGCGCCCTTTTCTTTACGAACTCCGCAACTGGCTGCTAATCTAACTGGTGCTCATCGTCGGGAAGCAGACGGTGCCGGGCGACAAAGCCGTGGTCGGGCCGATCGATCTCCAGCCAATCACCATGCTCGGCCTTTACGCGCACCACGGCTCCATGCTTGAACTCCCCAATCGGTTTGCTCTTTGCTGAGGGTTGTGAATAAAGCACCGCTTTTGGGGCAATAACAATAAAGTCCCTGCTGGTATCGTCCGGGGCTTCCGGGGGCGTATTCTGAGCCGGCGGGTATTGCTGTGGGGACGGCTGATAATCGGCTTGTGCGGGGGCCTTGCCCACATCAAACGAATCGGTCGCTGGGTCGAATCCACCAGGCTGGGCCGGCGCGGCGGCTCCGGCGGCGTGCGTAGTGCCGGACTGGGGAAGCTGCGCCGGACGAGGTTCGATCTGCGGATAAAACTGAGGAGCTTGTGCCCGGCCGTCAAAGCGGGCCATTGCTTGCGGGAGCAGCTTCTTCAGCTCTTCCAGCCTTTCGCCTGCGGGAGGATGGGTGGAAAAAAAAGCAAGACTGGAGCCGAAATCGGGATCCCCCTCCGCGCGAGCCCAAAAATCAACCGCTGCTTGGGGACTGAATTTTGCATCGGCCATGAGAAAGAAGCCTATGCGGTCCGCTTCGAATTCGTTTTCCCGGGAATATGGGTTGACCAAGATTCCGCTGCCGACTTCTTTTGTGGCGGCAGAGGCTAAATCGCCCGCTGTGCGGGAAAACATGCCGCCGCGCGTTGCATAAGACGCGGCAACGCCCGCGGCAATTGCTCCAAGCTGAACCATGAATTTGCGCAAGTCTTCATTAGGGTCTGGGTCTGTGTGCCGCGCCAGTACATGTGACATCTCGTGCGACAGAACGGCGGCAAGTTCGTTATCACTCTTTGCGGTATTGATCATGCCGGTCCATACAAATACATGATTGCCTCGCGTTGCCGCCGCGTTTTTGAAATTATCGTCCTTGAGGATGTAAACATGCCACGGCTCTTGATCTGCCTTGGCTGCTTTGGCGAGTCGCTGTACGATATTGTCTACAGCGTTGGCGCGAGGATGGCCGTAATCGAGCTGCCAGCGCTTGGTCAGCGCGGCAAGCACTTCATGTCCGTACTGCTCTTCGGTAATCGTAGGCGGACGTGAAGCCGGAATAGCTCCTGCTGGGACCGGTTTGCGCGCCGGGGAGCATCCGCAAACCACGGCAACCGTAAAATAAACCATTAAAAACCGCATTAAGCGGAACACTTGATACCGGAATGGGAAAATAACAGGCATCGCCGCTTGTTTAGAAATAAACAACTCCGCTTGGTAGACGATTACGGAGTATAGTCAATTCTTGCGGTTTTGGGAATCGCCGCCAATCTGCCGAAACATTTGTGCTTGGATGCACGGTCTTAAGCTGCTTCCTTTTGAAGAAGTCTAGCCGGTGTGCTGTCTGCCGCGTTGAGCAGGATTTCTTGTAAGCTGTGGGTTACCCACGGCCCGTGTGCCCGATTATAGTATCGCTGCAGCACCGCCTGCTCGCGGTGCCGCGGTTTCTTCGAGCCGCTTTGCTCCGCTGTTTGTTCGCCGGCAAAAACCACAGGAAGCCCAAGTTCGCTTAATATCAGCGCAAAAGTGCCCAAAGCGCGTTCGCCCTGCGGCGCAGCGACATGAAGTATGGTGTGAACATGAGAGCGTTTGAGAGCTCTTATCGCCTGAAGCCGTTCGCTTGGCCGCGGCAAGTACGCACTGATTGCGGCGTTAACCTTGTCCGAACGGCTTTCGAGATAAAAAACAACCGCAGTCCGGCAGGCCGGGCTGCTTAGTACCGGAAGCGCGAGCAAGACTAAGGGAGAACGTGTCTGGACGCAAAACAGCCTGGGTCCAATCTTAGCGAGATATTCAACAACTCTCAGTGAAAATGCGAAATTGCCGCCGGCAGCCGCAAATGGGTCCGAACTGCAGCCGAAGATGAAAATTGCCTCGGCTATGTCGACTTCAGCAGCAAGGACCTTTTCGGCAAATTCTTTAGTAAATTGCGCCCACAGTGCCATGGTGGAAGGCTCATCAGCGGTAAGGCTGGAAGGAAGCGAACTTAAACGATGCTGTGAGGGGTCAAGCCGGTTTCGCACCTCTGTAACGGAAACGCCGGTACTTTCGATGTCGATGACAAAGATTCTACGAGTTGTATGCGCAGCGGCATCCTGCTTAACCATTGGTATAACCTCCATTAGCGGTGCGAGGCGCAGTCAGCGCGCAGCACCGTTTTGCTTTCGAGAATAAGATGCATGCTCGTTCGTCTCAGGTTCAAGCAGGTTAAAGTTTATTGTCGTGTGCAATAATTACGAGGATTTGGTTTTTGTGAGTTAATTTAGCTAGTTACAGATCGGGTAACGGTCGCGGAGCCAAGCATCAGGTTTTCCATACTGGGTACGGCTATTTGCCAAGCCCTTGAAACTAGTACAAATTTAACTTTAACGTGCTTGAACCAAGGGACTGCGTCGGCTATAATCCGAAGTGGAGAGGTAGGTGATGATTAGTGAGGGTTTGTGACGCAGCGTTTTATTTGGAGGGATATATGGGCACGGCAGAGGATAGGAACAAAGGGCCTAATCTCGTAACCGAGGGCAGGGGAAATACGGCAAGTATTGAAGAAATTGCGCTTGGAGGGCTGAGGCCGGCAACACTCAAAGATTGCGTTCAGGCATCGGCAAAGATACCGGCGATTGATCGCCGCGCGGAGAGCGAAGATGCCGCAGACGCTGCTTTTGAGTCCAACGCGCCGCAGCTTGTCACGGCATGGTCGTCTTATGCTCAAGTCATATGCTGTGTCAATAGCTATAGAAACGGAATTACTGTCTCGCTGCACACTGGGCCGTTTGCCGAACCGGGGGGCGGTCAGAAGAGCGAGCAGCCGCAAAAGAAGTATTCGCCGCAGCAGTTCCACTTGCGGCTGAAAGATACGCGTGATTATCAAGTGCCCGAGGGGAGATATTTTCTTTACCGCAAAGACATTCGCGCTTCCTTGGAACATCACCTGTCACTGCTCAATCAAAAGGGTTTGCTGGGTGCAACCGTCGTGTACTTTGGCACGACGACCGATCCGTTCCTTGCTTTCCACAAGAAATTTGATGTGACCACTGCCTGCTTGGAAATGTTGAGCCAGTACAAACCAGGCAAGTTAATTATTCAGACCCGCTCGCCCATGGTCATTGCGGCACTGCCGACATTGAAATATTTGGGGCAGCAGGCCGTGGCGGCAATTCCGATCGAGACGCATCTTGAGCGTACTATATCCCGCTACACTCCAGGCATGCCGAAAATATCCGAACGTCTTGTGGCTGCGCAAGGGCTGCGGCGCCAAGGTATTGCCGTAAATATCACTGTTTCTCCGGTTCTGCCTTACGGCGATTCTTACCGCGATGCCTGGGACTTCGGCGAGCTGTTGAACCGGCACGGTGATTACATCACTTTTGGGTGTCTGGCGGATGGCTCGGAAGCGAGCGAAAAACAGTTGAAAAATCTGATTATTGCTCAGCGTCTTGCCGGCGACCAGCAATTCCGCTGGCTGAGGCCTTATGCGTACCGCCATCTTTATGAGGCACTGATGACTATTGCGCCGCAGAAACTGCTGCTGCCCGTGAGCGCGCCGGTTAGGCCTAGTCAGCTGAAACTTTTTGCTGCCTAGGAGGCCGTGCGCCGTTCGAAGCCGCTTTTGGCCGATTTCGTCGTCGCGGGGATATCTTGCCTCAGTACAGCCCTACTGCTGTAGGGCTCCTTCGGCAAGATTCCCGATCCTCGACCTCGGCACAAAATCGACTTCGAACGGCGCACGGCCATGTTTAACATATTGGCACAATTCCCGTTCGTGCCACCTTGGCTCAAAATCGACTTCGAACACTTACTAATAATCCATTCACGCGGGGCAACCGGAATGCAAGCTGCAACCAGCCTATAAGATAGAGCACTCAAATACCTTTCACTTTAAGCCGCCTAATGGTAACTGCTTGATCACGTGGAACCTTGACAGTTTTTGCAAGTTTTTGTCTACGTTTCTATAATCTCCAAAATATCGTTGTGTGCTACTTGCGCAAACTCTGTGTTTCTGAATTCCCCGTTGCAGGAATTCTAGAATTAGTGCGTAGTGGCACATAGTGCAGGTCCCTAAATAGGATTGCCCGCTGACGGATGGATAAGGTGGATTGCCAGGAACAGCAGCTTCCAATTGTGTCGGTAATTATACCGGCGTTGAATGAACAGCGACATATTGGGAGTTGTTTGGAGTCGGTCCTCAACGGGAGCTATAGCCGGGAAAGTATTGAGCTGATCGTTGTTGATA
This sequence comes from Pseudomonadota bacterium, assembly GCA_029555385.1. GTDB lineage: Bacteria > Bdellovibrionota_C > UBA2361 > SZUA-149 > SZUA-149 > JAKPSH01. The sequence goes on from JAKPSH010000245.1 coordinate 11,484, forward strand.
ACGGATCGTCCGATCGGACCGTGGAAATCGCTCGGGCTTGGGGGGCTAAAGTGTTGGAGCTGCCAGGTGTAACTTTAGGTTGTTTGCGTAACCAAGGAGTTCGATACGCTCGAGGAGCGATACTGGCTTTTATCGATGCTGATTGTATTGCTGACTCTGATTGGCTGGAGCAAGGTGCATCATCACTGGCTAAAGAACCATGCATCACGGGTTCCTTTCACGATATTCCTGAAGAAGCAACTTGGTTAGAAAAAGCTTGGTTTGTTTATCGTGAGCGGGGCCGGTGTGAGACTTCACATATCAATACCAGTAATCTGTTCGTTACAAAGGAGCTTTTTGAGCAGTTGGGTGGCTTTGATGAGTCGCTCGTTACGGGAGAGGATTCGGAGTTTAGCGCCCGGGCGAAAAGAATTGTTAAGGTAATTTCCGATGAACGAATTCGAGTAGTACACTTAGGGAATCCCAAAACATTAGGGGAATTTATGCGCCGGGAGATCTGGCATGGGTTAGGAGCGTTAGGTTCTTTTCGCGTTTCTTGTTTGGACAAGCCATTGTTAGGGACTCTAGGATTTTTGGTATGTAGTATAGGACAGATTGTTGGTATCGTTGCTTTGATTTTGGGGCTGGGTGTGTCGCTGCTTGCCTTGAGTACCGCGGTGTTATTATCGTTGCTGATTTTGACTGTTTGGTATCGCCGCAGGTTTATTCTTAGTCCGTCCCATGCTTTGAAGTTAGGTTTCATATACTACATCTATTATTTTTCGAGAGCTATTTCTCTCTGTTTTCTGCTGTGTCGCAGAACTCGGTTTCGCCCCAGAAGCAGCTGATACTGGAGTCGACGTGTTGATTTAAGGAGAGGCTATCTTTGCAGTTCTGTGAAGCGCTCGGGAGAAAGGTTCCTTGCGCTTATTTGGCCTGCCAGTGACCAGCCGTCGGGGTGTAGTCTTCGACAGAAAAGTTTTATTAAAGCTTTTCTTCCTGGCAAGATCTCAGCTATGATATTCAGAAATTACTAATCTGTAGCTTGTTAGCATTTTTCGCCAGCTTTGGCTTGCAGCAGCACTGTACAGTTTGCCATTTAACATAAAAAGAAACACAAGCAAGTGGGCCAAGATTCTTTTGCGAAACGCACCTCCCTTAATAAAGAGCCGCCTGCTCTTTTATGGATTGCATGCCTGTTGGTGGGGGGGGTGCTGCGTCTTTACGCAATTAGTGCTCAAAGTCTTTGGCTTGATGAGGCAACTAGTCTATTAGTTGCGTCGCGTTCTTATAAAGAAATTGCTGCCGGAGTGGGATTTGATAATCATACTCCACCGTTCTATTACTTACTGCTCCACCTTTGGCTGCTTGCTGTGCCTAAGACTGAATTTGGTTTGCGTAGCTTATCGGCGGTGATCGATCTCGCCTCAATTCCTATGATTTATGTTGTTGCGTCTCGATTATGTAATCGACGTGTCGGCTTGGTTTCCTCCTTCTTATTCGCGATTTCACCTTTCGCAATATATTACGCGCAAGAAGGCCGGATGTATTCGTTGCTTATGTTTTTGGTGTTGAGTGTGAGTTGGAGTGCGGCGGTGTTGCTTGAACGTCCCCTCAGCTTGACTGAGGTGTTTTTGACGGTGGCCGCTGCTATTGGCGGGCTTTACACCCATTATTATTTTGCTTTGTACCTTTTTGCTCTGACCTTGGTAATGCTGTTTATGCTTCGCCATGATTGTAGGCGGACGCTGCAGTGGTTCGGTGCCATGCTTATTGCGGGCCTAGCGTTCCTGCCATGGTTGAAAATTGTCTTGACCTTATCTTCGAGCGAGGGACCAAGTTTTCGGCGGTTTGTTTGGCTGGTCCTTCCGTATACTTTTTTGCGTTTCTGTGCAGGTTATTCAGTCTTGCCGATTAATTACGGTAGCAAAGACGATCTGGTATCTTTTCTTGCCGAGCACTGGTCCTTAGCCACCGCCTACTCGGTTGTTTTTATTGGTATAAGTGCCCATGCGCTGTTCGCGCTCTTTCGGCAATGGCGAAACTGCTACGCCCTGCTTCTTGCTGGACTTTTCATTCCTGGGCTGGCGGCTCTTTTGATCTCCTTAAAGGTTCCGATGCTTGGCGAACGATACTTGGCGGTTTCTTTCCCGTTTTTTGTTATCCTCATTGCCTATGGGCTTCAAACTCCCACCGTAAAGCGGCTTGCTGTTACTATGCTTTTTGTGGTCTGTTTTTTATGGTGTTTTAGCCTACATGAGTATTATTTTAGCCCACAGTTTGGCAAAACACAGTGGCGTAAGGCAGCAAATATAGTCAAGACGCAAGGGCAACCGACGCAAGTTGTTGTTCATCCGGGTTTCATCGATATCCTTTTGCGCTTTTACTTGCCGGAGAAGTATTCCATTTCTGATGCTCGAGACGTGTTACCATCTTTGCCTAACGCCGGTGATTGCCGTAGCTCCCCGGTCGCATCAGAGGGCTTTTGGCTCATAGAACGGGGTAGTGTTCCAACTCTGATCCCACAACTAACCAGCAAAGGCTATCAACCCGCCATCGAGCAGCTCTTACCGCTTGAGAATGGCATTCGCCTGTTGATGTTCCCCTGTCTTCCCTCGTCTGGGACTGTATTCGGTAACGAATGAACTAGGAGCGGAATAAATGTGCGGCATTGCCGGCATAGTTGATTATGCATCTTCCCCAACCGTAGATTTCGTGGATCGCATGGTTGACCTGTTGACGCATCGCGGTCCTGACGATCGAGGAACCTACTTGGATGGTCCACTCGGTTTTGGAATGCGCCGCCTTAGTATTATTGACCTTTCCACGGGCCACCAACCGATTTGTAATGAAGATCGGACACTCTGGATTGTTTTTAACGGTGAGATCTACAACTTTCTCCAGCTCCGTCAAGATCTGTTAGACAAAGGGCACAAATTCTCGACCCAAACTGATACGGAAACGATCATCCACCTTTACGAAGAATATGGCACAGACTGTGTGTCTAAGCTTCAAGGCATGTTCGCCTTTGCTATCTATAATCGCCAAGCTCAAAGCTTGTTTATTGCCCGTGACCGCTTCGGCATAAAGCCATTTTACTATTCATGGAATGGCGAGCGGTTTCTCTTTAGTTCGGAGATGAAGAGCCTGCTTGCGGACAATAAACTTCGGCGAAAGTTGAATTGTGATGCGGTTGCTCAATACTTTACCTTTCTTTATGTCCCGGGTGACGAAACGCTTTTTGCGGGAATCAAAAAACTGCTACCTGGTCACACATTAACCCTGGACGGCCGAAATCTTACAGTTGCTCAATACTACTCGCTAACCTCAATCCAGCCTGATTATACTGGTTGCAGCACGGAAGATTGGGTAACCAGATTCCTCGACTTTGGAGCGGAAACAATCAAAAAACATCTCATCAGCGATGTTCCCCTTGGGGCTTTTCTAAGCGGCGGAATCGATTCAAGTCTAGTTGTCGCTGTGATGAGCCGGTTGATTGATCGACCAGTTAATACTTTTTCCATTGGTTATGAGATTGATGGAGCATCTTTTGATGAACTTCGCTACGCTAAAATAGTTGCGGAATATTACCAGACCAATCATCGTGAGTTATTGATCACGCCGCAGATGGCCGCTTGTTCTCTACCAGTTATGCTGTCACGCCTTGATGAGCCAATTGGCGACGCCTCTGTCATTCCCAATTACTTGCTTAGTGAGTTTGCCCGGCGACACGTCACTGTGGTTCTTAGCGGTTTAGGTGGCGATGAGGTTTGTGCCGGCTACGAACGTTATCTGGGCGCTGTGCTTGCCGAACGATTTTCTTTCTTGGCTCCCTTTTTTTCCTGTGCCGCAGTGCGCTGGGGAGTATCTAAGCTGCCAGACTCAAAAACTGGTTTGCATTTTCCGGAGCGCCTAAAGCGCTTTGTTGCTTCTTGCTCTTTACCTGTTGAACAGTTTTATTTCCAATTAATTTCGAAGTTCAACCAGGAGGAACAGCAACGGTTATTTAGCAGCGACTTCCGGGTAACGCTGAAACATAATACCTCGACTCAGATATATGACCGGTACTGGCAGAGCTCAGCAGGATTCTCTTTACTACGACGATTGATGAAGATGGATATCGACAGCTATCTAGCTGATGATTTACTGTCTTTAAGCGATCGTGCAAGCATGGCGCACTCCTTGGAAATGCGAGTGCCGTTTGTAGATCATCAGCTTGTCGAGTTTTTTTGGAAAATGCCCGACAACATGCGTTTGCGTGGTTTCAATAAAAAGTTTTTGTTAAAAAAAGTTGCAGAAAAGCTGCTGCCTAGAGAAGTAATATACCGCCGAAAACAGGGCTTTTCGGTCCCGTTGACAGTCTGGTTTCGCGGCAGCTTAAACTCTTATTTACGCGATATGCTATCTGAACAAAATCTCGAATCTTTGGGATTATTCAATCAAGCATATATTCAGCAGTTGCTCGACGAGCACGAAAAGCGAGCTCGGAACCATGATGAAAAGCTCTTTTCATTACTTGCATTTGTCGTTTGGTACAATGCCTTTTTTGAATGATCGTTCTCGTCGGAACAAGATAACTGGCGAAACTCCAGCGCCTAGTTTCAACTATGCACGGGACATCCTCCATTCATGGAGTTTAGAAAAAACCATATGTGTTATGGGGCGTACATGCCGGCATTTTGGCATTGCGAAGCGGCAGGCAAGTAATAACTACTGAACTGTGGATTTATTACCGCCGAACCGCTATCGAAACCAAGACCTTGCCAAGCGGAGAAAGTGTAGATGTCGCCTAATGATCGAGCGGTGGTGTCGTTGGCCATGTAATAGCTAATCGAGACCGGGCCTGTTGGATTGTAGTAACAATTGTTGCTTAAGCTCAGCTTGGACGAAGAAAGATTCGCTGTGTAATAAAAGTTGGGGCCGTATGGGTCAAAATTGTGCATGCCGCCACTGTCGCCCGTATAGGGACCGGAGAATACTGAGATGTTGTTTCGATAAATCATCCCGCCATAATTGCCGCCACCCTCGATAATTGTGCTGGGGCGGTAATCAAGCACTTGCGTTTCATAAAATGTGTTCTTTTCGATGATGTAATCGGAGAGATCGGTGTAGCCGCCCGAAGTCCAAATGCGGAAGGCGCGGGTGCTGTTGAGAATAAGATTGTGGTGGAAACGACCGCCATAAGTGTAGGATTGAATAGCCGCGTCGTAGCAGTTCCACATTGTATTGTGCGAGACCTCAAAAGTTGATGGCGTTACATCGGAGCAGTGCTTATAGCCAACGCATGCTCCGGTTTTTGATGCGCTTGTCTGTGGCCTCTGAAAGATTACGTTGTGGTTCACTTTGATATTTCCGCCGGCGAAAAATACGATGTTACGGCTGTTTTCCGTCTTTTGACCGTTGGTGTCCGCATTCGTCCGGTCGTAGTTGTCGTGAATCAGGCTATGGTGAATTTGGCCATGGTTGACGTTGAGAAAATGAATACCAGAGATATTATCGTTATCCACGCCATCGACATCATGGACCCACATGTTCTTGACCTCAATATGTTGAGCTTCAGCAATACTGACGCCAAACTGGTAGGCCCGAGTGACCTCTATACTTTCAAAGCGTAGATAGCTTACGGATTCGACCTGAATACCTTTGGCTTGGCCCGCAGGAGCGATGACCGGATAGGCGCCGGGGTAAGATCTGATCACAATTGGCGCGGTACTGGTGCCGTTAATGCCAAATAATAAAAGACCGGCCCTTGCGTTGCCGTAACTCACGATTTCATCGTAAACCCCAGACATCAGGTAAACAACGTCCCCGGCGGCGAGTCTCACGGCTCCGGTCGGTTGGCTGTCCGCGCTGGCAATCATCTTCAGCGTTTTCCACGGTAATTGATATGTCCCAGCATTGCTGTCGCTGCCGGTCAACTTTGATATGTAATAGCAGCGGCCGTTGCCGACTGCTTCACAAAGCGGTGTGCAGCTGCAAGAAGTATAGCTGCCGTTGGATTGACAAGTCTTTGTGCCAGAACCACAGGATGAGGTGCACGGTACAGTCACGCCCGGATAGATATGGCGATCGGTGTCATCGCAGTCCTGCCCGAGGATATAGCCGTCACGATCTCCGTCAGCGCCCGGGCACTGTGCATCCGCACCATCGCAGTTCTGATCGATGCCATCGCCACAGATTTCAGCCTGAGGCACACACCCTCTAGCGTCTGCATCCAGGATAACCGGTGCTCGTGGCAAATCGGCTGATGCCGGGGAGAGAAAATATGGAACTGCAAAGTGAAACAGCCAAAACATAAGAGAAACACGTGCGTGAATCACAGGGATTGCCTCGATCTCAAAAATTCTCTGTTGCCGATCGGAAAACGAATCTAACTACTGATATAAAGTGATTCTAGCATAATCGGCCCAGATTGTAATATTCTTTACAAAGTGAGTCCGATTCATACTTAGTGAGTAAAGTAGGGCATGCATGATTGAAATCCCTGCATAGCGAGGGATTGTTCGGTTTTCAGCGGAGTTTGACCATAAGACTGTCTCGATTGCATTGGAGGATGACATTTTATGCTCAGAGGTCAAGATGGACCGGGTTTTGTCCTGAAATCAGTTGACACTTAAGTATGTAGTGTCCGGATTTAAGTATTAGTACATCAAAGTATTCCTGCAAGCATGGGTTATGCGAGTTAATGCTGGGAGGAACAAGTTTTTCTTATCTGCTAAACTTACCGGCTATTCCTTCGGTACGTCCGGACGTTCGTTCATTTCTTCCGTCTTGTTTGGGCAAGAGGCTGCCTGTTGCTCAGACGATATTACATACACTTACTAATAATCCATTAACGTGGTGCAACCGGGGTGCAAGCCGCGAGGTCAGCACTAGGCAAAACCTCTTAGCAAGCACCCCAGCGCCGGAGATGGAGACAGCTCTCGTGTTTCACTCGGCGGCCACAGGTGACTGCGTGCTTGCGCGCCGAATCACCTTGCTCCAGGGGATGGTACGCTGCTCGCCGTCCCGCTCCAGCGTCACCGCGGGGGCGCCGCCATCTGGGGAAATCGACAACAGCTTCCAAGGACCAGTTTCCTGGCCGTCAGCGGCAAGGAACAGATCATACCCGTTGCAGAGCTTTGTGATTACTTCAGCTACAGCGCTCATGGCTACTCCTTTCAAGACGCTTCCATTTAATACCACAACGCCACGGAGTCAGGACGGCAAGCAAGCTGTCTTGACCCCGCGGCGCATCAGTTAGCTGGAAGGAAAAAAGAAGCGGCAAAAGAACCCAGGTTTCGCGGCTTGCACCAGACCCCGAAAAATCAGGAGCTGACTCTTCAGGGGCCGGCCAGCCAAGTCATCTGCCCACATAGTTCTATAGCCTATTCGTCAAGATTGTAAAGTTCTAATGGGCCTGTCGCGTGCCAGGGTTCCGTAGCGAGAATGAGAGATTTTAGGCGAGACGAGGAGGGCGCGCAAAAATAACCGGGTCGTGTAAGCTTGCGACACGTCGCAGGATTCTTTTGCGCGCCCCGACGAAGTCGCAGCCAAAATATCTCATTCGCAGCAGGGGCGACATTTTGCGACAGGCCCCTAATAGTTTGACCGCCGCCATTTCAAGAGGTTAGGATTCGGCAGTTTTAAGGGGCCTGTCGCGTTCCGGGGTTTCGTCCACAGCAGAAATGACATTTTGCGATGGGTCTTTAAGGAGGACTATGGCCGGCAAAACTAATGAACGCATCGCGGTTTATGCAGGATCGTTTGATCCGATTACCATCGGACACGTTGACATTATCGAACGGGCGCTCAAGGTCTTTGACCGGCTTTATGTCGGTGTCGCGCAGAGTACCGAAAAGGAAGTCATGTTTCCCCTTGCCGAGCGCGTGGCGATGGTGGAGGAAGCGGTTAAGGCGCTGCCCGCCGACGATCGCGAGCGGATAGTTGTCGAGGGCTTTGGGGGGCTTCTCGTAGATTACGTGCATGCGCGAAAGGCGCTGGGTATCGTGCGCGGCCTGCGGGCTGTTTCTGATTACGAATATGAAGCGCAAATGGCGTTAATTAACCGGAATCTCGACCCGGAAGTCGAAACCGTATTTTTTGTTACGTCGCCGCATTGTTCGTTTGTCAGTTCAAGCGTAGTGAAAATTATCGCTAAAAATGGCGGTGATGTCAGCCATCTCGTTCCGCCAAGTGTCGCAAAACGCTTTTCCTAAGGTAGGCAAACAGTGCAAGCAGCACAACTGCCGTGATCCAGACGAGAAAAGGGTTAAAGTGAACAATGAGGTTGGCGCTGACCGGGCTTTTATAGTGTGTGGGGCGCACAGCGCACGACTCGAGCACCGCTGCTTTCTTTGCAGGGAGAACGTGCATAGATTTACGCAAGGACTGCCCGAAGTATTTTTCTAGAATTAAGTTCTCGTAGAATGCAATAGTGCAGTGCGGACGCATGCTTGCGGGAGCGCCGTGCTGTGCCAATGCTTTTCGCCAATGGGCATCGCGCCGGAAAATGCGGACGCGCATTTCATGAAGAAAGGGATCTGTGTACGGCGTATATGCAGCCAAGAATTCATTGTAAGGCCTGTTCTTATAACGCGCGAAGATCGCAGGAGCTTCATCTGAGCGCAGCAAGTCATTTTGCGCAAGCTCGGTCTTGCTGAAGCGCGAAAAGAAAACGCCGGCCTCATCGTCGTGGTGGCGCAAACCGTATTCGGTCATCGGGTCGTTTTTTGCGAGCAAATAACCAAGCGGGGGGATGAGCGTGCTTGCCCGCGCTGTCACCTGCGGCGTGTTGGATAAACAAAGCGCCAAAAGAAGCACCTGTACGGCTGCCGCGCTGCTGAAGAATTCGAGAGATCTAGAAGTCGGCGATTGCGCGAGAAAAGCTGGGCGCCAAGCCTTAGCGATGGCCAGCACCATAAGCAGCGCGGAGCCGGAGTTGAGGATGATATCACGGTAATCAAAAAATCTGTTCGGCGTGAGCCACTGAATTATTTCGTCTACCGTGCCCACGATGCTGGTGACGAGCAAGGTTGATGCCAAGGCAAGCGGGTCATGAATGTCGATGGAAAGCGCCCGGAAGACGAGCACGGCCAAGACGCCGTATTCGATAAAATGAAGCGACTCCTCGGGGTTAGCGCGAAGCAGTGCGATCCAGCCGAGGTAGGCTGCGGCAATGAGGACAAGCCAGATAAATGCGGCACTTCTTTCGTGTTTGGCCAAGACACGCAGACGGCGAAGCGCACACACGATAACTGCCGCTAATGCCAGGACGACAATTACGCTGAATGCCTGCCTGCCGCACCACGCCGTGACGTGCGCTTGAATCAAACGCGCAAGCGGAATGCTGACAAAAATAACAGCAGTCCATGCGCCAGCGGCGAGCCAGGCGGTGAGTCTCTTATTGGGAAAAACTGATATCGCAAACATCTTTTGAATCTATTACATAACCTGGATATCCGTCGACATGGGCTCCGTTTTTGACAACCCGGACATAGGCCGGTAGATTGATCGGGATTGTCTCCGGTGATCGCGGTTCTTATGTCCTGATTAGTCCGGCCCTGTGCGGTGTTTACTTATTGGCCAAGTCCAACCGTCTATAGCGGTTGCGCCGACGCACGATGTTCTTTGAATTAGGCAGACTTTTTCTGCTGCCCTTGTCTCAGGCAGTCTGAGTTTTGTTTCCTGTTTCATGGCCGGGGAGCTTTGAAACAGGAGGCAGCTTCGCGAAAAAGGTTTTCGCAGCTCCTGTTTTGAACAAGGAGTACACTCGACATGAGCAACATGTTCACCCTTGAGGCAAGTGCGAAGTATCTCGCTCTTGGCGCAATGGTACGCTACGAGAAGTGGCTGGACGGCCAAGTTGTCAACCACGGATTCTCGGGCGGCGAAGCTAATTCGGCAGTTGCCGTGGCTAATGCGGGACGCCCGACAGTCATGGCGACGGCGATAGTGGAGGGCCACCCCTACACGCCGGCAATCGGCAGAATGCTTTCCCGTGTGGACCCGGCAAGCGGCGTTCATCTGCTTTGCGTTGAGCCGAAGCGCTTTTCCTTCGACGGAGTCACCGGGCACAACTACGGCCGCGTGATCTACGAACTCGGCACTGGCCCGGTCGCGGACGAGGCGTACTACCAACGCGGCGCGGCAAACCGCGAGGCAGCGGCCTTGCTCAAACCGGGCGACTTCGACTTCGAGTCCTTGTGCGCGCAGGGTGTGCGCTGGCTGCATAGCGGCGGAATCTTTGCCTGCATCGGTGCGCAAACTTACGAGCTGATCATCCACGGGATGCAGTGCGTGCGCCAGGCGGGCGGCTATACCTCGTTCGACTTGAACGTGCGCACCAAGCTCGCCAGAGAACTGCTCAGGCGTGAGCCCCGGGAAGTCTTCGCGCAAATCATGCCGCAAGTTTCGCTGCTCTTTGGCAACGAAGAGGATCTGCAGACCGGCCTGGGCATCGAAGGCCCCGCCGTGGGCGAGAAGGGCGCGCAGTTCACGAAGGACGACTTCCTCAGGATGGCTTTCGAGGTCGTGGGGCGCTACCCGAACATACAAGCAGTAGTCTCGAGCGTGCGGCTGGTCAAACGCCGCGAGGTGCATCTCTGGGGCGCCTACATGCTCTACGACAGGCAGCTTTACGTCGTCGAGCCGGAAGAGATTACGGTGGTCGACCGCGTGGGCGGCGGTGATGCTTGCGGTGGAACTCTGGTGGCCGCGCTGATGGGCGGTGCCGATCCGGATATGGCGCTCAAGCTCGGAGTGGCAGCGGGCGCGGCCTGTGCTGGCACTTGGGGCGATATGCTTCAGACCCCGTATGCGCGCCTGGTCAAAGCGGCGGGTGGTGCGGCGGCGCGTATCGAGCGTTGATCGGCGCACACAGCCTCGGCGAAGCACGGCGGGAGACGCACACGCGTTTTCCCGCCGTCTGCGCGCCGGTTTGTTTGAGGATTTGAATATGATTTGAGTGAAGCTGCCTCTTTGAAATGCCTTTTTCCGTCAACGAACGCACTGATTGGTGCTGTCGGCAGGTTTCTTAGCTCGGGCTATATCCCCAGGGTGTTATAGCTACAACCAACTGTTCGACATACGTTCTCAAGTTCAGAGGCTCTTCGGAGTTTCGTTTCCCAATCGATTTTTTGCGGCATAATATAAGCCGGCGTATTCTTGCGGTCGGCATAAACATGGAGGCTCGCAAGATTGGGCCGAATTAGAGTTACTAGAGCTTTGGTGATCTCGAATTCACCATCTGTTTCGGTTGGAAAACCGATAATGAAGTGGCTTTTCAATTTTATTGTCGGTAGCGTTCGGCGATAGTCGAGGAGACATTTGGTAACTTCGTCAATAGGGTAGGGACGGTTCATGGCCTCGAGAACCCTTTGACTTCCGGACTGAAGCGGTACTGTAATACGGTCGAACCGGTCTATGTTGCACGAAAGAATCTCTTTTAGCCTCAGATAGTACCGAAGTATCCACTGGGGATTGAAATCATGCAGAATAATCTTATAGTCCCCGGGCACCTCACAAACCTTTTCCAGAAGTTCGCAGATATTTGTTCCGGTATTTAATCCGTAACAGCCAGTATCTTCCCCTCTGATGGAGATTAGTCGATCGCCGGCAGAGACGTTCTGGCGAAGTCTATTCACGATATCAGCGATGCCTTTGCTCTTAAGCTTGCCGGTGGCATAGTGCACAGAACAGTAGCTGCAGTGCCCCAAACATCCACAGTGAACCGCTTCTTCTTCATCCTTTTCTCGTTCCTCCTAACTGCGTTTTATCAAGAGGAACATAGGACGCAAGTGGATCGTTTTATTGGGGAATGATCAGCGACACAATGCGTAAACCACAGCCTGCCGGTGGCCTGAACACCGGAACGTCGCTTCGCTCCGAGGATTTTGATAAGAAAGCTTGTTGAGTATATGAATTAAACGGCTCTCAGGGGTGGCCGATTTTTCCGTCACCAAGTGGCCGATCTTTCGCCACTTGGCAGTCACTTCGACTCTTCGTCAATGAGCTTGATATATTCCTGGCGGCAATGGCTGTATTAGACTTGAGAGTTTCCGTCAGAACAAGAATAAACAGGACAAAGCTTCCACAGCACATATACACGCCCCATGATTCATGAATCGCAAGATTTAGCCAGTCATCGACCGGCTTGGCTGAAAGCAACAGCCCGGCCAATAATCCCACCCCCAAGCGAATAGCGCGCCAAATTTTGCTTTGCTCTAGTTCTGGACGAAGTATTAGAAGAAGCGGAATTAAAGCGAGAGTATAATAATGAGACCAGCAAAGACGAGCTGAAAGCATGTACGTTAACAATCCTAAACTAAGCGCTAATAAATCCTCAGGTTCCCGTTCTATCTTCAGAAATCTCGCACGTAGCCAAAGAGAGACAGCGGATAATGCAAGGAAACATGGAGCAGCATAACTAGAAAGATCGAATCCCCACAATTCTCGATAAAGAGGAACTAAGCCCCAGTTACCTTTGCTCACGGGGGTATTGTTGAAAACATAACCGCCCATTTCAAGCCACTCCACCCAGACGAAGGCAGACCCAAATTTAAGGATGGCTGCTATAATAGCTATAATCACAGCAACGGCAGCGCCCAATACCTCAAATCCAAGTTGCTTCCATCGACAACGAACGATTCTAGTCCAGGCGATCAGCAATACAACGAACACAAGAATTGGTTTGAATAAGAAAGCGCCCACTAATAAGGACGCACCTAGTACCTGCCTCATCGGGCTTTCTCTCGCTCCTCGGCTTACAACTAAATAGAAGACAAGCCAGGCAAATATTATTCGGTTTACGTTACAAACTTTTATATCCAATAAGAATGGTTGGAATTGAGTCATGGCTCCCGCGATTCCGAGTTCCACAACCCCCGTTTCGTAACCACAAATACGAGATAAAACAACGATTGCGAGAAAGAATAAGACCAAAGATATGTTTTGAAGCCGCCGATAATCAGATTCGTAATCACCTGACCAAAAAAGTCCGGTAATTGCATAAAACAGAGGGGTACTACTTGTTCCTATCGAGGGGGACCAAAACTGCGCCGCTGCTAACCTACGCCCGCCTTCCTCTCGAGCTGCACGAAAGTATTTGAGAGCCAACGCTGGGTAACTAGGTCCATCATAGAACTGGCGGACTCCACCGTCTGCCAAAATTTTAGACGCAAGCCAATAATTATAGAAGTCCACCCCTACCCGCTCCTGGGCATAATTCCAACCAAAATTAAACAGAATCAGAAAAGCAAGTAATCTGATTAGCAGCTTGCGTTGATCAAATGATTTAAACCACTCTATCATTACGTTCCGTTTGCACTGTTTACAGCCGCTGACCATAACTTTACTGGCAAATTCTATTGCTCTTTATTTTTTGGGCGATGAACATCCACAGCATACAAAGTAACCCCGTGACAGTTAGCAAAGCCCCCACCTTCTCCTGCCAGTGCCGCCTAAAAACAAACTCGTACCTCCCCGGCTGCAAGTCCACGGTCATAAACGCGCTGCGGTTCTGCAGCCCTATTTCGCTGGTCGTAATTTTCACTGGTTCCCCATTGCGGGTAGCTTCCCAACGTTCGAAGTAAGTTACGGGCAGACGAAGCTTTCCGCTCGCTTCAGGCATGGCTTCCAGAGCAATTTTCTCATCTTCGAAGCTGATGAGTTTGACTTCGCCGCTGCCATCGATAATTTGAAATCGCTGTGGGTTCCAGTTCGCAAATTCGCTGATATACAGCGTATCAAAGCGGCCGACAGGTATCAGAGGATCATCGTCTCTTTGATAGAGTTCCCAGAGCTCGTCTTGCCGGGCTTCGGTGGCGATGATGTAGCGTACGCTTAGAGCCTCCATTATGCGTGGGTCGTATTCTCCGAGTTGGTAGAAAAAATTGCTTACCGGGCTGAAACCGAGGTTATACACGGGAACTGAGACTTGAGTAGCTAAATCAAAAAGTGAGTGTATGTGCATTTTGTCAAAAACCACAACCCGGAAAAAGCCGGGAGTTTCTGCCGCGCGCTGGTTTATCCATTCGATCAGTTCGCTGCGGACGCTGTTGTTACGGCCAGATTCTACTGCCATCCTCATGTCGCGGCGTTCGGTATACCAGCTCCGACAAAAGGGAATTAGCAGTGGAAAAGAGACAAAAGAAAAAATCAATGTTTGTAAAAATATTCTGCTTATGGTCCAGCTGTTAAGTGTTTTTTCGGCTGATTCCATTATTACGTTTTCGTTGTTTGCTCCGCTGACTGGCGCAAGGCCATAAACAGCCCATCTTGGGACAAACAAGCAGCAAAGAGCCCATGCGGCGGCCATTGCCCAATAGGGGCGAAGGAGCGTTAAAAAGCGCATGTATTCTATTTTTTGGGCAGAAGCTTTAGAGAGCATTTGTGCGAGGAGCGCTGCACACTCGTTAGATCCTATAAGCATAAAGACGAAAAACAGCAATCCAACTAAAAGTTGGCGAGGGTTTTTAGAGCGCAACAAGGCAACGCCCCCGGCAAAGCCTAGTACCGCAGTGAACAGCCACATACCGGGATACAGTGTTCCATTAAATATGGAGTCACCCATATCACTAAGGCTTACTCGGCGCTTGTTGCTTTCCATGAGATAACGACTCGTAGCATAAGAAAGAAAAGGAAGTAGCCACACTGCGGCGGTCATAACGCTTAAGACCACAGCTCCGGCAAGCTTGAAAGCCCGTTCGCGCACCAAGTTCATACGGCCACTGAGTGCATACAATACTAGGAGCAATCCTAAAGTAATGGGCAGATTAACTATTTGTATAGGGTGAACAAGCAGCGCTATCCCCGCCCAAAGGGCAAACCAGCCCATCTGCTGCCGCTGGCCACCTTCTAACAGTTTTATAAAAGCGGTCAGTGCTAACAGGGAGAAACCAATCGATAAAGAACTGGGCCAAACGCCAGTTTTGACTGTCATATACCATCCGCCCATATTTATGTAGTCACCGATGTCGGTCACAAAAAGCAAGGCTGCTAGTACTCCTACGACACGGTTGAACAGAAATTTGGCGCTGTAGTAAACACATAGTCCTTCAGTTAAGTAAGCTAACCAGATCGCAATTCCGTAAGTTTGCGAAAGGCTCAATTTGCCAAGGGTTAAGGCGTGCACCGCGGCAGCCCAGAGCGGACCGGCAAAAGGATAAACATAGCCCACGGGCTCTCCTGCAAACCAGAGGCTGTTCCAGCCAAAAAGCTGCCCGTGAGGCAAAAGCTTGGTCATAAAGAACCAAAAACGAAAATAGTGCAGGTTGTGATCTCCCGAGACTGGGCGGTCGCCCGCTGCCGCAGGCCAAGTCATAAAAGTGCAGACAGTCACGACTAGCGCGATACAAGCTAATTCCCATGCTATGGGAGAATAAGATTTTATAAATGCGTTAAGCTTGACGTTTTCTTTGACTAACAGCTTAAACAACTGCCTTAGAGCAGCAAGACTGGCAAGGGTGAGTGCATATGCCAGCCAGTTCCAGGGAATAGGCAAACTCAAGGCCGAAAGGAGGGTTCCTAAGGCGAGGGTGAAGACTAGGGCCGTTATCCAAGTTTTACCGCCAAAGGAATGTTTCATTTGGCTGAGAACCTTGCTTCTAGAATTAATAACCAAGAAGTTTCAAACCGCAGTAAGCCGCAGAAACTTTAAAACCTCGGTCTCGGGTTATTAGATCCACATTATGGTCTAAACAAGTTTGTGCAATAAAAGCATCGGCAAGTTTTGGCTTTTTCTTTTTGCCAAGAATTCTCGCCCGCAATCTGGCGCAACGCTTGCTTATTTTCTATCCTGGGCTGCTAATCGCGTGAAAGCACTCAGAAAAGCATTGTCGAGGCATGTCGAGTGCACGGGATAAGATCATAATCGTATTGTTACTTTGCTGCGGTGAGATGCAGCTTTGAAAAACCCGCGGTAACAGCCTCGCGAGCTTGCGATTGATGAGGCAGGCCAAACTCCCTCCCTTCGCCCATAATCTTACAGCTTGGCCGAATAGGCGGCTAAACAAACGCGTCACAGCCGTGGCAGGGAATCAGATGCTTCCGTCCGTGTAAAAGCATACTGCGCATCGCGCGAAATAGTTCGCCGTTCCATACGTCGGTGATAGAATCATTCGTTAGATCCCCCATCGTGTTTTCGCCCAGCGCATCGTTGCAGCACAGACTTATCTTGCCATCCGGGCGTATGACCAATTGCTCGAACGGGGCGATGCACGGTGATAGGAGGGGCCGCATTTGCGTCCGGTTTTTTGCATTGCCGCCTCGTGTGGTCAGCAGCTCGTTAGTTCGCCGCATTCTAATCTCAACGATATTTTGGAGGTAACGGTTTCTTTCGCAGTGCTCCACGATGGTCTTTACACTGTCATTTAAAGTGAGCTGATCATTGTAGTTATCGACAACAATGGCATTGAGAACGCCGCCAAGTGCGTCGAGCCTCGCAGGGTCAAGGAGTGCACCGTTCGTCCAAAGCGCAAGTTTTGCGTTGGGGAGAGCAGCTCTGGCGCGGGCGGTTAACTCGACAATTCGGGAATCGAGCAGCGGCTCGTTGTTGGAGTGAAAATACAGTGTTTCCCGATAACTCATCTCGCTGAGCTGCCGCATAATCGAATCAAACAACTCTTTTGTCATCAGTGCATAAGGACGGGATTCGACATGCCGGTTTACCGGACAAAACGAACATTCACCATTACACCGGTTAATTGTTTCTATTTCGATTTTCTTTATCGGCAACTTGGAGCCAAGCGCTTCGAGCCGGCCCATCTGCCGCCGGCGGAGACCAAGAAACGCAAGATCGCTGGTTCGCCGGACCGCGGGGATTAGCATCCGATCGACAAAGCACGGCACGAGATCTTCCAGGTTTGCTTTCAGCCGATAAGGAAGTCCGCGATATCGAATGATAACCGGCATATGAACCCAATAAAAGCAAAACAGCAGCCGACAAAAGTGCCAATAGTATTATTACATATGGATATCCAGTTGTCTAAGCTTCGTGTTCTGCGTGACCCGCCTCTTGTCGTTATTCGAACAGCCGTTCAAAGAGTTCGACAGCATACCGATTACCGCGATTACCATTCTTATTGAGATGTTCGCTGTAATGCCGTTTTACTACCTGATTGCATTTGCGGCCTGTAAGCATTCGGGCGAGATTGGAAAAGTAATGCAAGTCCGCTCCGCATAGAAACGTGGAAATTTCCGTGGCCGTTATTATGAGGAGAAGCCAAATGCATTGAAACCGTTCCTTCGGCTTTTGCCTGGATGTCAGAACATTAAGCAAGGTTTGGCAGAACGAAGTGCTGGAAAAAATGTGACTGTATTTTACAAGCGGATTGTTCTTTTTCCATTCAGCAATTATACCGTCTGCCGCGGGGTTTCTTCCGGAGTATCGTTGAAAGTAAATGTTTCGCTCGGCGATAATGGTTTTGAGTTTGTACCTCAGCCGATCCTTTGATCTATGATTCCTGTATAAATATCCGGTCCTGCTGAGAAAGCATTTCTTCGATAGCAGTTCGTCGATGCTCGCCAACTGGAGGATCATTTCCCTGTCGCAGTTTATTGATGAATCATAGCGAATCATATCGGCCACCGTTCTTCTTAAGGAAAGTCTGGGGCAAATGGCTTGCGCTTCGATGTCGCGCGGCGAAGCAAACGCGTCTTGCTTTAACGCCGTGTCATACGTTGTAAAAGCAAAAATGCTCGTCTTTGGCAGGATATTGATATAGAGGATATTATAGGTATGGACTAATGTGGACTCGGGGTTGTCGGTAAATGCCCGATTGATCTCTTCCAGGTGCCAGGGCAACAGCATGTCGTCGGCGTCCAAGAAGGTAATTATTTCTCCTTGAGAGAGATCCATTCCTTCGTTTAAGGCCGCTCCTTTACCGACGTTGCACGGCAGTTCGAGAATTTTTATTCGGGGATTGTCGAACGTGTCGCGAAGCTTAAACAACGCGATCTTATTGTCTTCCGAGGAGCCGTCATCAACCAGAATCAATTCCCAGTTCGCATAGGATTGCGCTAGGACGCTCTTGAGGCAGTCTTCAAGGAGTGGATATCCGGTATTATAGCTGGTGACGATGATGCTGATCGAATACCCAGTTTCACGGTCCATCGTTGTTAGTCACAGACAAGAGTGGTATGCTTAAATCATAATAATAGTTGTTTTCTGGCTCTCATAAAAGAATTTTATACAGGCGGCGAGCATATGCGAAATTGCATAATAGGAGAGTTGTTTAAATCTGCTTGTTTTTACACTTTCAGCTTATGACGCAGCTTTCGTTCCGTACGCGGCTGATGAAAATGGCGTTGCGGGATCCGTTGAAGATTCCGGCGATGATGCGTTTAAAATTGGGCAGGCGAAATGCTTGGTTAGCGCGTTATGATTACCACCCAAACTGCGCAATACCGCCTCCGTTAATCGTATCGATCCGTCCCTCTTACGGATGCAACCTGCGCTGCATTATGTGTCCGCAATGGGGTGAGCGGGGCGCGTTCAAGAAACGGCCTGATTTGGCGCGGCGAACTGTAAAAACGGAAGAAGTAAAAAGGTTTATTGACGATATTTCCGGTTTTCGACCTTACATTTATTTT
>JAKPSH010000248.1 GCA_029555385.1 Pseudomonadota bacterium
AGCTGACGCCTCGGCAAAACGCGCCTATCTCAAGCTTGGCGGCGGCGGCATCCCGGTGACCAAAGTCGGCTCCCGCGTCATCCGCGGCTACCGCCCGGAGGAAATATTGGAAGCTTTGGGAAGAACCCATTGACCGGTCGCTACATCCCCCGCGCCCGCTTGATCGCCTGAAATGCGATTTCAATGGCGGAATATTTTTCTTCAGCCAATTTAATAAAATCCTCCGGCAGGCCAAGTTCTTTAATTCGCTGCGGATCGTAATCGGCAATCATTTTTTTATACTGCGCGGAAATTTCCTCGTTCGAGCTCTTTTCGCTGCATCCCAGCAGTTCATAGTTGAGCGCCGGCTGGTTTTTGACATGCCGCGCACGAAGCTGTTGATACCGCTGGCTGCTGATCCCAAACACCTCGCAAGCAATCTTCAGCAGGCGCTCTTCAGTATGGCAGAAATAGTCATCGGCCATCGAAATCCGCAGCATCACATCAACCATCCACTCCAACATCCGCGGCTGGCCTTTCAGCAGATCGCGATACTGTACGGCGTATTCGCGAAACGAGAGAGACGATCTGCGCGCTTCATTATAAACTTTAATTGCAAACTGACGCCGGGCCGGCTCAAGGTTTAATACCGTCTTCATAAACCGATCAATCGCGATAATCTCCGATTTGTCGACGCTGCCATCAACATCAGTCAGCTTCGCCAGCATCGAGAAAGTGCTGATGAAAATTTTTCTTTGGAGCTGCTCTTTTTCGTCCGTTCCGAAAGGATCACCATCAGCCATGTAATTCTTTCCTCCTCCGGTTTTAATGTTCTTATCTTATCACGAAGAACACGAAGATCACGAAGTTTATTAATCTACCTCTTGACCTTCGTGCTCTTCGTGCCCTTCGTGGTAATCCCTCTTTGATCAATTCACCACGAAAAACACCAAGGCAGAGCTCGTTCATCAGGGCGGCTAAGACACTGCCGCCATAGCTATTGTTAAAAAATCTACCAGCCGGCATAGACGACAAACGACTTGGTAAAACCGAAAAGTTTTTCGTGATAAAACTCAGCTTCCGGGCAAAGTTCTCTAAGCTCGCTCTCGCGCAACAACCGGACAGATCCCGCCACCGCCTCAGCCGCCGCGCGGTCCACAATCTTTCCGGCCCACCCAAGCTCGAAATGCCGCAGCAGAAAAACTTGGGCCTTGCGCGGCAGAAACTGAAAGCCGGGAAAAAGAAAATGCGGCTCAATCAGCCAAAAATAATTCGGTGTCTGCACAAAATAACGCTTGCCTACGCGGCGCACTTCGCTCATCATCCGGCGCTGATCGGCAATGTCGCCAACATGCTCGATTACTGAGTTTGAAAAGACGACATCAAATTCGCCATCACGGAATTCGGGCATCGCACGGGCATCGCCTACGCAAGGAACAAACCTGGTCCTTCCTTGAACAGGCGGCATCGCACTTAACTCTCCCGGCTGGATATTCAGAATTGTAATTTCCAGGCCATCTTCGCCGGCAAAGTCCATCATCTGCCAAAACAGCACTGTACCGCCGATATCCAAAACCTTGAGCGGCCGAGGCACAGATGAAAGCAGTCTCCGGAACACCAAAAAACGCTTTCTTCTCAACCGCGCTGCCGGCGAATCCGCGAGGGAATTGTCCGCATATTTTTTGAGCAGTTTCATACACACCGGACAAAAGGCGGAAATTCATGCGAACCTCCGGCTTTGTATTAAACCGCAGTGTATGCTAAAAAACTCAACCGCTCAATATTTCAGCAGCCAGAGGAGATATGAAAATGATCCGGGTTCTTGTTAATGGCGCTCGCGGCAGAATGGGTCAAGAAGCGGTCAGTGCGGTCAAAGCGGAGGAAGGGCTGGAATTGGTCGCGGAGACCGACATCGGCGATGACTTGGCACGAGCGATCCGGGAAAATCGCACGCAGGTTGTAGTTGATTTCACAACAGCATCCGCCGGATTTGCAAACGCCAAAATCATCATCGAGGCAGGAGCGCGGCCAGTCATAGGCACGAGCGGTTTTCGTGAGGAGCAGGTTCGCGAGCTGCAAGTGCTGGCCAAGGCTCGAGAAACCGGCGGCGTTATCGCGCCTAATTTCGCGATCGGCGCGGTACTGATGATGAAGTTCGCTCAGGAAGCGGCGAAGTATCTGCCGCATGTTGAAGTGATCGAACTGCATCACGACGGCAAGGCAGACTCGCCCTCCGGCACCGCAGTCCGTACCGTGGAGTTAATCAACCAGGTTCGCCAGAAACAAGTTTCAACTGTCAAAGAGTCTTTTGTCATCTCCGGCGCACGGGGAGCCGAGCTTGGTGGAGTGCACATCCACTCCGTGCGTCTTCCCGGCCTGGTCGCCCATCAGCAGGTAATTTTCGGCGGCGCGGCGCAAACGCTCACCATCCAGCATGACTCACTGCACAGAAAGTCCTTCATGCCCGGAGTGGTGCTGGCCTGCAAAAAAGTCGTGACAGTCACTGAGCTCTTTTATGGATTAGAAAATCTACTTTAAGCTTTAACCTCGCATGATGGTACGCCAAGAAGATTGAACCCGTATGCCTTATCTTCGTGCCCTTCGTGGCAACCCCTCTTTATTTAGTTCACCACATTGGGACAATCATCAGCCGTAAGTGTCTCTAATTCCTGCCTAATTATCGCACCCGCAAACCCGGCAACCTAAGTGCCTGAAATTTCATCTGAACTTTGCAGATTGGTGCGGCACACTTTAACTCACCGGGAAAGCTGACCCATGATTACAGAAGCGCAGAGCGGATACTCTTTTTGCATCATCACCAATGGCAAACGTCCGGCGAAACTGCGCAGAGAAATTGAAAGCATCCGCGCGTTGAACATCCCGGCATGCGAAATTCTCGTCTCGGGCGAAGTGCCACCTGGATTCGAGGATGTCCGCATCGTCCCCGCACTTGATGCCGCGCGAAACGGCCGTCTCGGCGAGATGAGGAACCGGCTGACCGAGGCCGCGCAGTATGACCATCTTGTTGTTTGCGACGATGATTTGATTTTTCAGCAAGATTTTTATCGAGGATTATGCGATTTTGGAGAAAACTATGATGTGCTTTGCGTGCGGTTCTTAAATCCGGACGGCACACGTTATTGGGACTGGGCCACTTCCGGCGGACCGCGCGGTCACTATCTGCTCGACTACGACCTCACCGATCCTTTTGTTTATGTAACCGGCGGCTTATGTGTGATGAAAGCCTACGTCGCAAGCAAGGTCAAATGGGATGATGCACGCGGCTTTTATCAAGCGGAGGATATCGACTTTTCCGACCGGCTTAAACAAGCCGGCTTTACCATTAAACTCTGCACCGCCAGCTCAGTCATCCACGATGACAATTCTTATACTCAGATTGACATTGCTGTAGTTAAGCGCCCGGATATCACAAAGGAAATTCAGGTCACACCTCAGGTCTACGGAACCGGCATTTACGCAGCCGAAAGCGCGCTCCCCCCCGGCGTACATTGGATTGCACAAGAATGTGAACTGCGTATTCCGGCAGCAGCATTTTCCTGTGCAAGCGCGGTTTCGTTCGACTTGGCCGCGGCAAATGCCAATTACTATGAATCATTTCCGATTGAAGTTGAGGTAACAAGCGATGGACAGACTATCGGAAAAACCGTAATACCTCGCTCCATGCAGTCCATACGCGCCGCGCTGCAAGTGGCCCCGCGCAGCAATGACTTGAGGATAAAGATAAAAAGCAGCAGTTCGTTTGTCCCGGGTCATCGCGGCCTTTGGCGTGACCCCCGCGAGCTTGCGCTGATGCTTCACAATTTGCATGTCGCACCGCTTAGTGTGCCGGAAACAGTCAAACAAGCAGCGTCTTGCGCGCCTGCACCGACGGCGTCGGACCCGCCGCTCCAACAGCAGCACGTGGATCCTCCGGCAAATGCCGGGCCGTTATCCGCACACTGCATCGGGATTGATGCACGCACTTTGACATACACCGAGTCAACCGTTCGTGGCATCGGGCACTACACTTTTCATTTGCTGCGCACGCTTGCTGCCGCAAACAGAAATGACCAGTACATCCTGTTTTTGGATGAACCTATCCATAATGAGCACATCGACGAACTTAGTGCGCTTGCGAATGTAAGCATTCGCTATTTTAGCAGCGAAGACCCCTTTCCCGGACTGGACCTCTATCTTATTCCCGATCCGATGAGTTCGCCGACAGGCTTCGATTCGCCATTTGTGCTTGCTCCGCGAAACATTCCACTTTCCGTCATCTTTTACGATCTTATTCCGCTGGTCCTGCACGAAGATCATTACGATACCTGGACTTCAGCCGTCCAAGCGGCTTACATGCGGCGGCTTGCACAGATTAAGCGCACCAACGCTTTAGTCTTCACGATTTCGGAGCACACGAAGCGCGATCTGCAGCAACATACGGGCATCGCACCCGGACAAATCCGCACGGTAATGGCAGGCCTGAATTCTTCGCAGGGGATCTCTCCCCGCGAAAGGGAGATTGCGCAGACAATACAGAAATACAAGATCAGTTCGCCGTTTTTTCTTTTCGTCGGCAGCCATGAGCCGCACAAGGGTTTTTCCGTCGCGGTAAGCGCGTTCCTTCAAGCGCGTCAGCAACAGCCCATGGAACTGATCGTCGTTGGCTCCGCTGAAGATCCATTTAAGGCGCTTAATCAGAAATTCCTTAATGAACACAAAATAGGTGGAATAAAATTCACGGGACACATCCCGCGCCGGGACCTGGAGTGCCTTTATGCCGGGGCCGCAGCACTGATATTTCCCTCCAGCTATGAAGGTTTCGGTTTTCCTGCGCTGGAAGCGATGGCAAACTCCTGTCCGGTAATCACATCAAACGCCGCATCTATTCCGGAAGTTGTGGGAAACGCCGCTCTGGCCTTCGAGCCAAAAGATACAGCGGCTATTTCTGGGGCCATGCTGCAATTAGTCAATAATCGCGAGCTGCGCAGCACGATGATTACTCGCGGGCTCGGCCGGGCCCAGCTTTTCACTTGGGAGAAAACCGCTGCTGCCGTAAAACGCGGCTGGGAAGAGCAGCTGCAGCTTGCCGCCAAGCACCCGGCCCGCGCAGCAGAGACAGCAACGCCAGCACCGGCATCCTCGCGCAACATCCCCGCTTGCGCCGAGACACGTGTCGCTTGGCTTTCCCATGCACTAAACATGTCCGGGTATGCCGTAGGCGCGCGCAACTTAGTTAAGGGATTTGCTGCCCGCGGTTATCCGGCGGATCTGATTTGCTTCTGCCATGCCACGCAAGGCAGTCTCGATGCACGAACCATCCGCACGATAGGGCCGATGATCAAAGACCAGCCGGCAAAAGATTCTGTGCTTGTGCTCCAGCATCTTCCCGCCGGGCATGACGGTTTTGATGCCGCGGGATATATCCGAAAATCCTATCCCGGCATGAAACGCTATGTAATGACCACCATGTTTGAAACCGATCTCATCCCGAACATTTGGGTCAGCCCGTGCAACAGCATGGATGAAGTGTGGGTCGGAACGAAGTTCAACATGGAGACTTTCGCCCGCTCCGGGGTCCGTCAGGAAAAACTCCGCCTTGTGCCTTTTCTGGGATTTGATCCATCCGTATTTGCGCCGCAGCCGAACCCGGTGAAGTTTCCTGGCGAGAAGCAATACAATTTTTTGTCGCTTTTCGAGTGGACCAAGAGAAAAGGCTGGGATGTCCTGCTGCGCGCGTTCATCGAGGAGTTCCGCCCCGACGAAGATGCCGCATTGAATCTTTATGTCTGCCGCGGCCTGGGAACAAACGGGCAGAAGACAGCGAATATGCTGGCCATGGAATACATTTCTGAGACATTCCGCTTATCGCCTAAGGATCTGCCGGTGATCAATATCTTTGAAGGACTCTCTCTTCCCGACAGCGAAATGCCGCGTTTTTATGCCGGTGCAAACGCCTTTGTTTTGCCGTCGCGCGGTGAGGGCTGGGGCATGCCCTATCTTGAAGCGATGGCTATGGGGCTTCCTGTAATCGGCACGAATTGGAGCGGCAATACCGAGTTTATGAATCGCGAAAATTCATATTTGATCGACATTGAAGGCCTCCGTCCTGTTGATTCTAGTCAGATCGCTGATAATCCGTTTTACACGGGGCACAACTGGGCCGAGCCGTCATGCGCTCACTTGCGCGAGTTGATGCGGTACGCATTCACGAACCGAGAAGCCGCAGCAAAAACAGGTGACCGGGCACGAAGGGATGTCCACAACAAGTGGACAATCTATCATGCTGCGGACCGGGTAATGCAGCGCGTGAATGAAATTGCCGCAGAAGTTTGCAGCCAAAGCACAGATCCGCGCGCCTCATGCAAACCCGCAGTCATGCCGCAAGTCCCGGCACCGCCCGTGTGAAGCTTAACACTGCGCGCATCAGCCTGCGGTAAGCGAGTGGCGAACCTGCTCAGCTAACTCACCGGGCCGGTACGGTTTCTTGATGAAACGGAGATGAAGGTCGTCCTTGAGATCGTCAAGCACAGATTCCTCAGAGTATCCGCTGCTTAGAATAACGCGCATTTCACTCGATAGTTTGCGAATCTCCGCGAGAATCTCCCGACCGCTTATTTCTGGCATGTTGAGATCAAGGATAACCAGCTGGATCTCCATTCCCGCGTGCTTAAGTCTCGTCAGCGCCTCATGTCCATCGCTCGCCGTAACTACCTTATAGCCCGCTTGCCGCAATATTTTTCCGGCAACACCAAGAACCATTTCTTCATCGTCGATGATTAGTACGGTCGCCGGCGAGCTGCTCTTGGCAGTCCTCTCTTTGTTTGCCGGGCGCCCCACAGCGCATACAGCCGCCGCAGGGAAGCAAACTCTAAATGTTGTCCCTTTACCCGGAGAACTGTCGATCCAAACCGCACCGTGATGTCCTCGAATGATGCCCAAAGCTGCGGCAAGGCCCAAGCCACGGCCAAAGAACTTGGTAGTGAAGAAAGGGTCGAATATCTTACGCAGTGTTTCATCGTCCATGCCGCAGCCAGTATCTTTGATTTCAACAAAGGCATATTCGCCTTCAGGCAGTTCTTCAGCGATGTATGAGGTGGTGAAATCCTTTTTTGTGCAATGCATTGTCCCCGTCGCAATGCTGATCGTCCCGTATTCGCCTTCGAGCGCTTCTGCGCCATTCAACATCAGATTCATTACAACCTGGCTTATTTGCGCTGAGTCGCCGACAAATACCGGGAGCGCATCCGCCAAGTCGAAATTTAGCTTGGTTTTCTTGGAAATTGATGTACGAAGTAGATGTCCCATCTCGCGGATCAGCTTGGAAAGATCGATCGGCGCCACACTGAACTGTCCCTTACCGGAATAAGCAAGCATTTGATCGGCCAGCGCCCCGGCGCGTTCTGCCGCAGCGCTAATTTGCTGGAGACACTCATAGGCCATAGAATCAGCGTCGAGTTCTGAAATCGCCATTTCAGCGTTTCCGACAATGCAGGCGAGCAAATTATTAAAATCATGCGCAACGCCGCCGGCAAGCACACCTAAGCTTTCCATTTTCTGCATGTGCTGCAGTTGTGCTTCCAGTTTCTCCCTGTTTTCTTGCTCCACTATGCGGCTCGTGATATCGGCAATAATACCAAGGACGAATTCTGCCTTCCCGTTAAGCACCAGCGGGGTTTTTGATATCTGAAACCATCTCACCGTGCCATCCGTCATCTGACAGCGTCTTTCGGACAGGTGCAGTTCTTCTTGCAGTGCGATTACATTGCGATCCTCAGCAATAAGACGCGACGCATATTCCGGCAGCGTTCCGGCGCTGAGTGCACACTCCACCACTGTTCTTCCGATAGTTTTCTCCGGTTTCATGCGGACGAGGTTGCCAAAGCTATTGTTGGCAAGCAGCACTCTGCCAGAAGTATCGGCAGCATAAATGCAGACCGGACTTGCATCGAGCACTTGTCGCAGCAATTCCTCGCTGCTCTGCAATTTATCATAGGCTGCCTTTAAGGCAGCAGCGGAACGCGCTGAGATTTCGAGTTCGAGTCTGCGTTCTTGCGACTTGTGCAGAAGCCAGATCACTCCGATTAAAGACAAGACAATAAACTCGATGCTGACAAAAATACTCCTTGCGTGCTGCTTTACCGGCTGGTGCACATCTTCATAGTCTACCGTCAACACCAGCGGCCATTTCTGCCCCCCGGCGCGCACCGCACCATGTCCAGCAATCACCTTCCCGCTCTTAAACAAAAGCTTCGTCCATTCGGGGCCGGAGTAGGTCGCGCTGCGCATTTCGCCGCTGTGCACGATGCGGGCAAATCGATGCAAACCCGCTCGTGCGTTTGCGCTTAATTCCATCCGGCCATCAAGAAGGAAATTTCTGCCGGTCAGCCGTGGATCTTCCGAGGAAAGCAAAATCGTACCGTCTGAATCCAGCAGCAGTAAACACACCGCACTATGCGCCGCACCGGTAAGGATTACGCGGCGCAGTGCTTCCACTGGAATTTTTGCGCTGATCAAGCCCTTCAGCTTTTGCCCGTCATAGACAGGGACACTCAGCAGGACAGCCGCTTCGTGGTCCTTAGACTTGACGGTATCGGCAAGAAGATGCATCCCGCGAAGCTTCTCTTGGCGGGAAAAGTAAGTCTGCATAAGATTTCGCACGGCCTCGTGCGGCAGCGAGCTTTCCGCTTCCGGGATCTTGCGTGATAGCGGGACTTCCACGAGATCACCATTTGTCTTGGTAAGGTACACCGTCTCAACCATTAGGTTAAAGTGTTCACGTAAGTGAACAATCGAGCCTAACGCAACTGTGATATTAGCAGGCGCGTCGCCATTTTCTCCGGCGAGCAGAGCAGTCCCAAGCAGACTCAGGTCGGCGCCTATTTGATCTGTTGCCGCTTGAAATGCCTTAATCTCGACCCGCAGCAGATCGAGCAGGTATTGTTTTTTTGTCTGAGTTAGTGTGTTCTCCACGTTCTTTACGTTGCTTCGGCCAAGGTAGATAAACACGCCCACAATCAGCAATGCTACACTCAGCGCGGCAACTCTGATTAACTTGTCTCCGGCCGCAATCGCCTCAGTGCTCTTTTCCGTGTTCATCCTGGCTAGTACCCCATTCCGTAATAGCCGACGAAGTAGTTGCCGATAACAGCAGACCACACCACAAGACCAAGCAGCAGCGGTTTTCGCATATCGCAGGTGATTTCGCGAAGGTGAACCGTCAGCCCCAAGGCTGTCATCGCCATTGTCCAAAGAAGCTTAGTCGCCGGCATGACGCAGGATACGTAAGGGCGAAGCGGTGGCAGAAAGGAAAACGCGGCTCCCGCAAACAGGAAAGCCCACACATACCAGGGGATAAGCAGCTTAGAAACCGGTTTCTTGTGTTCTCCTAGATAATTGCGGCAGGCCAAGATGCAGAGCACAGGAATGATGATGCAAGTTCTTGCGCCTTTAATGATCATTGCCGTGTGGGCGCACGACGGCCCCATCGATGATGCCGCGAGAGTTACCGCGCCGGTTTGGTGCAGCGTCGTTGCGCAGAGCAGTGCGTAGTTTTCCTGAGTCATGGCCAGGATGGCATGTAGATGTGGATAAAGAACAATGCCGGCAATTGACCAGCATGTAATCGTGAGCAGGGCAATGCTCGTCTCCTTGGGTTTGCTCTTGAGCAGCGGAGCGCAAAGAGCGATGGCCGCGGCACCGCAAATTGCCGTCCCTACGCCTACGAGCAGCGTAGTGACCGGCTCGATTTCGAGGCGCCTGCCCAGCCAAATAGCAACAGCAAAGACCACGACAACGCCAATGATAACCTGCATCCAAGTGGTAAGTGGAATAATATCTAACTCATTCAGCTTAAGCTGCACGCCGTAGAGCACGAATCCAACAGGAAGCAAAAGGCGCGGCGCTGCGGCAAGCCCCTGTTCAAAAATCGCCATTTTGCCGATACCAAGCCGGACGAGCATTCCGAGAACGATACCGGTGACAAGCGGATCGATTCCATGATTCAGTTCCGAGCTGTAATAGGCCACAATGCCCAACAGTACCGCCAAACAGAAGCCTGCTCTGGCCTCCCGGGCAATTGCCAAGTAACGAGTCATAAAACCTTGCCTGAAGCGGAGCACGCGGGCTTTCTGGAACGAATCCAAAAAACGGGAAGCCCGCCCTAATTCCCCTTAGCTCTGCTACAATTTATGTGCCAATACACGTTTTGCCTAACCGCGTGGATTTACTTGATCAAGAACCCCAGCACAGCCGCAAAAGTTTCACTTGAACTTGAACTTTCCCACCGGTCAAAACAAAGTCATGCAAAACAGTACAAGTGCAGCCGCGAGTATTACCGCCCCCGCCCTAGTCCTCAGAGCGCTTGTGTACGTTAAAGCGAGTTAAAGCAGCAGCCTCGGCTGAGCCCGCGAGTTCAATGTGCAAGTGCAACACCTAGTTCAATCGAGTTAGAGCTAGGTGATTATGGGAACAAAATACAGTCAGCTAACCCTGGAAGATCGAACGATAATCGGAACGCTAGTCAAGGGAGGGTTGTCGGT
>JAKPSH010000256.1 GCA_029555385.1 Pseudomonadota bacterium
TGTTCACTCGCTATTTCCACCTCTCTAGCTAAATTTCAGTGCCGGACTGTCGCGGAAGCTTACATTCAGTCTTCCGGCAGAGTGCTTTGCGCGGCAGCGCGCGGGAAGTAAGGCGCTTCCAGGGCGACTCTTCCAGGGCGACTTCTTCCAGAACGGCTTCCAGTGCTAAATGAATCGGACGCTTACGGTGCACGTGGCTCGGCGCGTGATTAACCGTGCCTTAAGTTATCATATAGTTATGTCTTATGGCGGCTCCGGACATTGGGCCCGAATCCGCTAACCCTCCAAAGATCTAATAAAAATTCGGCTTACGGCATAGCGGCCGCGCTTAGCGCAGCGTGAAGCGCACACTGCAGAACCCGCGAATATTAAGAGCGGTATTTGAATTCAATGAAGGAGAGTTTATGGGCAAGTTTATGGATACGTTAGCGAAGGGGACTGGAAACCAATTACTAGAGCTGAGGCGGAAACTACTGCCGGGAATAATGAAGTTCAAGCTTGTGCTGTTAGCGCTTACGTTTCCAATCGGAGTGTTCTGTTCTCCAGCATATAGTACACCGCTCAGCATCGATTTTGGTCAACCCGCAGGCGCGAGGACAACATATTATAGCGATGATACATTTGAAGCTTCCGGCGTTAGCTTTACTGTAGTGGGAAACGGCTCGGCGTTCTCATGGGTAACCACGAGTAATGATTCGTTTACGGGGCTTGAGGCGCTATTTGTGAATAACGCCGGAATAAACATCGATTTTCATGAGCCGCTGTCCTATCTCGAGTTCAACTTCACTTACTACTCGTTTGGTTCTATGGCAGGCCGTTTTGATGATTCTGGTCTGATAATTAACGGCGAAACCCTTGAGGCACCCGATGGTCTTGACGAGTTGGACGGGCAGGTACTGGGCGGAGTGACGATTCACGTCCAAAGAACAGAATTACCAGGTCTGCCGGATCATCTGAGCAGCGCACTTCCGTTCTTCGTTATCTCCTTTACCGGCACGATAGACAGTTTTAGTCTTAACGCCATCACGATGCTGACTGCCAATTACTCGGGCGAGACGCTCGCTAATGGGGACTCTGGACCGGGGCCGAACACTGCTGTGCCGGAACCGTCTTCCGCGATCCTACTAGGTTGCGCGCTGCTAGGTGCGGGGATTAGGCAGGCGCGACCCCGCGCTTGGCGCAGCGAATGATGGGCATAAAGCATTCTGACTGCTCTTCTGACGTCACTTACTGGAGCTGGAGCTAAACGCTCCAGCTCCACACTGGACGAAGCCTGCAAAAAACACTTAAAAGCCGAATTTACAGAAACAACGATATACTTCCCTTTGCCAGCCTCATCACCCGGAGAAAATGTGCTCACAAAGCGACTTCGCGTCAAGCCAGTTAAACGGCAGAACTTCAGATAGGTTGGATTCCTTGTGCTAGAAAACACGCAGTCAAACGCATACCAATGCTTCAGGATAAACATATTCTCTCTGAAGTTTCGCCTTGTTATACATCACCATCCCGCCTCTGCGAGCAGCTCTTAAACAATCAAGCTCACCGGCGAAATCCCCGATATATCACTGTAGCTGTCTATTTTTGGGGCAGTGGGCATATCGGATGCATTACTCAATTGAGCAGACATCAGCAGGGTTAATTAACTCCGTTCGCAGTTTTGTGAAAAAACGGCGCCGGTCTCACTTCTTTTTCCTGGGAGTGCTCCTGGGGCTGCCCGTGGTGATCTTACTTATCAACAAAAAATCAGGATTTCTCAACCAACGCGCACTGCTGCTTCACTTATCGAACGGTCACTGGCACGTCTCCGAACCCGCGGAAACATCACAAATTAAAAACCTCTATCTCACCGCCGACGGCAGTCTATGGCTGCTCCATCACAACAACCGGATATCCCTTTTCAGCAAAGAAACCTGGACGACATACTCAAGCCGCGACTTCGGAAACCGCAGTCCGTCTTACGCTGCATACCCGGCAGCCGGTGACGCCTTATGGGCTGCCGCCGGCGACAAGCTTTTCCGCTTCGCCAAAGATTCCTGGGCAGAAGAGCAAAGTCTTTATCCCGTACCGTTCAATTACTCCTTGGCAATCAGTGCTGCTGCGGGCCGGGTGTGGGTCCTAGATAGACGGGCTCTTTATGAGCACGACGGACAGACATGGAAAGAAATATCCATCCAATCCATTAGAGATGTTCAAGAACCCAAAGATCGCCGCTGGGAGCGTATTCACGCGGCAAACGACGGCAGTCTATGGCTCTTGTCCAACGAGCTTTGGCGTTATCAGAACGACTCCTGGGAAAAGATTGATACCAGCGGATTTCCTTTGGTTCGTTCTGCCATGTTCGGCTCAGCAGCGGAAAGGCTTTACTTGATCGCCCTCACATCAAAACGCACCGGCATCACCTGGTCAAGCCAAACAGAGCTTGGATATATCGATCTGAGAACCGGGACATTTGCCCAAATCGACCTCGGTCAAATCGCCCAAGAAAGCCAATTACTTCCCGCCGTATCTTCCGCGGGCGAAATCTTTGTCCTTACCGGACAGAAGTTATATCGCAGAAACACTGAATCCTTGTCTTTATCAGCCGAACTACCGCAGCTTCCGCCCGGCGTTGCTCTGGCAAGACAACTCGCCATTGATCCACAAGGCGGACTCTGGCTTACCGCAGATCAAGCAAGCCCGCTCTCCCGCAAAACGGGCCTTTCCGATGACGCCATTGCCTTGACCACCGTTGTGCTCATCATTTGTCTCCCGCTAACGATTCTTTTTTTTCTTAGGCGCACAAAGAAAAAGCAGCGGCTTCTTGCCGCCGCACTTGTCGCTCAATTCCCGCATATTTACCACATCGACGCGGCAACAGCCGGACAAGACGGTGCACTTGGCGCGAATGAGGGAGTTTCATCGAAAAGTCTTAAACCTCTGCTCAGCATATTAGCGAGCCACCTCCTTCCGCTCATCCTGATTTTGTTTGCTGGCCGCGAAGGCCTTGCCCTAGCATCTCCGGTTATCTTATTGGCGGTATTTGTTTATGCTTTTTTCATATACCGGAAAGTCAAACGTACAATAAAAGATTTTCACTCCGGAAAATACGGAGAAGTGCTCGGCGCAGATGAAGCAATACGTAATTCATTAACCACGGAAGATGTAGGCCGCCTGCTCCTCTACTCTGGGGAATTTGAAAGCTGTGTTGATGAAATGCGGCGCAAGATCTCAGAACAACTTTACCATGCGCAAGGCGCCAATATCTTCATTAATCTTGGAAAACCACGTCAGATTGAGTTGGGAGACCTCTTTCGCTGCCTCGCCTTAGCGCTTGCCGGACAAGAAGATTACAGCGATGCACGGACTGTCCTTGAACATTCACTGGCAATTAGTCTTGCTGGAGATCTCAGCACAAACACCTACGAGGCCCTGGCCGCTTTAGCCGAGATTTGCATTGCCGAAGACAAGAACCTGGAGGAAGGTTTGATTCTTGCCAACGGCGCTTTAGACATTCATCGGATACTCAAGCCGATGCTCCGCATGGCTCCTAATCAAGGGCCGCTTTCCGCCCAGATGTTTGCCCACTATCCCAGGCTGCTCAGCACCCGCGCCCTTGCGCTGAACGCCCTGCGACGGACTGAAGATGCGGAAAAAGCAATCGCGGAGGCGTTGAAGAAAAAGCACAAGAATCTAAATCCCGAATCTGCGCTGATCCTCTTGCGGGCCGGCATCATTGCTCTCTCCTCCCTCAAAGCGGACGAGGCACGCTGTTACTTTGAACAGGCGGCCAGTCTGGATCCCGACGGCGAATCGGGCAGAAAGGCACGCAGCATGCTTACGGATGATTGGCGCACGGTGAGGTTTCCGCTTGACGCGAGGCAGCTCCCAAAAGACCCCGGCGCATCAGCGCGGCCTATCTGGCAGTAGAAAATCCGCATTCTTTCCTGCCATCAAAAACTGCGCTATACCAAAGCTTAATGAATCGCTTCTGCCAGGATTGCTCTGCTGCTTTCGAAGTATCCGCCGGAGATCTAGAGTTTTATGACCGGATCTCGCCGGAGATAAATGGACGTGTCGCGGTTATCCCGCCCCCCGCCAGATGTCCCGATTGCCGGCAGCGCCGCCGCCTGCTCTGGCGCAATGAACGCCATTTGTACCCCGATACTTGTGATTTGTGCGGCAAGTCAATTCTTTCACTTTACTCGCCGGATAAACACCAGCCGGTCTACTGCCATGAGTGCTGGTGGAGCGATGGCTGGGACGCTGCGGCATATGGACGCAACTTTGATTTCTCGAAGAGCTTCAGCGAGCAATTCCGCGCGCTGCAGCAGGACGTGCCCCGCCTCCAGCTTTTTGCCATCAACAACGAGAACAGCACTTACGCGAACCACTCCTCGAACAACAAGAACTGCTACATGGGCGTGGCCTTTGGCGAATGCGAAGACTGTATGTACGGCCATTGGGTGCTGCACTCGCACTGGACTCTCGACGGCCTTTATCTTGAACACTGCGAACACTGCTATGAGTGCGCTTACTGCGAGCATTGTTTTCAGGCATTCTACTCCAGCTACTCGCGCCAACTAAGCGACTGCCTGCTATGTTTTGAATGCAGCCAGTGCGAATCATGCATCGGATGCGTTCAGCTCCGCCAGAAAAAGAACCACATTCTCAATCGACCGGCCTCGTCTGATGAAGTCAACCGTCTGCGCCAGACGCTGCTTTCTTCGCGCACCGAATTTGCGGACTTTGCTGCCGCCTTTACCTCGCTGAGAGCCCAGGCTCCCCGGCGCTTTGCCTGGACGATCAATTGCCATAACTCCTCCGGATCAGATCTTTACTCCTGCAAAAATGCTGAGAACTGTTTCAACTGCCGCAACTTGGAAGACTGCCGCTGGATGTTCGATCTCGGAAACAACAAAGACAGCGCAGACTGCTACGAACATGGTTGGTTAGTGCCAAGCGAACTGAATTACCAGTGTCATGCGGGCATGGCCGGCTACCACTTGCTTTTCTCGAGCTGCTGTTCTTACTCGCGGGAATTGCTCTATTGCGATCTGTGCGCAGATGGGTGCTCGAATCTTTTCGGCTGCATTAGTCTGCGCCGGCGTGAACATTGCGTGCTCAACAAGCAGTACAGCCGTGAGAATTACCACCAGCTTGCCGCGCAGATAATCGCGCACATGCAGAACACCGGTGAATGGGGAGAATTCTTTCCGCCCGAAGCTGCTCCGTTTGGTTATCAAGAAACGCCCGTGGATGAGTATTTTCCCGTCTCCGATAGCGAAGCTTTCCGCCTTAACTGCCGCTCTTCGGCATTTGAGCTGCCTCGCCCGGAGGCAAAGCGCATTATTTTGGCAAGTACACTGCCTGCTGATATAAGAGCAGTTGATGACGAAATACTTGATGCCGCGATCGAATGCCGGGATAGCAAGAGGCTTTTCCGTCTTACGCGCCAAGAGCTTAAGTTCTACCGCAACCACGGGCTGCCGCTTCCCGAGATTCATCCGGAAGCACGGCACAGGCGGCGTATTTCGCTCCGCCCTAAGCGCAGGATTTTGGCACGCACATGCAACCGGTGCGGCACCGGAGTTAAATCGGTCTTTAGGGCCGAAGATGCACGGCAAATCCTGTGCGAACTCTGCTACCAGCAGCATATTTTTGGCTGATTACGGCATGATATGGAAGGTTGATACAGCCGCATGTCCCTCAAATAATCCCCTTTTTAGAGAAACCTGTGCGCAATTAAACCAATTTAGCTAACCCCCGCTTAAATAGCACTCCGGCAAATCTCGGCGAGAAAAAGCGCGCTTTCCATTCCACCGGTCCGCTTCAAGCGTCCGGCGCGATCCTGCGCTTATTTCGCACTGCCCGACGATATCGCCGTCTAACCCTGCCAACTTGCGGCATCATGAAGAGGATATGTCCTCCTGGGTTCAGGCATGCTCAAAGCGCTTAACAGTCAGGACTCGGCGCCGGTCAAGCAGAAACGCCAAAGAAAAGTGAACGCGGTAAAACTAAGAGGAGCATACCAGAGCACTGCTCTGCCGAGATGTATGAATTAATTTCGCTCTACCGCGTCCGCTGAAGCGGCATTCCAGACTTGCGATCGAGGACTGAAGGGGACGGCTTTCTATTGCATTTACGGAGGCCGCGCCAACGGACGCGGTAGAACTGTCAGAACAACCCGGCAAACCTCTCCAAGCAACCTTATGCGGCTGTAGTCAACGGCAGGACGGCTGGCGATCGAACCAGTCTGCCGCCGACTACTTGTCAGAAACAAAACCCGGTGCAAACTTGAAAAGAACCTAGCACAACCACAGCTTCTTTCCTTAAATTTAACAAGAACAGATACGCTAATCATCCGCCAAAACAAAAATATTTGTCAGCCTCCCTACAAAAATTTTTTCTAGACTAGTTGATTACCCGCCACCGCACTGATACGCTTTCTACTGTTGGTGCTATTTCTAACTTCTATTTGGGCAGAGCCAAGAGAGGAACCCGAGAGTCGTAGTGTCTGTTGCTGGCGGTATTTGCTGCCGCCCTCGTGCAGTTTGTACTGACGCGCATTCAAGAATACTCCGTTAATCCTCCATCATTTGCTCTGCTTTGCTTTCCTATATCCATCAAACAGATTCGTTTGGCCGCAATCCTAGCGCAGCAGGCACGTTTTCTTTTGAGAGAATAAAGGTTGTTCTCCAAGGTTTTAGCAAAGAGGACTTACTATGCACGACAGGTCTGAAGTACGGGTTGTGCCGGCAGTTGCGGTAGAAGGCGTCTCCAAGAGCTTTTTGAAGTGCAGGGGCTTTTCCGAAGTCCTGCTTTCAATCTCCTGGATTGCATGGATTGTTCAGCGTCTGCCTCTTCTTCGCCGGCTTATCGCTAAGAACGAAGTATTGCGCGACTGCAACTTCACTATTCCACGGGGTTCGATCTTTGGCATCTTCGGTGTAAATGGAAGCGGCAAGTCAACACTAGTCAACTGCTTTGCTTCGCTTCTTGCACCAGACGAAGGTCAGATCCTTGTTCACGGCAAGGACATACGAGCTCTGGGACATCAGCTCGGCAGCATCCTGAAGAAGTGCAGCCACCGCGAAGTTTACCGGGCGTTCACGGCGATGGAAAATATCGGATTCCTCGCGCGGCTTTATAATCTTGACCCCATCGCCGCCGAGTCCGCCGCACATAAGCTGCTGAACATGCTTGGGGTATCGCGGGAAGACCAATACGAAAAGTTGGCATCCCGGCTTTCGCTTGGCACACGGGGCAAGGTTGCGCTTGTTTGCAGTCTCCTGCCGCTGCTCCAAGAGCAGGACAAAACGGATAATCCGCCGATCTTGCTGCTTGATGAGCCGACAATCGGACTCGATGTAATTTCCGTTGAGCATTTCTTTGCCGCGCTGCGCAGTCTTCGTGATTGGATGCCTTCCTTGACCGTAATCATCGCTTCGAACGATCCACGGGAAGCCGCGTTCTGCGAAGATTATGTCACTCTGGCAAACGGTCACAACAAGCACGAGCCGCAGAAGCTGCAGCATCTGAAGCGCTCCATAACCCAAGCCAAACAATCGTTGGCAGACTTCGCCGGCATGCTTGGTTTGACCCTGACCAATGGGACGTTGGATAGCAGCCGAGACCTCACGGAGCGCCTCCGCATTCCCGCTGGCCACCTGACACCGGCATGGTCCGCACTTAATTGGCGCTCGTGGATCGATCTCAAGCGCCATCCCCTGCTCTCGGTCCTTGTCATCATCTCGCTTGTCATCCCAAACATGATTGCACTGTTTGCGAGCGCCGGCACTCGCGGCACCTGGCCCGCGATGGTCATGACCGCCCTCGGCATCTACATCACTCTGCTCACCCGGGAGTTTCAACGTCTCTACGACCGTGAGCGGGGCTGGTACGGGATGATCGAGACTATAGTGACAGCTCCAATTTCACGGACGCAGCACATCCTGGTTACAAGTCTGAGGTCCTGGGTTCTTCAGACTTGCTACACCGCGGCGGCATCACTGCTCCTGATATACATGCTCCGTGGGCAACTCGCCGGGGAACTGCCGCGAACGCTTTCCGGATTGGATGCCTGCGACTGGCTTACGCTGCTTGTCGTATTTATTGGCACAATGCTCGCTGCTCAGGCTATCGGCTTATCGGCAACATTGCTGCCTTTTACGATGCGGCAAGAACAAGCTTATTTTCTGGTCATGATGGTCCCAACCTTGTCTGTGCTTTGCGGAGGGATATTCTACCCCCCGGACACACTGCCGCCAGCGTTTGCATGGCTGACATATATCAATCCTATCGCCTACGGCGCAGCAGCTTATGCTGAATGTCTGGGGATCGGGGTTCACAAACAGCTTCCGCTGACCGGTCTGTTGATTAACGTGGCCGGACCTATGCCTGACAGACTGGCTAACGTGATCGCGCTCTATGCCTTGACGGCTGTTTATCTAGGCCTTGCAGCCTGGCTCGTGCGCAGCGGCGAACGTTTGCTCCGGCGAATCGGACGTCTGCGGCACGAAGTGCAGTAACCTTGTATCAGGTTTTCCTGCCGCGGTTTTCGCCCCTGGGATGGTATTGCCCTCCCAGGGGCATCTCTCTCACCCTTGCTCTGACCGTGCAGCGATACATTCTTCGCGCACCTGCCACATCTCATCCAGGCCAAACCGCGTATTCAGTCCCGTCCGTTGCAGCCATCCGGCGATAAATTCACGGTGCATTTCAGGCTTATAGGAGTCCACTTGATGCGGCTCAATTTCTTCTTCTAGAACGAATTGGTGTTGCGGCCTGACCGGCATGCCACGGTCAGTAAAGTCAAATCTTTCCCCACACCACACAAGATAGGTATGAACTTCCGGTACCACATCAAGTTGATATTTCTCCAGCACATATTTTACTTCAGGCATCAGCTTAGCATTTAGCAAAAACACTCCGAGCATCAGCTTTACCGGCTGGGCGTTCTCACGGGCAAGCGCAGCAAGCAGGGCATGCTTGCTGCTGCAAGTTCCCCGCCCCTCTTTGAGCACCAACAGCAGCTCGGCGCGGTTTGTTGTGCGGCCATACGGCAGATTTCGCACATATTCGCATGCCTCAGAAAAACGGAACATGCCTCTTTCGGCGAAGGCGGACGTAATTGCGAGGTTCTGCTCAAGCGGAAAATCAGGGATTGTCTGTGCCATTATCCACACAATTTCGTTCATTACTGTTCAGCCGGCGGAATCCTGACGCCGTGACGACCTTGACCGCTGCGGGCAGAGAAAAACGATTGTCTCCTGTGGCGGAATAAACACCCATGCTGCCTCTAAAGCCCTGGAGAGATGTAAGATATTTGTGCCAATCCTGAGGCGAATATCCGTTCTTTAAACTTTCCGCAGCAAGCATTACCGCGTCGTAGCAATTTGCCGCGGTAAACAACGACGCTTGCGGGAAGCGCGCCCGGTAGCGTTCAAGAAACGCGCCGTCGGGATCGTCTGCCTGCACATACCATTGCCCGACCAAGGCCCCGCCGGAACTTTTGACTTCTTCCGGTTCTTCAAACACTTCGATAGCAAAAAGCGGCAGATGCAAACCAAGCTCACGGGCTTGCCGCGCAAACAATCCGATTTGCCCGAAATACACATTGGCAAAAACGGCATCCAAGCCCGGATAGCTCTTCAGCCTGGAAATGAATGAGCGAAAATCTTTCACTTCCAGGGAAAACTCCTCATCGACAACTACTTCCAGCAAACCCCGGTTTACTTTGTCAAATACCCTTTTATAAGCGAGAACGCCGGCTTGGGTAGATACCACCCGGGCAATCTTCTTGTATCCACGGCACCTTGCTTCCGCAAGCAAGGTTCTTACCTCCTCTTCCGGAGTCACCCAGAGGTTGAACGCACGCTTGCGGCCTTGCACAACTTCAGGATCAGATGCGATGGCAATCATGGTTACTTGCTTCGCCTCCGCAATCGGCGCAAGTGCCTTTGCCGGATTAGAAAAGTAAGTGATTACGGCATCAATTCTATCTCGTGCAAGCAGCTTATTGAATGCAGAAACTGTGTTGCGGGGAATGTTGCTGTCGTCCTCAACGACGACCGCAAGCTGATTATGCTGTGCCTCGCTCAAGTCATCGAGCGCCATTTCAATGCCGTTCTTACAGGCGAAACCGGCGTTTGCCGTATCTCCGGTCAAAGAAATGATTGCTCCTAGTTTCATCCGGGGCTCGGCGTGCAGAACCCCTGGAAGCATGACTGCAAAAATAAAGATACAGGCCCGCAGGAACGCTACCGCCTTCATCGCGTAATACCTTCAAAAATCATTGTCCTTTAATCAACGCAACTTCGGGCTCCAAAAATGCGACAGATCCGCATGGGCCCATAACGAATTCAACATGTTCCCCATAAATAATGCAAACTCAGACTCGCTAAGCCAAAATCCCTAAAATACTTGAATAGAAAGCCCTAAAAACAGGAGTTTCGCCTTACTATGATAAAAAGACATAGCGCTGGACAAAAATTGTCACTCTTTGCACCGGCTGACATTTTTCGTCACCTCATCAAGGCGCTTTTAGTCCACAAAAAAATGCCTGCCCCAAATAGCGAAGCGGGCAACTCTTTGCAAATACAAGATAAATTCAGGGGGCAAGAATTGTCTCTAATTCCGACCATTTTACACAAACTTGGCATTGAACTTGCTCGAATGAAACAAGTCGATGGCGCGCTTCATGCCCCATTTTCGGGAGCCGGGAAGCCGAGTGACAAGTTTTTGGAGTACCCTTCGGCGAATAACCAAAGGGAGAATTTATTGGTGGTAGTAAGTAAATAAACGGACGGATATCCTCATGAGAAAAGAAAAAGGTTTCACTCTCATTGAATTATTGGTTGTTATCGCGATTATCGGTATTCTCGCCGCGATCGCTATTCCGCAGTTTGCCGAATATAAGACTCGTGCTTTCAATTCCCGCGCACAGTCCGACCTGCGCAATGGCCTGACCGCTGAAGAAGCCTATTTCGTAGATAACGAACGTTATGCAACCTGCAATGGCGGTGACTGCGAAGGCACGCTCCCAGGCTTCGTGCTGAGCGACGGTGTTGAGATCGACTTGGCTTCAGCTGGCGACTCCAACGACGAATTCAGCGGTGGATCCTGCCATAGCCGCGGCGACAGGCTCTATACCTGGGCGTCAGCCGGCGGAAACAGCAACGTCATGCAGAATGAAGACAACGGCGGAACCTGCGCAGCCGCAGCTCCTGGCGTGAACTAGTCAGTGATTTGCGCATAGCGAGGAGCGCGAAAGGTTTCGCCTCCTCGCTCCAAAAAGGAAGCCCGGTGAGGCTTCCTTTTTTTTTGTCTCCAATACCCTTCCCACAAATGGCTAATCCTCTCGCGCAGAAGCCGACTGCCCTTGCCAGCTTGCTTAAAACGGGGAATACTCAGGCAATGCGCTTACGAGAAGCAACTCAGTATCTTAGCGGATTTGCATTGCCAGCTCTTTTGTTCTCCGCGGCAGCACTTAGTGCAGTTACGCCCGCGAAATATGAGCTGCGCACCGCTCGTGCCCAGCTTAG
Source organism: Pseudomonadota bacterium (assembly GCA_029555385.1). GTDB lineage: Bacteria > Bdellovibrionota_C > UBA2361 > SZUA-149 > SZUA-149 > JAKPSH01. The sequence goes on from JAKPSH010000256.1 coordinate 11,523, forward strand.
CTCAGCAAGCGCAAAACAACCGCCGCTCTATCTTCCGTCACTGCGTTACGTCAAACTTGTCGCCTTTGGATATTACGGGTTTTTTAGCAATGTCCTCTGGTTCAAGACCTTGGCTTACTTCGGCGCCCACTTTGAATCAGATCGCGACTACCGCTGGCTTGGCGAAATGTGCGACTTAACAACAAGCCTTGACCCGCGGGCACGCCATGTCTACGAGTTCTGCAGCACCATGCTTGCCTGGATTGCCAAAGAACCAGAAAAAAGCGCGGCCCTTTTGACCAAGGGCATTGAGGCCGAACCGGCATACTGGCGCTACTTATATTTGCGCGGCTTTAACTACTGGTATTTTCTCAGACGAAGCGACTTGGCGGAAAAAGATTTAACTGCCGCGGCAGCTCTCCCCGATGCGCCAAGTTTTGTCGCGTCACTCGCGTCCCGCCTTATCGCTAAAGAACAGAACGCTCAGACCGCGGTCTCGTTCTTAAACGAGCTGATTGCCAACACCAACGACCAAACGGCAAAAACCGCGTTGCGTAGAAAATTGAAGCGCGCCAAGATCAGCCGTGATATTGAACTGCTGGAGCGCGCCATTGAGCGCTACGTAAACCACCATGCGCAAAAGCCGTTAAGCATCGACCAGCTTATTGAATCAGGAATGATCAAGGGCATACCGCTCGATCCCTATGGCCAGCCGTACATTATCGACTCCAACACTGGCGCGGTCCGGACCAAATCTGGTAAGAAGGGACTAGTCTTCCCCGGCCGGACCGCCGAGACCGGGCTGGCAAGCAAAGAGTTTTGATAACTATGGCCCACGCACTTCTGG
>JAKPSH010000260.1 GCA_029555385.1 Pseudomonadota bacterium
GTCCCAGTTCGGACTATCCCCAGCCACACCTTGGCCCCAAAATGCAACGATTCTTCCGCCTAGCAGGTCGACTGCCTCAATTTTATGCCTTCTCTGGGATTCTTTTTCAGCGACCTGCTAGCCACAAAATAAGCGAATAAATCGGCTGCAGTGGAAATTTCCCCTGAAAGTCGTTGAATGGCGCATATTTTTGGCATCACCCGGGTGAACGCTGAAGTCGCGCATGGGCGGTGGAGAGTTTGACGCTCCCGTGCGCTGAAGGCGCGCCGCCGCACATCTTTCAGAACAGATCAAAAACCCGGCACAATCCTTTGCTAACCACAGCGCGTCGCCCGCATTGATTCGTCGTCATTGGTCTGGACCACTGGGCGGGCGACAGCGAAGGGAGGCAAAGGGTTGTGCCGGGTAAAAAAGACCACATCTTCAGCACCCGGCAGCATCGCTCTGGGCGAAGCCAATGGACCACCGCCGAGGCAAAATTTGTTCGCTTATTTCAGGGCTAGAGCAGTTTGACGTAACGTGTCACTTCTCGTTATTTGCGCGCAATACAATGGGCTCAAATTACCGGAGTACGCTGCCTCATTTTTCAGGCAAGCAAAAGTTATTTACCAAGGCCGGAACAGAATTTGATGCGCATAAAGCATCTCTTTAATCGCTTGAATTCCGCCCTCCAAGTCTTCAGGTTCGTTCAAATGCAGGTCGCATACAAGATCTGTAGTGACTTCTGGGCCGAACCAAACTGATTTGACCCGTTCCTCCCCGACCAATTCGCCAATTAATTCCAAATCCTGCTGCGCCAAATCAGCGGCAGAGACAACCAGCAGCAGCCCGGCATTAAGCATAAGATTGGCCAGTTCCGCGAGACGGCGGATATGCTCCCGTCCTGTATTCTGCAGCCCTTCAAGATCAGCGTCCAAACCGTGCAAGATATTGCCAATACCCAGAAAATAAACAACCCGGCCCTCAGCAAAGAGCTGCGCTTCCAACGCCTTGCCCAGACGCTTACGGTCAACTTGCCGCTCCCCCGTAATGAGCACCAACGTTGGCCGCTGACTATACTTCTCGGCACGATCTTCTGGCGCAATTAAACTCTCAATCCATTTTGTGTTGCGCCTCAGCGTACGTTCCCGTGCTTCCGTATGTTCATCCTTCAAGGCCTCGCGGATGATGCCGCCGCCCGCGATACGAAACCCATCAACAATCACAAACCGGCTGGTCTGCGACAATTCTGCGGCAGAATCGCACGCTATGGCCTTATTCAACTGAATTATACATTCAGCAACTTGATTGCGCTCAACCATGGAAGCGCTGTTATGCGAGCTGAGGTCGCTCGCGTCAATTACTTTAATAATCTGCTCCAGACGGGCTGGAACCTTAGCCGTGCCGAGTTTGAATAAATAAGATTTGTTCTTTAGAAAAGCATCGGCACCCAACCAAAACAAGCTTACCCTGAGGCGGGTAGTAATCTGTGGACGGCTCTCTCCTGCCACAACAGCAAGCTCGCCGCGCGCAACATACACCTGTTCTGTTAAGGTGAACCCGCACGCTTCCCCCGCTCCCTGCTCTTGCCGCGGATGCCCGTTGAAACACTCAAGACTGGATACCGTGCTTTTCTTCGCCGACGGATAAAAGATGATTTCATCACCTGCGCGCAGGCGCCCCGAATCAATCGTTCCAGCGACGATCCGCCGCGTATCGTCAAACTTAGTGAATTTGTAAACATCCTGGACAAACATACGAAAACAGCGGCTGCGTTCAGGACCGTCGGGAGAAAGTGCGTCTAGCTCCTCAAGCAGCGTTCTCCCTCCATACCAACCCATTTTTGCGGAACGCGCCGCAATGCCATCGCCAAGCAAACCACTCGCAGGAATGAAACACCGCGGCTTAATCTCAATCGCCTCCAGGAATTTGCGGTATTCGGCGACAACATCCGCGAAAGCTTTCTCCGAATACCCCTCCAGATCCATCTTATTGACCAGCACAATCACATCACGAACCCCGAGCATCGACAGCATATAGCCATGCCGCCTGGAATTCTCCTGCACGCCCTCGTTGACATCAATTACCAGCACCGCTGCCTGCGCTTGCGCTGCACCGGTCACCATATTCTTCAAAAATTCAATGTGCCCTGGCGCATCAAGTATTAAATAGTTTCGTCTTGCTGTCCGAAAGAAAATGCGCGCAGCATCAATTGTGATGCCCTGCGACTGCTCGTCAGCTAGGGCATCGAGCAAGAATGCATACTCGAACTGTTTGCCTGTTTGTTGACACTTTTCCTTTATTTGCTCAAGCTTGCCGTGTGGCAAAGAATCCGTATCGGCCAGCAGCCGTCCGACAACGGTACTTTTCCCGTGATCCACATGCCCTACGACAACAAGTTTTAGCTGTTCCTGTCCTTCCGGCCTTAATGCGCCTTCCATCTTGCCTATACCCCTTTATGCTCACATGTAGCCGTCTCTGCGCAGTCTCTCCAAACCACCGCCGCCGTCTTTGTCTTGAGCCCGGCCGGCCCGCTCCGCCACTTTAGAAAATTTTCCGGAGTGCAATTCTGCAACTATCTGCTCCGGGTTCCTTGCTTCCGATTGAACGCGCAACGTACAGTTCGCACAGCCGATAGAACGATAGCGCGAGCCATCGCCATGATTATAGTACAAACCAACTGTCGGTATTCTCTCGCGCGTTATATATTCCCAAATATTCAGCTCGGTCCAGTCCAACAGTGGATGCACCCTGACATGAGTCCCTGGAGCAAAATCAGTATTGAACTGATTCCAAAATTCCGGCGGCTGAATACCGACATCCCAAATATTCTCTATGCTTCGCGGTGAAAAATACCGCTCCTTAGAGCGGCTGCCTTCCTCATCCGCCCGCAGCCCAACGATGACGCCTTCGAACGCTTCGCCGCTGGTATCAACAATGTAATCTCCTGCCTCATGGCAGAATCTATAACGCTTTCCCTTGCCGTTAATCGCTTCCGCAAGTGGTTTGGTCTTTAGCAGCGAACAACAGGTAATCCGATCGACATTACCGTCCGGAAATGTCTGCCGGCTCTTAATCGCATCCTCGTTCGTCGCATAACGCAAATCAAGTTTCCATTCTTTTGCCAGGCGGTCACGATAAGTAATCATCTCTGGAATCTTAAAGGTCGTATCAATATGCAGCAGCGGAAATGGAACATGGCCAAAAAACGCCTTGCGCGTCAGCCATAAGAGTACCGTGCTGTCTTTGCCGATCGACCAAAGCATGCACAAATGCTTGAAGCTGTGATATGCCTCACGAATAATATGCACACTGTTGTGTTCCAGCTTCGACAATTCGTCCATCGCAACGCCTCCTTCAAAAATTGTGGCTTTTACTTCCCAGCCAAACCGCGACCGGACAGATACTCTTTTAGCCGGTCCAAGCACTCGTCCACGGACTCGTCCGCCGTTCGCAGAGTGACCTCCGCAGCGGACGGCGGCTCATATACATCATCAACTCCGGTGAATCCTGTAATTTCTCCTTGCCGCGCTTTTTTATACAATCCCTTAACGTCACGGCGTTCACACTCCGCAAGAGTCGCCTCAACATAAACCTCGATGAAATTGCAGCACATCGAGCGCACATCGTTGCGCGACTCCGCATACGGCGAAACGAAAGAACAAACCACTGCAATACCGTTTCGCTCGAGTCTTTGCGCGAGAAAGCCGATCCGCTTTAAATGCATGTTGCGCTCGTCTCTGCTGAAGCCGGTCTGCGGAAATACCGAACGCACCTCGTCCCCATCAAGATGCTCAACTTTGGCCCCTAACGAGTTAAGCCAATAAGTCATAGCGCGCGCTAATGTACTTTTCCCAGAACTCGGCAGCCCGGTGAACCACATCACAAAAGGTTTACACAAAGTGTTGTCGTGAATTAAGGCTTCTGACATAATCGCTCGCTCGCTGTTATCTATTCCACGCAAAAGCCCCTAGTCTTTACAATGATTTACTATCCGGACAACTAACCGAAACTGAAACATCACGAACTAGAAACATGTGTTGGCGAAAAAACTTCGCGCTGCTCAGGATACAGTAACGATAACACCGGCGCTTGCCCAGAGCCGTCACTCGAGTTTTTTTATGCGCGGGCGGAAGACACCGCATACAGGGCGAACTTGCTCGCTATCTAACATTCCTGCATTATCTTTGTCGGCATTCCGTTGGCCGAGTGAAGTTGATTATGCAACTCTGTCCAGTGTTAACCAGAATCCTCTTTTGGCTGTGTCCGCAACAGTTTGTTGAACATGCACGAAACTCAGATCAAGTATTCGAGTTTGTCGAGTCTTTTTCCCGAACAGCTTCTGCTCGTTCTTCTGCTGACCATCTTATTACTCGCTGGGATCGACTGGGAACTTCCGGCGCACGAGCGCTATGCGCTGTTGCAGAATGGTTATGTGCTCAGCGAGCAAGACCGCCGCTTGCTGCAATCTGTCAGCGAGTCGCATTACCAAAAGCTCGACCATGTGGAGAAAGAACAAGTTCAAAAGCTCCTCACCGCCAGCGAAAAAAACGAACCAGCGGAGAAAAACGAGCGCAGTTGGTTTTTCTCAGTTGAGCAGCAAATCGCCAAGTATCGTGCATTTATCAATGGCAGCGGCGCCGTAGACGAACGTAAGGGCTTCAGTGCATTAGCCCGGATCAACCCCTCAGCCTTCGATTTTGATCCCAAACGCTATATCTACGGCGGAAGCTATTTGTATCCTCTTGGAGCAGTGTTGTTCCTTCTTGAAACTTCGGGGTTACTTGTGATCACTAATGACATTGCTGCCTATCTGGAACACCCGTACGACATGGCAGCGCTCTATATCGCAGGACGAATGTTCAGCGTCCTGAGCTTTGCCGGCGCTCTCTGGGTTCTCGGCCTGCTAGGAAATCGCTTGCAGGGACGAATTACCGGATTCGGAGCGATGGCAGTATTCGGACTCTCGACATTGATTTTAAATTACGCTGTAACGACTAAACCTCATATTTATGCGGCATTCTTCGGACTTCTAGCCGTCTACTTCCTCATCCGCTATAACGAAGAACAAAAACAGCGCTGTTTATTAGTGAGCGCAGCTGCGGCCGGATGGGCTTTCGGCGCTTCTTTTGCGGCCGGAGCGCTGGCGCTGTTGTATCCCTTCTTGCTGTTCCAGCGCCGCAAGCTTCAGCCCGGCATCAAACAAGTCTTGGCCGCATGGATCATAATGCTTCTTGTGTTTCTTGCGACGAATCCGTTCGTTGTATTTTCTTGGGACCGCTTCTTGCTCAATCTAAACATTCACTCGGGTTCGCAAGGATACGGTTACGGTGTAGCGGATTTGCGCAAACTGTTCATCTACTGGCTGAAGATTGTCAACAAGGGGTACTGTTTTCCTGTTTCCGTTCTAGGCCTTGCTGGACTAAGCCTGGCAATACTCAGGGAACATGCTTGGCGGCAGCGTTTGGCGATTGTCACTGTCGTGCTCCTATGTTTGCTGGGAATGACGCTCGGAAACATGCGCATCTCTATTTTCGCGGGAGCACTTTTCTCCCTTTTCATCGGCTATGGCTGGAATGGGTTTATTCGTGCCGTGCCGTTTGCGCCGGCATGGCGCGGCGCAGCCGCGGGCGTTCTCTTTGTGCCAAGTCTTTTTTTTGCCGGACTGTTCTTCCGGGACATCATCTGGGATAAGCACTGGGTCGCGCCAACACGCGACTGGATTAAGCGCACTGCTTTCGACAAGACGAAAACAATCGGCGTGCTTGACGGCCCGACTCCCGTACATATGCCGCCTTTTCCGTTCTGGCAGTCTCAGCTTGTCGATCTAACAGCGTTTTCCGGTAAGGAAGAACCGCCGGATTATGTAATCGTCGGCAATTACGATAAGGAAAAGCAATATTGGCAAAGGCACCCGTTGCGCGCCTACTATGTCTTGGATGCTGTTTTGGGCTACCGCCCAAGTTACGATTGGCTGCTCAAGTGGCGGGTAAGAAGTCAATCGCGGATCTCTGCTTGGGCTTATCGCCGCGCTTCAAACAAGTAACAAGCTTATGCATTCGTCAAACGGCGTTTTTATCCCGGTTTATCCCAGCTTGAGGCCCACCGAACTTTTCGCCGCCCCCTCCGAGCACTGGAAACATGTATTTCCCTTTAACCGCAGTTCAGGTCTCTGGACCTTTAGCGGGCGTGTCGCGCTCCATGCCGGCATCCAACGCCTTGGGCTTCCTCCGCAAAGCACCATTCTTTTTCCATCGTATTTCGAAGGCGCAGAAATCAACACTTTGTTAGCATCCGGATTTAAGCTGCGCTTTTACCACGTTGATCGCAACTTCCATGCAGCGCTCGAGGACATCGAAAAACGCCTCGACGACGATATTTCCGCCTTGTACATCATTCACTATTTCGGCATCCCACAGCGGCTTGCGCCAATCCTGGCACTGTGCCGGAGACATGGAATCGCGCTCATTGAAGACTGCGCACTGAGTCTGTTCAGCAGTGATCACGACATTCCGCTTGGCGCAAGCGGCGACATGGCGTTGTTCTCGGTGTATAAGACTTTGCCTGTGCCGCATGGCGGCTTTCTCGTATCCAAGATGGGCTTCCCTAACGTCGCGCTGCACAAGCCACCATCACGCTCAACGTTTTTTCAAACAGCGGATTTGCTGGTTCAGCACATTAAGACGCAGGCTCCCGGACGCATGCTTCTTGAGCGGCTCTGGACAACGACCGAGAACCTGCGCCGCACCTTAGCCAAGACGACCGTTGTCTCCGGCAGCACTGAGTGGGATCCACGGCTGCTGTGCTACTCTGCCTCGCCTATTGTCGGCAGGCTGATCCAGGCAGTGAAACCGGCAGAGATTGTCCGCCGCCGGCGCAACAATTTCACCTTTCTGCTTTCGATGCTTGCTGACACTGGTGCCCCGGCGATCACCGAACTTTCACAAGGGGTTTGTCCGCTGTTTTTCCCGCTCCTCGTTAACGAACGTGCGCAGTTTCGCCAGGCCTTATCCGCACGTGGAATCGGCAGCGTTAGCTTTTGGAGCAAGAACCATAGCGCCTGCCCAGAACCGTTTGTCAGCGCGGCAGCCCGATGGCGGCAGCAACTGGTCGAAATCCCGATTCATCAGCAACTGCACGAGGAGCACATGGAGCGTATCGGCCATACTTGCGCCGAACTTCTCAACAAACCTTGCTACCGAACAACCTGAGGATCTCCCGAGATTCGATATTTAATCCGCCGGGCAACCGGCGCCGCTTTCATGATCAGCGCATGCAGCATCCGGCCTTTAACAGTAGGACGTATTATATATTGATTTGAGTGCTCCAGCACCCGATCGGTCCACATCCTTTTCCACTCCATAGACGGACCGAGAAAATCAAACTTGTGCGCGCCAATTAATGCCAAATCCTTGAGCACATGCTGCATCAGCAACAGTCCAGGAGAACACTTGCGATATCGCTCATCGTAGGCCACTTTCGGAATGTAATAGCAGCCATTCATTAACAGCCCAAAGTGCATCGCCACCGGCGCATCGTTAAGCAACAGTGCGTAAATACGCAAGTACCGCAGCTTAGCCGCCGCTTGTGCAACCGCTGTATAGAAAGCAACGAGCCGGGGACTTGCGGCAATTGCCGAGCCGCGGCGGCCTTTCCAGCCGCTTGCTTCCAATTCAAAAAACTCAGCCAGCACCTGCGGCTCCGCTGATTCCCAGACGCCTAGTCTCAAGCGCCCTTCGCGCTCGAGCTTATTTTCTTTGCTGCGCAAGCGGTGCCGCGAACCTCGGAATTGACTAGGGCAATAACGATACAGATCGTCCACTGTCGACAGCGGCAAATAAGGACTTCTTCGCGTAGGCCAACTGGCCGTCAGCCATCCATCCGAGGCCGCAAAATACTGAAGCTCCTGAAACGCTCCACGACTCGGAACATCAAGAGCTTCAATCACCTCCCAACAATCATCAGCACGCAGTACGTGCCAAGCCGCTAATGTTGTTTCTCTTCTATCCCTAACAGCATGCACCAGATCGCACCGGCAAGAATGAATACCCGACATACTGCGCAGAGCTCGGGCTGGCAGGCCGTGGAAAACACTGTTTGCTTGAACCAGCGGCAGGATTCCTCGCAGCGCACCATCGCGGCGCACCGAAAGCAGACGCAACGTACGCCCCTCACAAAACGCTTTTGCGAAAGCTAAAAAAAACTCAGGCTGGTAAAACGGCTCGCGACAGGCATCCTCTGCCGCCAGACTTCTCCACTCAGGTTCAAGCTGCCGCAAATCAGAGCAGGTTACGCGGCTCAGATCCCCTACCCAGCTGCGCCGCTCCCCATCAGGCCCGTAGGCTATTTCCTGCCGTAATACTTGGACGCTCACATTATCCCTCTCGGATCAGCGCCGTCTGGGTCTGCACCCAAGACTTTTCTTGACGCGGAGCCGATGCCGCTCGGCAGCCGTGATACAGCAGACTGAATCCGGCGTTAACCGCCCGGCGCAAAGCAGTATCGCGCAAGTTTTCTACTTCTGTTGAAAAACTGCTGAAGCGCAGGGGCTGATTGACAAATTCTTCTATCTTCCTCATCTCCTCCCCAGATACCCGGTTAGTATGAAGCAGTATGGTAATCACGCCACAAGGCATGAGCCGCGGCCTCCAAAATTGCTGCGGCACAAACACCAGCCCCCGCTCAATAAAAGGATATAATCCGGCTCCATCCGACACAGCTTTAAAACCGCAAGACTTGAGTGCACGCAGAGTATTTCTGTCGTAACTGTGATGTGGCGCAACCCAATACTCCGCCAAGATTCCCTGGTCCCGCAGCAGCCGCTGACCGGCGGTTATGCGGCGCAGCTGCTCTTCATAGCTTAACGTCGCAAACTCGGAAAACTTAAGCCGCGGTCCTTTGTTGATTGGCATCAATAGATGCTGATAGCCATGCTGGCCAAAATCGGCAGCCTGTTCGCTCTGCAGTAATCGCATCCTGTCCCAGAATTCCGGATGCGCCTTTTCCGGAGCTAGGCGCTGATCGCGGTTGTCCGGCACTATACCGAGCAGCGGCTTTACCCCGCTGCGCTGAAACAAACGCATCAACGTCCAAAAACTTTCCCAATTCATAGTCGGAGCAACATCGTCGATGCGAAACAAATAACGAGCGCGATTCACCTCTGCCTCATATTCTTGACATTTCTGACCATCAGTAAAACTCTTCCCAACCGGTCGCCCGGAACAATTCCTGTGTACTCGACCAGCGAATGCCCGCCGAAGCCCAGCTTAAAATTAGCAATCGCCTCAAGTGCCGGGTCCGAACGGGCGTAAGCCAGACCCCCAAAATCATATTGCCGAAAACCGAGATTTTTAAAGCGCAGCATGTCATACCAATGCAGCAAGCGGTTTGCCCGCCCAATAAAATTCCTCATCCGGCTGTCGTCATACATCCGGAAATGCGAGGCTGAATACAGAAGACGCACCCGGCAGCTTGCCGCATCCCGGATGTAAGCATGCGCTACAAGCATCTTGCCCTGCTGATCTTTAATAAAACTCAACGCTAACGCGTTTGCACGGCAAAGCGCATCAAGTTTGCGCCGATTGCTCAGTGCAATATCCTTATGGCGGGCAAACCTATCGTAGTAATCAGCAAAGAAAGCAATGTGCTTGGCTTCCGGCGCAAGGCATATTTCCGCAGCAAGCGATTCCTTTTCTGCCCTCCTAATTTTCTCCCTGGTATTTTTCGAAAAGCCGGAAAATATCGTCTCCGGAGCCGGCTCGAGATCAACGATCAGCGTTTGAAATGGCACGGCACCCGGGAAAGCCTCTTGGGACTGAACGAGGAAACCAATTGTCGGCAATGGCGGAATATAATTCAAACCCTTGGCGAAAAAGACGTCACTGATTGAAATACCGAATTTCCTGCGTGTAATCGCGATCACTTCCGGTCGCACCCCACATCAGAATACTTGAGCCGACAAAGCAAGATACTACAAGATACCTGATGTAAAAGTGAGCAGCAAATCCCGGTTAAACCACCGATAAGTTTAGCCAATTACTTAAACAGCTCTGGGGAATGTCAAAACAACGGGCAGAGAGCGGCAAAATGCCTGTTTATTCGCTCCGGCGCACGAAACGTCCTTCCCTGGCCACGAGAACTTCGTATTCGTCTGACATATCACCGAAAATGCTGTCAAAACTCTTTACTCCGCTGACGCCGTGAAAATCCCTGATACCGGACAACGCCTGCTTAAGACACGGCAGGTCAACCTTATAATTACAGCCCGACAACGCGTGCTCAATCAGCGTTATGCCGTCATATGAATTTGCCGAGTAACAATTAACCTCATAGCCGTATTGTTTCTTGAATGCTTGCGCACCTGGATGGTCAAGCGCGCTCTTAATCGAGACCACAAAAGTCCCTTCAGCGGCGGGACCGGCAGTTTGAAAAAATTCTGAATTATTAACGGGTACGCATCCAACAATGGCCGCTGGTGCGAGCGCCATCTCTTTCAACTGTCGAACAAAATATCCGGCATGCGTCTGATAACCAAGAAACAGGATATACTTGATATCCAGCATCCTTAATTTGGCAAGCATCGCGCGAAAATCCATCTCTTGCGGCATGAAGTCATCCATATACGCAACGGAAATCCCTCTTTTTTTCAACTCATCAAGCACATTATCACGAAGACGTACGGGATACTCATCAAGCATTGCGATTACCGCCGTCCGCCCGGGAAGCGTCGCCTGCTGCTGATCGATAAAATGCGCCATATGCTCTGCTTCAAACCGCGTCGGCCCGTTTACGCGAAAAGTAAGATCATCGGCCCGCGAATACTGGTCACTTGTCACCGATATCCCCAACTGCAGCACGCCGTCGTTATTGACTAGCTGCGAGATCGGCAGTGCCACGTTGCTGTTTTGCGTAATCACAATCCGGATTCCCTCAGCGATAAGTTTCTTATACGCCGACATTCCTCGTGCGGGATCCCCGGCACTGTCCTCAAATTCCAACTCCAGGCGCCCGGCCGCCTCCGGCTTTGCCTTTCTCAAAGCCTCAACGGCCAGCAGTGCCGCACGCTGCGCATCCTGGCCGATGGAGGCCCTTGAACCGCTAAGGGGAGTAATGAATCCAATTTTGACTGCATTGCCAGGAGAAGTTGACACGACCTGCGCAGCGGCATTCGTAAGAAAGGCGATGATTGCAAATATGCCAAGCGAAGGCCACAGACAGTACTTTCCCTTACGTAACTTTAACCAATTCACTATCGCTCTCCCAAAAGTCGATTGCTCAGCTGCGCGAATCAATATACCTTAACAAAAGCCGTTTCGTCGATTCAAGCTCTTGCACAGCAAAAGCCGGAGAAATGCTAAGCAAAACACCTTTATTGCTCTTTGCTCTGGCGGCCTGGTGGACCCTATCACTGCCGCTATATTGCGACCTTGCCGCTTTCTTCGTGCTGACAATTATCCTCATCAGATCCCGGACAACAGATTATTGCCTTCTGCTGTTCGCCTTGACCGGCAGCATCGCCGGCTTTGAACTGCTGCTGCGCAACAATGATCGTCTCATTACTACCCGCTATCGCGAGCATGAGCAGAGCATCGATGGTTCCCGTTATCTTCCCCATCTTCGTCAAAACGTCTTTTCACCCTACGGTGATATTTCTGCAATCAATCCGTCGCTACCCCGCGATATTCGCGAACCACGGTTTATCCGTTTCCAAACTGACAAGCTTGGCTTTCGCAATGATGTTGAGTACGCACCGGGGGATATCGTTCTAATCGGCGACTCCTTTATCGCCGCGACGGGAATGGATCAAGACACCGCATTACCAGCCGTGCTGCGGCATATACACGGCCTTGCGGCATACTCGATCGCATTTCCCTTAGAGCCTGCAAATTACGGCACGCAAGCTGAGTGGTTTCAACGTCACGTTGATGCCAACGCCAAGTTTGCTTTTTTTTATTTTGAGGGCAATGATTTCGGGTCACCAGCATCGGCAATGGATTTACGGAACATTCCCGTGCTCCCGCTGAGCGCAACTCGACTGCTTGACACATATGATTGGCAACGTCATTTTCTGCTTACGCACCTTGCCCCAGCGCTGCGTTACCCGCGTCTGGTCTGGGGCATGTCCCGCCGCTTAGAGCGCCGCTTCTTTATGCGTTATGACTTTAACGCGCTCGTTGCTCATATCGGCGATAAACAAATGGCATTCTACCTGCCTTATCTATCTGCCGCACTCAACTCAAAGCCCGAAGCCCCGGCCCTGCCCGCATCAACTGTAATTAAGCAACTCGCTTGCGTTTTCTTCATTCCAGATAAATCGAGAGTGTATGCCCGTTTTTTGCCTGATCCAATCCGCCAACAGATGCAAGAACCATCACCTGCATATAACGCGCTGCGGCACTCTTACGCCGCGCATGGCATTACCGTCGTCGACCTCACAGCAGTGCTGCGCCGTGCCGCTGAGGAACACTTGCGTCGCAGTGAATACGTTTATTGGCGAGACGACACGCACTGGAACAGACAGGGCATTACCACTGCCGCTCAGGCAGTTTATGAGTGTCTTATCTCTTCCCGCGATTAGTCAGCTTACGCGTAAGCTCAACTGCGCGATCCTGCTCCATCACGCTCAATATCTGGCCCATGCGCTTGCCAGGCATCCGCTCCAGCAGAGCTAACGCAATTTCTTCGTCCAATTTACCAACAAGCGGCGCTGCTTCATTAGGCGCCATCGAACCATAAACGGCAGCTAGCTGCTCAAGCCTTGCCTCAAACTTCGCATCACGCTCCTTGCGCTGCTCCGCAAGCTGAACAGTTAAGCTTTTCAGCTCAGCTACCCGTTCGGCAAGCGCTTGTTGCTGTTGTTTCAGTTCATTCTCTTTCTGCTCCAGCATCGTCCGGCGCTGCTCGAGAGCGACACGCCGAGCATCAAGCGAAAGCAGTACTTGCTTTTCCGTTTCGCTAACTCTATCGCTCCTTTGTGCAGTCATTAGCTGTGTTGGAACTTCCGCCCCGATCTGTGCCAGTTTTCCTTCCTGAGTCACAACTGTTGAGTCAACGCTCACAGCGCGCGCCTGGCCGATACTACTGTTTTCCGGCAAGCTGCTCGAAGCATCAACTATGCCCGTGGAGAAGATGACTTTCAGCGACGCCAAGCAGACAATTCCTCCCATCAGCAGCATCGAACGCAAACTCACCCCACCCATTCCCTGGCCAACCACCTCGCGCTCACTTTCTGTGACCCGGTCATAGTCTGAATTGCGCTGGGCGCGCTTATTGGGCTTGAGCAACTTGCCGTACCTTCCGGCCTGCCTTTTTGCTTCAGCGAGCTGCGCTTCCAGCCGACGCATTTTCGCCGTTTTTAAGTCGCCGCCTAACTCAGCGTACATTTGTCCCAGATGCTCGCGATCCAATCCCCCCGACAACTGTGAACTTTTCACCGTGCTCTTGTCCGCCGAACGTTTCATAGGCTGCACCTCGCTATTTTCTTCATTTCTTCGCCTCAATTCTGCTTGAAGAAGATCACGCATATCCTCACGCTGTTGTTTGCTCATTTTCGACTTGAGATTAAGCAGCATTTTCTCATCATCATCCATTAGCGCCTCCACTGTGCTCCCCTTTTCCTGAAAGCTTCGATTTAAAACGATAACGCGTCACGGTGAAACGATCCAGTTCTCGTCGTTCGCCTCGCCGTTCGTCCTCCTTGAAATCACGAAAGCGCCGCTCCTTAACATTCTCGAGCGTTTTAGTTTCGATAGCCTGTTCAACATATGCCTGCCGTGCAGCTTCAACGGCCTCAGCCGCTTGCAAGACAATCAAACGCTGACGCACCAGCAGATCTTGCAGATAACGCTTATAATCACCGGTTAGTGCAAGTTCAGCCATGGTCAACTCCATCCTGTCCGGCCATAACGCCTCATCCTGCGCAGTTAGAATTTGGGTCAGGCGCTCTTGGGCATCGTGCAGCTCCGCAGCACGTCGCGCCAGCACCCGCTCCTTCTCCTTTTTCAGCAGGTTCCGGTAATCAAGCACTCGCTGCAGTCGGAACTTAAACTTCTTCATAAACAACAAAACCTATTGCTTACACAGCCGCCCGCCGCATCACCGGCTTGTGTTCGGGAGCATCACTGAATACTTGACACAATAGATCCTCACTCTCCGTTATTGAAAATTTCTCATCCGGCCGCTGCATCAAAAACTGCCGTACCCCTTCAATCTTTTGTACGGCAAAGTCAGCTTTCGCGTTTTGGCCCGGCTTATAAGCACCGATCGTTACCAAATCCTCCACTTCGTTGTAATCAGCGACCACTCTTCTGGCATCTGCCGCACGCTGCAAAGTCTCTTCATCAACAAGCTCGCTCATCAAGCGCGAAATGCTCTGCAAAATATCAACCGCTGGATATTGTCCTCGGGCAGCAAGAGCCCTGCTTAACACGATGTGGCCATCAAGGATGCTGCGCACCGCATCCGCAATTGGTTCGTTCATGTCGTCACCTTCAACAAGCACGGTGTAAAAGCCGGTGATCGCGCCCGCACCGCCCGTAGTTCCCGCGCGCTCAAGCAGACGCGGCAGCATCGCAAACACCGACGGTGTATAACCACTAGCGCTGGGGGGCTCACCTATCGCCAGACCCACCTCACGCTGTGCCATGCAAAAGCGCGTTATTGAATCCACCATTAAAGTCACGTCTTCGCCTCGATCGCGGAAAAATTCAGCGATCGCCGTTGCCACGAATGCCGCGCGAATCCGCATCAACGCGCTTGTATCGCTGGTTGCCACAACGATAACACTGCGCGCGAGCCCTTCTGGACCAAGATCGCGTTCAATAAACTCACGCACCTCGCGTCCACGCTCTCCAACAAGGCCGATTACGTTTACTGATGTCCGTGCATGCTTGGCGATCATGCCCAAGAAGGTTGATTTCCCGACACCCGAACCGGACATGATCGCCACACGCTGGCCTTTGCCAATTGTGAGCACCGTGTTCACAGCTTTGATTCCCACGTCGCAAATCTGTGTAATACGTTTACGCTCAAGCGGTGAAGGAGGTTTACGGAAAAGCGCTACGTCAATGCCCGGACAAATCGACCCCTTGCCATCGACTGGATTGCCTAAAGGATCAATCACCCGCCCGAGCAAATCTTCGCTTACTTTAATTGTTTCAGCCGTGCTGTGCGAATAAATCGACGCTCCCGGGGCAATGCCATGCAGCTCACCGAGCGGCATCAACAGAATGCGCCCCTTGCGAAACCCAACAACTTGGGCAGCTACTTTGCGATCACCTTGAACGATGCTGCATGTCACTCCCAGACCAACCGCCGGACCGTTCGCCTCGATGATTAAACCGGTGATATCCGTGACCTCACCCCGCGCCGTGACTGGATTCGTATGCTGCAAAGCAGTATTAGCCTTAGTCCAGAGATCCATCATTTGCAAACCGCGTATAGGCTGTTTTTCACTTGCTCCCACATTTGGTCCAGCTCAAGATTGACTTCGCCAAAATCAGTTTCAATAACACAACCTGCTTTGATCGCTTCGTCGCTGACATACTGAACGCCCGTCTCCTGGGGGGTAAGATCAGCAGGCAGTCCAACGACCTCGATAAATTCATAATCCTGAGGCGATACCCGCACCTTCATCGGTTTTGCCGCGCCAAGGTTATGCAGCCCGCTGCGAATTATTTCCAGGATATACTCCGGCCTTAATTCAACAGCTGATCCAAGAATTTTCTTAGAGATCTCTACAGCAAGCTGCAAAGCATACTGTTCGACCATCGCCAATCGTTCGTGATACGCCTGCTCCACGCGCTCAGTAACCACTTTGAGCCGCTCCGTAATTTCCTCGTATCTTGCATCATTCTTCGCTTCAGCATCCGCCGCACCAGCCGCATATCCCTCTGCACGCCCTTCGGCAAAGCTCTTTGCAAGCTGCTTTTGCAGCAGCTCGGGGTCCACTGCCGGCTGTTCTTCCCTCGTTTCTTTCTCACATAACCGCGTCGCCGAACCAGCTACTTCAATCCTATCCCCGGCAGCAAATGGAACCGCACCGCCAAACACTTCAAACATCGGGTCTGGCGCTGATTGATAACCGCACATAACTTCCAGCACCATCGGAGCAAACGCAAGGTCACGGCACTTCTCGCCGATCACCTCCCACGCCGTCGGCATATACGGCGTGGGGCGATACTGCCGCTGCGACATGGCATTGCCGGTCATCACCTGTTTCACGGTGCTTGCGCACTTATCCTTTTGCGCATCGCTGTTTGCTCTAATATCCTGCATACTCCGGCTTCTCTAAAGTCTACACCAGAACGTCTTCAGCTCCAGTTGCCACTGTAATCTTACCCTCAGCTTCAAGCCGCCGGACAACATCGACAACGGCTTGCTGCGCTTTTTCGACATCTTTCAGCGGAGTCGGGCCGAGTGCTTCCAGATCATCCTGCAGCATTTCCGCCGCACGTTGCGAAATATTGCGGAAGAGCAAGCCTTTCAACTCCGAGCTTGCCGTCTTAAGCGCAAGCACCAGCTGATCGCGCGGTACTTCTTTGAGAATTGTTTGAATGCTGCGATCGTCAATCTTGACGATATCCTCGAAAGTGAACATAAGATTGCGCACATTTTCGGCGAGTTCCGGATAAATCTCTTCTATCTCCGATATAATTCTCTCTTCGTTGTTGCGATCGACAAAGTTGAGAATCTCAGCCGTCGCCTTCGGACCTCCCAATTCCTCTTCTTCTCCCATGCTAACGCCGCGAAGCTGTGTACGCAGCACTTCCCGCACTTCGTCGATCACATCGCTCTTTACATGCTCAAGCTGCGCGACTCGAATCAACACGTCGGTCTGCATTTCCTCGGGCATTTTTGACAAAAGATCGGCGGCCTTTTCCGGGCCCATTTTGGTCATCAGAAAAGCAATCGTTTGCGGGTGTTCTGATTGGATGAAGTTGTCGACTATGTTCTGCGGAATGTCCGCAATCAGCGCGGACAACGGTTCTTTCCGGCTCCCCGTAATATACTCTAAAAGTGTTTCACCAGCATCCGTGCCAAAAGCTGACCCGATAACATCCTTAGCAAATTCGCGTCCGTCCACAACCATTGTTTCCGAGGCATGAAGCATAGTCTGGAATTCCGCAGCGATGGCCCGCTGCGTATCCCGCTCTACTTCGTGCACACCCATAAAGGCGCGGCTGAGCTTCTTAACCTCAGACTCGGTCAGGTATTTCATTACCTGGGCCGCAAGATCTTTGCCCAGGCTCATCAGCACTACTGCTGCTTTCATTATATTAGGCAGATCGGCTTGCGCTACCATGACTAGATCCTTCCATCATTGAGCCAGTATCTGATTAACAAAGCTGCCTGCTGCGGATTTTCCTTGACAATGCGTGAGTTTTCACCCAGCAACGTCTCGAGTTCCTCAATGTCCACTGACGGCACTCCGCGCTCGGGCAAAATAGCGATCTTTGAACGCTCAGCTTCAAGTTCAGCCTCCAATTCTTCAATTCCTGCAGGCAGCAATCTGCTTAAGTCAACCTCTGCTTCAGTCGGACGAACCAGGAACTTGACTAGCGGCACGACAACTAAGAACAAAAACAAAACAGCGATAATCAACGATACGACCCATGACGCCCCTTGATAGATCAGATCCTTGCTCGCCGCGCCGTCAAGTGCTGCGGCCAGAGCGGGATCGGGCTCAGCAAACGGCATATTCTCCACGGTGACGATATCGCCGCGTGATGCATCAAAACCAACAGCCTGTTTGACAAGATTTTCTATCTTTTTCATCATCTCCGGTGAAAGCGGTTTGTACTGTCTAGCCGCCGCTGCCAGCACTGCATCTTGCGCCGCAACACCGGAAGGGGGCTCGATCCGCTGCCCGTCCACCAAAACCGCCACGGACAGCCGCACGATCTTGCCCGGTGATCCGACTAACCGGCTTACCGCACGTGATATCTCAAAATTCTTTACAGTCTCCCGACGGATATTCGCGTTCTTTGCCGAGTCCGGCGGCGTAAGCAAGCCCGGGTCATTCGTCAGGTTCGATACCACACCCGGCACGCCTCCTTCCGCCGTAAGCCCGGTTCCCTCCTGTGAGGATCTCTCACTGCGCGCCACAGTACCTGCCGGATCGTAAGCCTCCTCTTCTTTTTCGAATTTGTTAAAGTCCATCTCCGCCGTCACACGCGCCACGACACGTCCGGCGCCCAGCACCTCGCCGATCATCGTCTCAACGCGTTTTACGTAAGCATTTTCTACAGATCTTTGATATTCAAGCCTAGTCAGGTCCGCACCGCCGGATTCCTCCGGTGACAGCTTCTCATTAAGCATCCTGCCGTTTTGGTCAACGATCGTCACATTCTCCGGCGCAAGCCGCTCTACACTGCCCGCTACCAGATGAGCGATCCCTTTAATCTGCTGCTTTGTCAATTCGGCTCCCGCTTTCAGACGCAGCAGCACAGACGCTGTCGGCGCTACATCCTTGCGGACAAAACCGGACTGCTTGGGCGTAGTGATATGCACTCGAACGGCACGTACGGCTTCTACTGTTTGAATCGTCCGTTCAAGCTCACCTTGCAGCGCCCGCGCAAAATTTACTGATTCCCCAAGCGGAGTTTGGCCGAGCTTAGTCTCATTCCACAATTCAAAACCGACATTTCCGCCCCGAGGAAGCCCCAACCCCGCAAGATTAATGCGCAGCTCGTCCACCATATTGGGCGGATTTACTTCAATCGTCCGGCCATCACTGCGCAGCCGGTAATCCACTTTCTGCTCTTTCAAACGCTCAATGATTCCCGCAGAATCAGTATCCTCAAGATTTGAATAGAGCACACGATACTGGGGTTGAGTCGCCCAGCGCGAGACAAAAACAATCACCCCCATGCTTCCAGCAAGCAGGAGCGGCAGCGCAATTTTTTGCGCAAGAGGCAGCTTCACATAGAACCGGACCAATTGTTCAAAGATTGCGGGAATGTCGAACTTCATAACCTATTCACCAGCCTAGTAAAACACAATAACAACAGCCGCTAACCAATCTGCATCCGGATCAGTTCCTGATAGGTCCGCTCCAGACGCTCCTTAATTGACATCATCAGCGTCAATGACACGCTCGCCTTCTGTACGGCAAGCATCGTCGCATGAGGGTTCTCTTCTGTGCCGGCAACAGCCCGCTGAATGGCTTGTTCCGCCTCGATTCCATGCGTGTTCGCACGCTGGAACTGTTGTGCAAGAAATTCCCCGAAGGACAATTTCTCCGGCCTGCCTGGAGTGTCCTTGTCTATTTCAACAGCATCACGCGGGCGCACGCCGCCAATACCGCGCATCATTTTTAGCTCTTCAGAAAAGTCAATTCCCTTGATTTGCATACCGCTCACTCTCCAGCGCTAAAACCGCATTGATAACCGGCGCAGCGCCGCGGCCATATCTTTTGTCACATTGACAATCTCTGCTGCCGCCTTGTACGCCGTGCTCGCGTTGAGCATATTCACCATTTCCGTCACTGGATTAATATTCGGCAGCTCTACGACACCCGTATTCGGATCGGCATCGGGGTGCGCAGGGTCATATACTTTCTGCGGGGCGCTTTCGTCCGCAATGACTGCGGCGACCTTCACGCTTTTTAATGCTTCTTTATCCAACTCATTCATAAAAGCATTTGGCGGAACCACATCAGTGGCAGCAAACACCACATCGCGGCGCTTGTACGGGCCACCCTCCGCCGTACGCGTTGTCTGGGCATTCGCAATGTTGCTGGCTACGGTATCAATGCGCAGCCTGTTTGCGCTCATCGCGCTGGCGCATACATCAAAAATCCGGTCAAACATTTTTAGAATCCTCCAGTGCCTCTGGCTGCCATACGCAGCATTTGCAGCTTGACATTGAGCAGTTCGACATTACTTGTGTACTTCCGCGCATTGGCCGAGATCTTTCCCATGTTGATATCGATATCTACATTGTTGCCGTCCGCACCCACCGCACCCGTATTATCCGGAAGAATACGAGGCCCTTCGCTGGTCGTAAGGTCCATGTGCAGCGGGTTGGTCTTAACGAGCGGCTCAGCAGCATTGCCCAGTGCCTTATCCAGCTCCCCAGCAAAATCGAGCTCTCTCGCCTGGTATTTGGGCGTTTCACTATTTGCTGCGTTGCTTGCGAGTATCTGATGCCGCTTGTAATAGAGGTCCAGGCTCCTCTCCAGCGCCTTCAGCGTATTATCGAATAAGTCCATAACCTTCCTCGCTTGACGACCAAAACCGTGTCCAAACAAGATTCAAGCAACATTCGTGCCCGCACAACCTCGCGCTCTCATCCTCCCGTCATTCTCTAACTTACCGTGTCCGCTCCTTTTTCTTAACGCGATTATATCCGTCCACAAGCATTTCAGGCCAAAAGTCCAGCACTGTCCCGTCAATTACTCATCACTCGCCGCGCCTCAGCTCATATCTCCGTATTCATGCAGCTTGTTGCGCAGGGTTCTGATGCTTATCCCCAGCAGCTCTGCGGCTTTTGTTTTGTTATTGCCCGTCGCGCGCAGCGTTTCGTAAATCAATCTCTTTTCTGCTTCAGCAACGCTTAAGCCAGGATGCAAGACTAGATTTTCGGCGCTGACATTTTCTTTTACCTCATTCATCGCTCCCAGGAGAAAGTGGTCGACGCTGAGGCTGTCGCCCTGGGCGAGCAGTACGGCCCGCTGGCATGCGTTCTGCAATTCGCGCACGTTCCCAGGCCAGCGATGCTCTTCCAATTGACGGATCAATTCAGCCGACACTCTCTTTGGCGCCCCCGCCGAAAACAAGCGGACAAAGTGCTCTGTCAGTAGCCGTACATCGCCTTTCCGCTCACGAAGTGCAGGCACATAAAGCGGAATAACATTCAGCCGGTAGTATAAATCTTCCCGGAAATCACCCTTAGCTACAACTTGACGGATGTCCCGGTTCGTCGTCGCCACCACGCGCACATCCACGGGAATCGGCTTGCTGCCGCCAACACGGTCAATCTCCCGTTCCTGCAGCACCCGTAAAAGCTTGGCTTGGAGTGCAAGCTCCATTTCCGAGATTTCATCGAGCAAGATGGTGCCGCCTTTAGCCAGCTCGAACTTGCCAACCTTCGTGGCGACAGCCCCAGTGAATGAACCACGCTCGTGACCAAATAATTCGCTTTCCAGCAGGTTTTCCGGCAACGCAGCGCAATTTACCGCGACAAACGGACCGGCGTGCTGCGGACTGCTGCTGTGAATCAACCGGGCGATCAATTCCTTTCCGGTGCCGGACTCTCCTTGAATCAAAACACTTGCGGAACTAGCGGCAACATGAACCGCAATCTCGAGCACGCGTTTAAACGCCGGATCGTTGGTCACAATTGCCAGACTTTCACTGCCGGCGCTTTTCGCCTCTCGCGGTGCAGCAGAACGGCGTACGGGATTCAAGGCACGGCTGACAACATTTTCCAGGTCTTCCGCAGAAAACGGCTTGGTAATAAAATCGAACGCGCCAATTTTCATCGCCTCGACTGCCTGTTCAATCGTCCCGTATGCGGTAATCATGATTACCGGCAAGCGCGGATAATGTTCTTTGGCAGCAGCAAGAAGCTCTCCCCCGCTCATCACCGGCATTCTCATATCCGTAATGATCAGCTCGACCTTGTTCTTCTCGAGAAGTGCCAACGCTTCCTGACCGTTGGCGCACTGCAACAGCGGATACCCAAGGCGGGACAGCACGGCTTCCATCGCCGCCCTCATCTGCGGCTCATCATCAACAATCAAAATCTGGGCTTTATCCTGCATGAACCTATTCTCTCCGTGCGGTTATTGCTGCTCAGTAAATTGATTCGCATCAGCCGTTTGAGCTGATACGGGAAATTGTAGCACCACCGTCGTGCCCTGGCCCAACACACTGTCGATTGACACCACCCCGCCGTGAGCTGACACAATCGAGTGAACGATGGCCAATCCCAAACCCGTGCCGCCTTGTTTGGTCGTGAAAAACGGATCGAACACCTTTTCTTGATCCGCGTCCGAAATCCCAGGTCCATTATCCCTAATCATAAGACGCCACTCATCCCGCGAGCAGCGATCGCTGACAATGCGCACTGTTTTCCCATCCTGCCCACGGCATGCGTCAACAGCATTGAGCGTCACATTGAGCAGCGCCTGCTGTACCAGATAAGGATCTACACGAATCGGATAGTCTCCCCGGTCTTCGATCAGCAGTTCCACCGAGGCTTCGGCGCATGCCGGCTGCATATAAACCGCGGCATCTTTTAAAATTTGTTCCGCGTTAATCAGCGTCTTTGGCCGCACTACCAGGTCCCGCGCAAACTGCAAACAGTTATTGATAATCCGGTCAAGAATCTTGATCCCCGCGTGTATTTGTTCCGCAAGTTCCAGCGAAGTTGGGTGACCGGCAAGGTCGCGTTTGAGCAAAGTGCAATATAGCTCCATGCTGCCCAGTGGATTCCGAATCTCATGCGCAAGATTTGCCGCCATGCGGCCCATCGCCATCAGCCGCTTTGCCCGTTCATTTTCCCGCAATTCAGCAAAGCTCACGGCAGCACCTTTTCTTCTTGAATACTATTAATTGCCGCTGGTGGCGTCTTCGTATTAATTTCCCTGGCATAAGCCGCTTCTAATCCAGCTTGCGCCAGAACGAACCATGAATCGGTATCGCTGTGCTTGACGCGGAAGCTGGTCAGTTCTGCTTCTGCGTTGTCCAGGCGGTTCAGCGCAATAAGAGCGGAAACCAGCGCATAAGAACTCCATCCATCGCTGAATTCCCCTGGATACGTCTCACGTCCCTCCTCCAGCCATGTGAGCACTCCTTCGAAATTTCGCTGCGCCAAATCAATTTCTGCAAGCTTGCGCAAAGCCTGTGCCGTATAAGGTGAAGAGGTGTCGATACCGGCAAAAGTGTAGCGTGATTCATTGATTAAACCGAGGCGGCGCTGACACTCGCCAAGCTGAAACACTGCTTCTGTACTTGCTTTGAAGCTGCCCTCGTCCACCGCTTTTTGGTAATAACCCTCGGCCAAGCTCAGCGCACCCTGAGCTTTAAGTGCTTCGCCGATAAGCATCCAGAATTGCGCGCGCAGATCAGAAATATCCAACTTTTGCGCGACACTCTCTGCCGCTGCGCGCGCCTGCTCGTAATTGCCTTCCTGATATTCCAGGATGGCGCGGGCCAGCACGGCACGTGCGCGTTCCGTCCCTTGGAACTCCTGGTTCGCCAGAACGCTGTCCCAGATTTTTCGCGCTTCGTCTACTAAGCCCAAGGCCCAAGCACTCTTGGCCGCCGCTAGCTGTTCGGAGACATTACCCTGTTCACCGGTGTCTTTAAATTTGACCATGGCCTCGAAGTAGCGGCCTTGGAGCGTTAATTCCTGGACCGTTGCCGCACCCGCATTCAAGTCGCTGACTGCCAGCACGGACATCAATTCATCCGCCGGGGCCGCACTCACGGCTGTTACCGCAGCGAGCACACAACAGAATGCCGCACACAGTTTGCGGATCAACTTTCGATTTCTGATCTCCTTACGCTTGCTAGTCATAAGTCACTATGCGCTGAAGGAAGAGCTGTCAAATGGATCATTGTCTTTGGCCGCAAACAGCTCTAACCCTTTCTTCTTGATTTTTTCCACCAAAGTCGTCCGGTTTAAATTGAGCAGTTTTGCTGCGGCCTTTTTATTGCCGCCTGTACGCTCCAAAGCCTGAAGAATCAGGCTGTTTTCATAAGCTTCAACAACGGCATTGAAATCCAGACCTTGCTCCGGCAGGTGCGCCAGAGGAGAAAGCTCACTCCTGACCGCATCACCGCTGAAAAAGTATGAGGGCACATCCTCTAAATAAACAGCATCCCCGTCGACCAGAATCGTCAAGCGTTGAACCAGGTTCTCCAGCTCGCGCACGTTGCCCGGCCAGCGGTAACGCCGAAACGCATCGAGTACTTCTTCGCTGAACAGCAGCGGACGCCGTCCATTTTCCTTGGCAAACTTGCGCGCAAAATGGTTAACCAGCAATGCAATATCTTCCGGACGCTGGCAAAGCGGCAGTATTTCCACCGGGACAACTTGCAGCCGGTAGAACAAATCTTCGCGAAACTTGCCGGTCTTTACCAGCTCCGACAAATTGACATTAGTCGCGGCAATGACCCTGACGTTTACTTGACGCGGCTTAATCCCGCCGACCGCTTCTACGACTCTTTCCTGCAGCACGCGCAGCAGCTTGACTTGCAGGTGGGGGCTCATCTCGCCTATTTCATCAAGGAAGATCGTACCGCCATCGGCGAGAACAAAGCGCCCGGGCTTCGAGTTTACCGCCCCCGTGAACGCTCCCTTTTCATAACCGAAAAGCTCACTCTCCAGCAGGTTGTCCGGAATCGCTCCGCAGTTTACGGGGACAAAGTGTCCCTTACACCCGCTGAGCTCATGAATCGCCCGCGCGATCAGCTCTTTCCCTGTGCCGCTCTCGCCGAGGATAAGTACAGTACTCGTGGTTTCAGCAACGCGCTCTATCACCTGAAAGATCTTGTGCATCTCCGGATTGGCCGTGATTAACGAACGAAACGCCGCGTTCGGATAGACCGGCGCTGCAGCATAGTTGTTATAAGAGTACTGAGTGTGAAGCTCCGCAACTTGCTCAAGCATGAAAAACCTCTCTCCCTAAAACCGGAACGCTATGAGCAGCGTTCCCTGCTGATTATTTCCGCTTTACGATTTTCTAACACCCGTCAAGCATCCCCAATGCGCCAAAAGCTGGACACTTGCCGGCCGGTACGCATGCGGCTTGTGTCAGATAACTGGCAAAGCCCGTACCAACTTTTTCAGACCCGTCAGGAATCTGGCAGATGGTCCTGCCAAAACACCGTCAAAAGAGCATAATTTTAATAAAATAATGGTAACGTAAGCTGCGGTAACCTTAGTAATATTTCGTTGTCAGAAGTGCTGTCATCGTATCCACGCTCAGTATCACGCAAAGCGCGTCAAGCTTTGCACACGGGACAGAAACAAACATGAAGTGGCAAAATATGAACACTGTTTGGTGCACACCGTGAAAAAAATGCGGGCTTTCTGACGCTGCGGATAATACCGGCACCAACCGCTGTATCGGTTTGACATACCACCAAAAGTCTTTTCCATACCGCGTATTAATCACCCGAGGGACTTCTTTAGCATGACCTCTTTGCCATGTTTCGTCCGCTGCTGTTTGATCTCCAATACAGAGTATGGGGAGAGAGGCCGGGACGGAATTATTAATAATTCGTAAGGAGCACCAGCAATGGCAAAACAAGGACAGACTGTTGAAAAAGACCAAAGCCAGATAATTAATGGCGTTGATGTAACCCAGCTTATGGAGAATATTCGCGCAATCCGGCAGCAGCCTCGGCTTGCCGACTTCAAGTTCCGTGCACGCAACAGATGGTTTGAAGGAGGCCTGAACCGGGCGACCATCGACGGCTTTTACGGCACAGGACAGGAAATCGCACACGCTCGTGCATTTTCCTTGGATGCTGACGAACCTCCGGTTTTGCTCGGCGAGGATCGCGGAGCTAATCCTGTTGAATACTTATTGACCGCGCTCTCGGCATGCATGACTACCGCTTTAGCATATCATGCAGCAGCCCAGGGTCTGGAAATCGAAGAGATCTCCTCCGAGTATGAGGGAGATATCGACATGCATGGCTTTCTCGATCTCAATCCGAATGTCCGCAAAGGATTTAAGGAAATTCGTGTGAGGTTTAAAGTCAGAGGAGAGCCGGACGAAGCAAAAATCTCAGAACTGCTGCGCAAGTCGCCGGTTTTCGATGTCGTGACCAATCCGACTCCAGTAAAAATAACTGTTGAAAAAAAATAAAACAGACAGGCTACGGTGAACCGGCTGTATCCGGCGCCCTGGGGCCGGCAGCCGGTTTATTTTTTTTCTCGCCCTAAAAATCGAATAAAAACGCTGACACTCTTTTCTGTCCTAATAATTAACCAACCATCTGGACTTTACTCGGCATAGACTGGCAGTTAAGATGAAAACACTGTCAGATCAGGAAATGCCATGACCGACCAGGATCGTCCGATACGCCACACTGCCCGTGCACCAAGACCGCACCTTGAGCCTTTTCTAGCTGCGGTGCGCAATATCAACCGGCTGATTATCCACGAAACCGATCCGCAGCGGCTTGTCGAGCAGACTTGCCTCACGCTGACCGGGACTCTTGGATATCACTCTGCCTGGATTGCGTTGTTCAACGCAGAGTGCTCGGCAGCAATACTGTGCGCCTCATCAGGCTTAAACGGCGGCTTCGAAGAGATAGACGCACGCCTTAAACGCGGCGACTTCCCACAGTGCCTGACAGATGCGCTTAATCAAGACGCGCTCTTCATCATTGAAGACCAGAGCGCATTCTGCGCTGCCTGCGCGCTCAACGCACAGGACTCTGGACGGAGCTGCTTGATTAGGCGCCTTGCCTCAGACGGCAAGGCTTACGGCGTTTTAGTTGTCTCCCTGTCCGCCGCGCTTGCGCACGACCAAGAAGAGCAAGCCCTCTTTAATGAAGTTGCCGGCGATCTCGGCCTTGCGCTGAGCAAACTTGACGCGACAAAATCTCTCAAGGCGAAGGAAGAAGAACTGCGGCGGTTAATGGAAAACTCGACTGCGGGCATTGCGCTGCATGACGTGATTTTGGATCCGTCCGGAAAGCCGATTGATTATGTTTATATGTATGCGAACGAAGCATTCGAAAAACATTCCGGATTGTCTTTAGCAGCGATTATTGGAAAACGTGTAACTGAAGTCATCGGCTGTCCGAAGGCCCCCTATCTTGACATTTACGGCCCAGTGGCCCTGGGCGCCAGGCCTGCGACATTCGAATCCTACTTTAAGCCGTTGGACCGTCACTTTTCGATAAGCGCCTATCAGGTCTCCCCAGGACGCTTTGCCACGGTGTTCACTGACATATCCGAACAGAAGCGAATCGAAGAGAACTTGCGCCGCGTCATCGCTCACAATGAGGCAATTGCCAAAGCAGGCAACGTGGGGTTATGGGACTGGGATCTCGAAACAAACGAGGTCTATTACTCGCCGCAGTGGAAAAACCAGATTGGTTATGCCGATCATGAGATCGGCAATTCATTTGGCGAATGGCAGGATCGCGTGCATCCCGACGATTTAGCTGAAACCTTAGCCCGCATTAACGATATCCTGGAGAGCGCTGCTGGGCAGGGAGAACTTGAGTTTCGTTTCCGTCATCGCGACGGCTCTTTTCGCTCAATACTGGTGCAAGCGTCCGTGGTTAAAAATGAGCTCGGCAAACCTATTCGTATGCGGGGATCCCACGTCGACATCACCCAAAGGAAAGCA
Source organism: Pseudomonadota bacterium (assembly GCA_029555385.1). GTDB lineage: Bacteria > Bdellovibrionota_C > UBA2361 > SZUA-149 > SZUA-149 > JAKPSH01. The sequence goes on from JAKPSH010000260.1 coordinate 27,305, forward strand.
CACGAGAGCGAACGCGAGATCACAATTAGTCTGCTGCACTTGTTAGGAACCTCAAACTCGACCGCAGAGCTACTGCGCTCAGTAACGCGCCTGATGTCTGCCTGGTCCGGCTGCGCGGCCGTAGGCATCCGGTTGCGAAATGGCGATGATTTTCCGTATTGCGAAACAAGAGGATTCCCTGCGGAGTTCCTCGAATTAGAGAACCGCCTCTGTGCCTTGGATCACAAAGGAGAAATCCAGCGCGACTCCAGCGGCAACCCGGTTTTTGAGTGCATGTGCGGCAATGTTATTTGCGGACGCTTCAATCCGCAGCTTCCTTTTTTTACAGATTACGGCAGTTTTTGGACAAACAGCACCACGGCCCTTCTGGCCAACACCACTCCCGCCGACCGGCAGGGCGCGACAAGAAACCGCTGCAATGGTCAAGGCTACGAATCGGTGGCACTTATACCGCTGAGACATGGCATGGAGACTCTTGGACTGCTTCAATTCAACCATCCGCAACGCGACATGTTTAGTAAAGAGAAGATTTCGCTTTTCGAGCGCCTGGCCGCCAATTTAGCTATCGGGCTTGCCCAGCGCAGAGCAGTGGAGAATCTGCAAGCAAGCGAGAACCGTTTTCGTCTTTTCTATGAACAATCACCGGGACCATATCAATCGCTCGACAAAGATGGGCATTTTATTGAAGTAAACAACGCGTGGCTCAGTGCGCTGAAATACGAACGGCAGGAAGTCATCGGCGCCTGGTTCGGTGACTTTCTTGCTGGCGACGGTCCGGCACTTTTCCCGGAGCGATTTACGCGATTCAAAGAAACAGGAGAGGCGCACGAAATCGAGTATGAGATGAAGCAAAAAGACGGGGGAATAATCACGGTTTCTTTCGAAGGACGGGTCATGCGCGATGAGGCCGGAAAATTCCTCCGCACACACTGCGTGTTTTTCGACATTAGCGCACGTAAGCACGCGGAAGCGGAAAAGGCCAGACTCGAAGAGCATTACAACCAGTCACAAAAGCTGGAAAGTGTTGGGCGGCTTGCCGGGGGTGTCGCCCATGACCTGAACAACTTGCTGACCCCGATGCTCGGATACAGTGAAATGCTCCTTGACGAGCTGCAATCGAATAATTCATGCCGCGATACCGTACAAGAAATCATACGCGCCGGTGAGAGAGCACAGGAACTTGTCAACCAACTGCTGGCCTTCAGCCGCAAACAAACACTGGAAGTCAGGCTGGTCGATTTAAATGCAGTGATCTCAGGCATTAAAAGACTTTTGCGGCGGACGATACGCGAAGACGTGCTTTTTGATGTGCTTACCGACCGCGATGTCCTGCCGGTACTCGGCGATACGGGCCAGCTCGAGCAGGTGCTGATCAACCTCGCCGTGAATGCACAGGACGCGATGCCAAACGGCGGCAAGTTGACTATTACAACAGGACGCGGTGAAATTACGCAAGCCTTCAACGATGAGCAAATTGAGCCTCAAGTCAACACGCGGCTTGCGGCTTATGCCGCGGTGACCGATACCGGCTGCGGCATGAGTGCTGAGCTCCAGGAACATATATTTGAACCCTTTTTCACTACCAAGGAAAAGGGCCGCGGCACCGGCTTGGGCCTGGCTACGGTTTACGGAATCATGAAGCAGCACAATGGCAGCATTAAGGTAGACAGCGCTCCCGGATGCGGCACAACAATAACTTGTTATCTGCCCCTGCAAGAATCATTACGCAGCGAGGCCAAACCGTCTGCAAATGATTCGGCAGACAGCTTGCGCGGAACAGAGACGATTCTTCTCGTCGAAGACGACAAGCTGGTATGCGGAATGACCCAAATGCTGCTGGAGCGCTGGGGCTATTCTGTTGTCGTTGCTCATCACTGCCGTGAAGCGCTGCTGCGGCTCGCGGAATATCACGGTCCGCTGCATTTGCTTCTGACCGATGTCGTGATGCCGGAGATGAACGGCAAGGAACTCTTCGCCGAAATTTCAAAAACACGTCCGGAGCTGAAAGTCTTATATATGTCCGGTTATTCCGGGGACATCTTAGCCCAGCACGGGGTGCTGGATCCGGGTGTCCAGTTCGTGAAGAAACCCTTCAAAATAAGCGATCTCGCTGTAAAAATCCGCAAGGTGCTGGAACGGCCGTAAGCGCACCATTGTTAGGCGAACTCGAGCCGGTAACTATAGACATCGTCATGCGGCTGACTGGTCACCTTCATCTCACTGCGGTTGAAAACTGACTGCATCGCCCGGTTTGTCCGCAGTACTTCGGCAGTAAACCCCCGGATACCGTTGCGCTTGGCGATCATCGAAAGATGCTTGAGCAAAAACGAGCCGAGACCGCGATTCTGCCACTCATCGCGCACCACAAATGCCACCTCCGCAAGGTTGGTTTTTTCATCCAAATAATAACGTCCGATGGCAATGATATCCTCGCCATGAGCCTCCGGCACGGTAGCCGCGATCGCCAAATCCGTCCGGTGATTGATGAAAACAAAGTCCTGGATCTGGCGCCGCGGCACATGTTTGATATGCGACATGAAGCGATAGTAAATCGTCGCCTGGGACAACTCATAAAACATATCCCGCACCAATGGCTCATCGGTGGGACGGATCGACCGGAAATTCACCTGCGTCCCATCATCGAGTACATGCGTCGTGCGGTAGCGGGGCGGATCAATCAGCAGCCGCCCCTCGATATCGGCAAGTTCCGGCCTGAGGTACTTAAGTTCAATTGCGTTCTTCAAAAGCTCAGCCCGGAACTTAGGGTGCGCAATGCAAATCAACGCGATGGCCCGCTCCTGCACGCTCTTCCCATGAAGATAAGCCACGCCGTATTCCGTAACAACGTAATGCACGTCGCCTCGCGTTGTCACCACACCGGCCCCGGGGCTGAGCCGTGCAACAATCTTGGAAATATTACCATCCTTTGCTGTCGAGGTTAACGCAATAATCGCCTTGCCGCCGGGAGACCGCGCCGCCCCACGGTTAAAATCAACCTGACCGCCGATTCCGGAATAAAACTGGGTTCCCAGCGAATCAGCACAGACTTGTCCAGTCAAGTCCACCTCAAGGGCAACATTGATCGCCACCTGCTTATGCTGCTGGGAAATCACAAACGAATCATTGACGTACTCCGTGGGATGAAAATCAAACACGGGATTGTTGTCAATGTAGTCGTAGAGCTTGCGCGTTCCCATACAAAAGCTCGCTACCACCTTCCTCACGTCCCGCGTTTTCTTTTCGCCGGTAACCACGCCGCCTTCAATTAAATCAATCATACCGTCGGTAAACATCTCGGTATGAATCCCCAGGTCACGCTTGCCCTTCAGAAACTGCATCACGGCCTGCGGTATCGAGCCAATACCGAACTCCACTGTCGACCCGCTTTCCACCAGCGCAGCAACATACTGCCCGATGCGCCGGCGCTCTTCATCTGGTTCGGGCGGAATGATTTCAATCAGCGGCACATTCACGGGAACCAGCACATCAAAATCGAGCACACTCATGAAGCTGTCACCGAGGGTGCGCGGCATCTGCGGATTGACCTGGGCAATCACCAGACTTGCGTTCTCCGCCGCGCTTTTGACGATATCCACCGAAATACCCAGACTGCACATCCCCCGCTCGTCAGGCGGGCTGACTTGAATCAATGCCGCGTCAAGCGGCAGCTGCCCCGAGGTAAAAAGCCGCGGTATATCGGAAAGAAATATCGGCGTGTAATCACCCAAACCCTCCTGAATGATGTCGCGCACGTTCTCCGAGATGAAAAAGCTGTTCACGCGGAAATACTGCGAAAGCTCTTTGCTGGCGTAAGGCGCATCACCAAAAGTAAGTAAATGCACAATTTCGACATCAGGCAACTCACGTCCCCTCGCGCACAAGGCACGCACCAGCTCCTGCGGCTGGGCGCATCCAGTACCAACAAATACACGGTCGCCGGGCCGGATGCGCGTTACGGCATCCTGTGGCGCAGCAACCATGTCTTTGTACTTTTCCTGCCAGTCTCGATCCCAGACAATCTTCTTCTCGCTCATAGTCCTGTCCTTGTATCGGCCAAAGTAAATCGCGCATCGGCGGCAATCGAATCTGCCGCCGACTGACCGACGATAAACGGATTGATATCCATTTCCGTAATTTGCGGAAAATCCGTAACCAACTGACTCATCCGCTGAATGCTCACCGCAATACTGGATAAATCAACACCGCCGCGGCCGCGAAAACCCTTGAGCAGCGCGAAGGACTTTGTACTTTCCAGCATCTGCATCGCCTCTTCTTCCGTAATCGGCGCCAGGTGAAAAGTGACATCCTTCATTACCTCAACAAAAATCCCGCCCAGTCCGAACATTAACATCGGACCAAACTGCGGATCCCGCGTCATACCCAAAATCACTTCAGTCCCGCGCGGACACATTTTCTCAATATACACGCCATCAATCCGCGCCCCGGGCAGTTTGGTATTCACCCGCATGATCATTAAATCGTAAGCGTCGCGAACCATCTCCGGCGTCGCGAGATTGAGCTTGACTCCACCCAAATCAGACTTGTGGACAATTTCCGGCGAAACAATCTTCATCGCTACCGGGAAACCAACTTTTCTCGCCTTTTCCACAGCCTCCTCGGCGCTTACTGCGAGCGAACCTGGGGGCACGTTGAAACCGTAAGCACGAAGAATCGCTTTTGATGAAGCTTCGCCAACCTGGTAGTGCTTAGTCTTAATGTGCCTATTGATAATACGCCGCACTCGCGTGCGGTTAACTGGAAAGCGAGTTAAAATCCGGGGCGGCCGCCGCAGCCAAAGCGAGTACTCGTACATCCCCTTCAAAGCAGCGACTGCCCGTTCCGGGGACGGATAGTCCGGCAGGTTTGCCGCTACAAGTTCGTCCCGGCCAGGCATCACATCTTCACCGCCCATAAACGAAACAAGAATTGTCTTCTCTCCGCGGCTGCTCGCGGCAATTGCCCTCGCTGTCTCTGCGGGCAAGGTCATGGCCTGCGGAGTCAGAATCACGATAATTGCATCAATCGAATCATCATCTTGGGCTGCGTTAACCGCCATGGCGTAACGTTCCGGATCGGCATCACCAAGAACGTCAATCGGGTTGCTCACACTTGCTGCCGCGGGAAGCTTGCTGCGCAGCGCTGTGGTAATGCCACTGCCCAGTGACCCTACTTGCATGCCTGACTGTTCTACCGCATCAGCCGCCATGATTCCCGGGCCGCCGGCGTTGGTAATAATCGCCACACGGTTTCCTTTCGGCAGCGGCTGCATTGCAAATGCCGTTGCGTAATCAAAAAGTTCCTCAAAAGTCTTGGCGCGTATAATCCCCGAACGCCGGAACGCCGCACCGTAAGCAATATCCGCACCAGCCAGACCTCCCGTATGAGATGACGCCGCCTTTACACCAGCCTGAGTCACTCCAGCCTTGTAGATCACCACCGGCTTTTTCGCCGCAGCCGACTCTGCTGCTTTGATAAATGCATTTCCTGAAACAATACTTTCCAAGTAGCCGACAACAACGCTCGTCTCCACATCGTTCGATAAGGAACTTAAAAACTCGCACTCCGTCAAATCCGCCTTGTTGCCCATACTGATTAGCTTCGACAAACCCAGGCGCCGCGCCGCCGCAGCATCCAGAATTGCAGTACACAGAGCCCCGGACTGAGAGATCACAGAAATCGATCCTTTCTCCGGCATGCGCTTAGCAAACGATGCATTCATCGCATGGTGGGTGTTGATCAGGCCAAGACAATTCGGACCCACAAGGTGCACCGCATGTGCAGAGCAAAGTTGGGCTATTTCCGCTTCCAACTTCGCTCCCTCCGGTCCCACTTCTTTAAACCCTGCGGTAATCACCACGATGGCCCGGGCGCCCGCTGCAATTGAGTCTTCAACCGCTGCCTTGACCAACGGAGTTGCGACGGCGATCACGCTCAGCTCCACTTGCGCACCGTAAGCCGCCAGATCCGGATAACAGCGCAGCCCGAGAATTTCATCGGCGGTAGGATTCACCGGCACCAGTCCTCCAGCAAAACCACTGCGCTGCAGATTGGACAATATTTCGTGGCCCACCTTGCCCGGTGTGCGCGAAGCGCCGATAACCGCAACTGACTTCGGAGAAAGGAGAGACTCAAGCATATTGTTCATCCCTGATAATAATCTTGCTCATATGCCATGAAGCGGAAATACCAGAGCCCTTACCGCCTCTATTGTCTGACGAACCTGGCTGTCGACCAACCGGCGCTGTTGGGCAGCTGGGGCCAGCACCCGATCGCGCAGGCCGCCGGCCCACTCTGTGCTGGCCAGCATGACACCTCCCAGGCCAAGCGTCATATCACTTGCCGCCGCGTCCCCACAAAGAATGCTCCACATCAAAGCCCAGCCGCGCGTCGTATTCTCGACATTGTAACCGCCGCCGCCTGTTGCCAGAATTGGCCGGCCAAAAGCCATAATCAGTTCGAGGGCCTCGGCGTAAGCATTATTTGTCAAACTTAAATGAGTCAACGGATCTCCCGCAAGACCGTCCATTCCCAGCTCCAGCACAAAGACATCAGGACTAAAAGCATGCGTCAGCGGCAGCACTACTTCTCGAAACGCAGTGAGGTAAGCCTCGTCATATGTTCCTGCGGGAAGCGGCACATTGACAGCATATCCCCTGCCCGCTCCTTCACCAATTTCCGGAACAAAACCGGAACCAGGAAACAACGTCTCTCCGCTTTCGTGAATAGACAGCGTCAGCACATCATTTCGCGCAAAAAAAGCATTCTGTACTCCATCGCCATGGTGAGCATCAAGGTCCAAGAAAAGAACCTGCTTCCCGGCATCGGCAAGAACCATACACGCCAGCACGACATCATTAATGTAGCAGAATCCCGACGCCCTTTCCGGAGCCGCGTGATGGAAACCGCCGCTTGGATTAAAAACCGAGCTTGCTTCTCCGCTGAGAATAAGGCGAGCGCCGTCAACCGAGCCGCCGCTTGCAAGAGAAGCGTAATCGTAAAGCCCGTCAAAAACCGGACACTCTTCCGTTCCCAGACCCATCCACAATGCTTCTGCGGCAAAGTTCTCCACGGAAACCGTCTGTAGCAAATCAAGGTATTCCGGTTTGTGAAATTTCTCGGCGATTTCGCGCTCGAGCGCCCGCGGCGCTCGTTCTTCCCTATCGCGGCCCGTCAACAAGCCCATAGACGCGGCAATCTGCCGCACGATTCCAGCGCGGCGCGAGTCAAAAGGGCAGTGCTGAGGGTAGCTGAAACGATCGAGTGCCGGCGAATATATAAAAACAGCCTTCGTTGGCGAGCTCATTAGTTAAATATCTGGATTCATTTCGACCGACAGTGGCCGGCTGCGGGTCACGGGAATAACAATTTCTCCACGAAAAGCTATTTTATTTCCCGCACCGAGTCAAGTGCTGGTCCGGCTGATATTACGCAAAGTTCATGTAGTATTCAACTAACGAAGCTGTTTTCTATGGCTTGGTACACGGTCCTGCATCAAGTATATATGAGCGAACAGTGGAGGAACTGCAATTCATGTGAAAGAGGAGCTAAAGAATGGCGAACGAAAAGAAAGAAGCTGTGTCGACCACATCCTTGATGTCTGAAACCAGGACATTTCCGCCGTCACCCGAGGTTGTCCAGCGCGCTCATTTGAATGCAGCGCAGTACGCAGAGATGTATCAGCGTTCGATTAATGACTCCACCAACTTTTGGCTTGAGCAAGCAGATACTCTACAGTGGTTTAAGAAACCCAGCGTTGCACGCAAGCACACTTGGAACACACAAAGCCGGTTGATTAAACACACATGGTTCGCTGATGGCGAGTTGAATGTTTCACAAAACTGCCTCGACCGCCATCTCACCAACGAGCGCAAGGACAAAATTGCCATCTCGTGGCAGGGAGAACCTGAAGAAGACGTGCGCAGCTTTACTTACGCCCAGCTTTTTCGCGAGGTCTGCCAGTTTGCCAATGTCTTGAAATCTTGCGGAGTCAATAAAGGCGATCGTGTTTGTATGTACATGCCGATGGTGCCGGAGCTGGCTGTCGCAATGCTGGCCTGCGCACGAATCGGCGCCATTCACTCGGTTGTCTTCGGCGGATTCAGCTCCGAATCCTTAGCGGACCGGATTAATGACTCTCAGTGTAAAGTGCTGGTGACCAGCAATGTGTCACTTCGTGCCGGGAAGAGCATTCCCTTGAAGCAAATGGCGGATCAGGCTCTCAAGTCCACCCCGTCTATTGAAAAGGTTGTCGTCTACCGCAGAAACGATGAACCATGCGCGATGACGGCTGGCCGCGACCTTTGGTACCACGAAGCAATGGCGGGAGCGAGTGCTGTTTGCGAAGCAGTGCCGGTAAACGCCGAGGACCCGCTGTTTATTCTTTATACTTCCGGTTCGACTGGGAAGCCTAAAGGAGTAGTGCATACAACTGCAGGTTATCTGCTGCACGCCGCCTTGACGCACAAATATGTTTTTGACGTACACGAGGACGATATCTACTGGTGCACCGCTGATATCGGCTGGGTTACCGGCCATAGTTATATTGTTTATGGGCCACTAGCGAACGGAGCGACAAGCTTAATGTTCGAGGGCGTCCCGACTTACCCCGATGCAGGCCGGTTCTGGCAGATTGTCGACAAGTATAACGTTACTATTTTTTACACCGCACCAACCGCAATCCGCGCTTTAATTCGTCTGGGAGATGAATGGCCTAACAAATACAGTCTCGCTACGCTGCGGATATTAGGTTCCGTCGGCGAACCAATCAATCCGGAGGCTTGGATTTGGTATCATGAAGTAATCGGCAAGAAGCGCTGCCCGATAGTTGATACGTGGTGGCAGACCGAAACCGGCGGCATTTTGATCACTCCGCTTCCTGGTGCTCACGTCTTGAAGCCTGGTGCTGCACTGAAGCCGTTTTTCGGCGTAGAACCAGTGGTACTTCGCGATGACGGAACCGAGTGTGCACGAAACGAAGGCGGCAAACTGTGCATCAAGAAACCTTGGCCGGGAATGATGCGCACAATGTGGGGCGACCATGACCGCTTCATCGATACTTACTTTTCGATGTACAACGATCTGTACTTCACCGGCGACGGCTGCCGCGTAGATGAAGACGGCGATCATTGGTTAATGGGGCGCATAGACGACGTTGTCAATGTTTCAGGGCATCGCATCGGAACCGCAGAAGTGGAAAGCGCTTTGGTCAGTCACGAGAAAGTTGCGGAGGCCGCCGTCGCTCCAATGCCGCACGATATCAAAGGTCAGGCGCTCTATGCCTTTGTTACGCTTGTGGACGGGGTGGAGCCGAGCGATCCCCTGCGTAAAGAACTTCTGCTTCATGTGCGCAAGGAGATCGGCGCGATCGCCGTTCCGGATAAGCTGCAATTTGCGCATGGCCTGCCGAAGACCCGTTCCGGCAAGATTATGCGCCGGATTCTGCGCAAGATCGCAGAAAACGCCATTGACCAGATCGGCGATACAACAACTCTCGCCGATCCCTCGGTCGTTGATGATTTAGTAAAGGGCAGTCAGGAGATTAAGTAAATGAATCGCTGGTTCGTTGTCGCCGGAGCAGTGCTTATTCAGCTCTGTCTCGGTGCGATTTATGCGTGGAGCGCTTTTACTGCGGCATTAACTAAACCGCTTGAAGCAGGCGGCCGATACGGTTTCACCGCGACAGAGGCGGCGTGGATATTTTCGGCAGGGCTTGCGGTCTTTGCAGTAGTAATGGTTTACGCGGGCCGGTTGCAGGCTCGTATCGGCCCGCGGCCAGTCGCAATAGCCAGTGCTGTTGTACTCGGCGCTGGATATGTTTGCGGCGGTATCTTTGGCAGTACGTTTATTGCGCAGCTCCTCTGCATCGGTGTTATCGGCGGCGCGGGCATCGGCCTGGGCTATGTCGTTCCGATAGCGGTCGGAGTTAAGTGGTTTCCTGACAAAAAAGGCCTGATCACAGGGCTCGCTGTCGCCGGTTTCGGTTTCGGCGCCACGATCTGGGTCAAGCTCGCCGGTAGCTGGTTTGGCGGCTTGCTGAATACCACAAGTATATTGGGACTTCCTGGCGTGCAAAGCGTTTTTTTTATTTACGGTATAGTCTTTCTCGTTTTTATCTTGATTGGCAGCTCTGTGATGATCAATCCGCCCGAAGGCTTCCGCCCCGCTGGGTGGGAACCGAACGCACCAAGCACAAGGGCCGTCAACGCATCAGGTTCTCGCGAATTTGTCAGTTCCGAGATGCTTCGAACACCTCAGTTCTATATGCTGTGGCTGATGTTTTGCTGCTCCGCGCTGGCCGGACTGATGGTCATTTACTGCATTCAGCTCTTCGGCATTGATGCGCTGCGCGCAAGCGGCGCTGCTTCCGACACGGCACAAGCCGCTGCCATCGCTGGAACCGCGATGGCCTGGTACGCTATATTAAACGGCTGCGGACGAATTGTTTGGGGCAGCTTATCCGACCGGCTGGGACGAAAAACATCTTTGGCTCTGATGTGCTTTGCCCAAAGCGCAATCCTGTTTGCGTTCTTTAATTTGGGCGGTTCGCCTCTAGGCTTAATTGCCGGTGCCTGTTTAATTGGTTTTAATTTCGGCGGGAATTTCGCTCTTTTCCCGGCAGCAACAGCAGACTTCTTTGGCAATAAAAATCTCGGGCCCAATTATGGCTGGGTCTTTTTGGCCTATGGTGTCGCCGGAATCGCCGGCCCGTTTGTCGCGGGCTATTTTAAGGATGCCGCAAAGGGTGGTGATGTATCGGCATGGTTCGGGCCGTTCATGATTGCCGGAGCAGCTTGCTTAGTGGCCGCACTAATCGGCATTATGATGAAGCCGCCTCACAAGTGCTGAATAAAGTCTTTTACTCCAGCAAGAAACATTTCCACAGCTACCGCAGTAAGAATCAGTCCCATCAAGCGTTCAAGGGCTGAGATTCCCCGCTGCCCGAGCAGCTCGGCGATACGGGAACCTAAGCTCAGTGTGAGCGTTGTCACTGCGCAGGAGATCACTAACGCCAGAAACCAATCCAAACGGCGCTCAGGCCAGCGAGCAACTAAAAGCAGAGTAGTTGCGATAGCGGAGGGACCAGCGATAAGCGGTATCGCCAACGGCACGAGAAAAGGCTCTCCTTCCGGCAGGTCGCCAAAAATGCCCTGACGTGTTGGGAAAATAATACGAATTGCGATAAGAAAAAGTACTATGCCGCCGGCGATGCCGAGCGAAGTCTGGGAAAGCTGCAGCAACCCCAGCAAACGTTGGCCAAGCAGCAGAAAGACAAGCAGCACTAAAAAAGCCAGCAAACATTCGCGCAGGACAATCTTGCGCCGCTTGCTTTCCTCAACATTCTTCAGGACAGCGAGAAAGAGTGGAATACCCCCAAATGGATCCATCACCAAGAGCAAAAGAATCGCCGCAGACGCAAGCGTCATTCTCTTATTTCCTCCTTGCGCAGTCTTTCCACAGCAGCAAGCAGTTGGACCGGCCGGTAAGGTTTTTTAATAAAACCTGTCAGCGCGCTGTTGATAATTTCTGGAGAAATTGCATGTTCGCTGTAGCCGCTGGAAAACAAAATACGAACGCGCGGGTCGAGACGCCGCAACTCCAACATCGTCTCCTCCCCGCTTAACTCCGGCATCATCAAATCTAGGATAACAACACTTATTTCCTCGCGATAAGCACGGAATACTTCGACCGCCGCCCTTCCGTCTCCAGCCTTCAGAACCCTGAATCCAGCTCTGCGCATTATTCTTTCAGCCATGGCAAGCAGCAGTTCTTCATCATCTACAATCATCACAGTCTGTCTCGCCAGAGGCGCTCCGCAACATACACTTATATCCCGCGGCATTTCATCGGCCAAGCGGTTAACCGGCAAATAGACCAAAAATTGCGCACCTTGGTCAGGATGGCTGGAAACGGCTATGCCGCCATTATGTCCGCGAACAATTCCCAGCACAGCTGCAAGCCCTAAGCCACGTCCGATAAATTTCGTGCTGAAGAAAGGATCGAAAATCTTCGCGGCGGTGTCAGAATCCATACCACAGCCAGTATCGCGTACAGTGATAACGACGTATTCTCCCTCCGGCAAACTGTCACCGCAAGCTAGGCATGAAAAATCATCCGCCCGGCAGCGCTTAACTCCCGCTTCCACGCCAATGATCCCCGGCTTGCCGTTCAAGGCTTCCGAGGCATTTAGCAACAGATTAATAAGCACCTGGCGCAGCTGAGCCGCGTCACCGATTACCGGTGGTACCGGACAGTCAAGCGCGTATTCCACTTTGGCTTTTTTTGAGACAATGGTCTGAATAAAAGGCCTCATCTGTCTGATCACTTCCGCCAAATCAATTGGTTCCTGCGCGATGTTGCCGCTGCCGGAATAGGCCAGCATTTGCTCGGCAATTGCTGCCGCTCGCTGCGCCACTCGATCGATTTGCTCCAAATATGGCCTGCTTTCTATGTATTCCATAGGTCCTTCCAGCAGCATGCCGACATTGCCGATAATGACTCCCAACAGATTATTGAAGTCGTGCGCTACTCCGCCGGCAAGAACTTCCATACTTTCCAATCGCTGCGCTTGTCTCATGCGTTTCTCCAGTTCACGCTGAGATTGCTCACGCCGGCGCATCTCGGTAATATCCGCCGAAACACCTAAGACACCGATGATTTCGCCGTGCTCACTGACTAACGGAGACCTGCTGGTAAGCAAAACTCGCCGTGTACCAGAAGCATCAATAATCTGCTCTTCGACATTGAGCAGAGGAACTCCGCCTTTTAAGACTGTCTCATCGCAATGACGGTGGAACACCAACCCTTCCTCAGCCCACGACAAGACCGCATCGGTCTGGCCAATCAGTTCCTGCGCAGACTTGCCGTCAGATAATTCGGCAAAACGTCTGTTACACCCCACATAGCGTAATTGGCGATCCTTCCAGTAAATATAATGCGGCACTGCCGACACAACGGAATCCAAGATATTCTTCTGGCGGCGCAGCTCTTCCTCTGCCTTTTTTCTTTCTGTAATATCGACGATTATCCCGACGATGCCACCAACTCCGCCATCGGGAAAGGCAAACAGCGATTTGTTGAAGACCACGTCATGGTCCGAACCGTCGGCATAACGCACCTTCGCTTCATATATCTGAATTCCACCCTTGTTGCGCAGATCTTCGTCTTGCTCTGTGTAAATTTGCGCCAAGTGTGGTGGGGCAATATCAAAAGCAGTCTTTCCTGCGATATCCTGCAGATCTCGCCCGATAAAGCGCGCAAATGCGGTATTACCTCCGAGGTATACGCCAGCTAAGTTTTTGTAAAAAACTGGATTCGGTATGCTGTTGAGCAGCACCTGGAGGAAACTCTGCTGTTCTTGCCTTTTCTGAACTGCCCAATAACGCTCAACAGCCAATGCATAAATATCCGCCAGTCGCTGGATCACTTCTAGATCTTGCTCGTTAAACGGCTCAGCCCTGTTGGCCGCGCCGACGACGCCAAAAACAGTTCTATCGCACATTGCTGCTACACCGAGAAAGCGGCTAATAACTGCCTTCTCTTGCCGGGCTGCATGGGCGCAGGAGCTGCTCTCGACATCATTTGCCAACACTCTACCGCCATTCTGCAGCACGAACTCCCCGAGACGGCACAATTCATTAAGGACCGCAGGCCGGCCTAAAACCTGTCCCTGGGAGCACACGTCAAGCACAATGGCGGGCACAATTAGATTCGCTGAGTCTTGGTCAATATAACCAACGAAACCAAGCGAACTCGCGGTAAAGGTCTTGACATAAGACAGCACAAGAGCTGAAATTTCTTCCAAAGTTGATGACTGAATTAACGCCCGGTACAACGTGAATAATGCGTGATCGAAATTGCCCTTGGCTCCTAACAGCAGCAACTCCTCTTGAGCAGCATTAGTGGTCATGCAGCAATCCGGCCCCCCAGCGGCTTGTCGGGATTATTTCTCATGCGCCGCCTCGACGCTTCGTAGTGACTACGATTTTTGATGCACAGCAATGGTTGCCAGATTGAACTACCGGAGGAGAAACGGCTCAGCGTTGCGGTTGATTATTCTGGCGATTATGATTTTGAACATATTACCCCCGCTGAAAATAGCCTCTTATGTTGAAATGTCGCGCATCATCGAGCTCATTGCCGCAACTTCGTGCGTTTTTCCGCCAAATATTTCTTTACCCTCGCATCTCCTGGCGAGGCCCAGGCATCTTAATAATCCATTGCTTTTATCCGCAATAATGAGAAATTCTTGGTTTCATAACCGCTACTAATACGCTGAATTTCGATGATGCCAGTTATTCTAGTCGCCGATCACAACGAACAGAACCGGACGCTGGTCGCGCAGCACGTTGATGCGTTGGGTTATTGCTCACTGCGCGCACCAAGCGGATTCCTTGCGCTGGATATCCTCAATGCCAATCCGCAAATCAGTATGCTAATTGTCGATGCATCATTGCCGGATATTTCCGCGATGGATCTCACGCGCCGACTCTGCCGGGAAGCTAAACTGGAACAGCTTTCGATCATCATTATTTCGGATAAAATCTCGATTAAGGACATCAACCAGTTCCTTGAATTAGGGGCTTCCTATTTTGTACCCAAGCCCTTAAACTTGGAACGTCTGAAGGAACTCGTGGTAAAGGTGATGTCCCGCAAGACAAAAAGAGAGGGGAATTAATGGACGCTGAACTTATAAATCCATTTATCAAGTCGGTGGAAAACGTCATCACGACAATGGCGGGTATCTCGATGACGATGGAAAAACCATCGATCAAAAGAGACAACCGGACATGGGGCGAAGTCTCCGGGATTATCGGTCTCGCAGGCAATCAAGCCACAGGAAATATGATCCTAAGTTTTGATCAACCAAGCATCCTGGCCATAGTCAGCGGCATGCTCGGAGAGAGTTTTACAACTATTGACGCTCAAGTAACTGATGCTGTCGGCGAACTGACCAACATGGTTTCGGGCGGCGCTAAAGGAGCCCTTAGCGAAAAAGGTTATTACTTCGAAATGGCAACTCCGATTATTCTTGTCGGCAAGGACATCGAAATCAAACAGCTCTCCAAAGATCCAATCGTCTTAGTGCCCTTCGTTACCGAAACTGGTAAGTTTGTTCTTGAGGCCTCATTGACCAAAGATTAAGAGCCTCAGAATAAGCGAATAAGTCCGCCACATCCGGAATTCGCCCGGAAAGTCGTTGAATGGCGCATATTCTTGGCATCACCCGGGTGAACGCTGAGTTAAAATAAAACAGTCATCCCGAGCGCAGGAGCCGTGCCTAAAGGCAGGGTTTATTGCGCGAGGGATCTCATGCC
Organism: Pseudomonadota bacterium; assembly: GCA_029555385.1. Taxonomy (GTDB): domain Bacteria; phylum Bdellovibrionota_C; class UBA2361; order SZUA-149; family SZUA-149; genus JAKPSH01. Next base: position 42,619 of record JAKPSH010000260.1, read on the forward strand.
TGCACAGAGCAAGGTGTGCCTCCGCTCGGGACGAACACGAAGGCAGCGCCAGGCAAAATTAGTAATTAAGTGATTTTTATCGCTGCTGTGCCATCAATCGCGTCTCCACCCGGGATTGACCCCGCACCGGGGAACTTTGAGATCCCTCGCGCGGTGACTGCTGCCTTGAGGAACAACCGGTGGGCTCGGGATAACGGTTAAAATACAGGCGATGCAACTGCGCTA